>CBJLAJ010000173.1:0-10106 GCA_966421005.1 uncultured Paraburkholderia sp.
GGGCATGCACGGAAAGATTGTCAAAATCGGCTTTCCCTTGGCCGACAAGGCATTGGCGGTCGTTGGCATATCCCTTGCGAAATCGCCCCACGGGAAATCGACGAGGCACGCCCGGCAGCCATTCGAGTCGCTCTGAGGACCATCAGAAATGGCAACCGAGGCGGACCGCGGGGAGGAACCCAACGATTTGCTGCCGCGACCTTGTATTGCGGCAGCAAATACGAAGGGACGATAAAAGTTTGTCGACGTACCGCGGTGCCGGCACTTGTGCCGAAGCATCTAAAGCAATGATAAGCCGGGGGGGCTTAAGCATGAAAACCGATACTTGGATGAGGCATCTTCCTTGCCGCAACGCAGGACCGGTCGTCGCATCACGATCCGCTATCCACTGCGCTTCGCGTTTGCATTCGGTGCGCTTCCCTCACGCTCCCACATCACAAACGGCATCGCGTTTCGCAAGGGTGCATCCGAGAGCCTCCGGGCGCTCGGCGCTGCGACTCTCGCATCACTAGTCGATTCGACAGGCCGCGGCGTATCCGCTGCGAAAACGCTCATTTTGTTTTTTTTGCAGTACCTGTAGTACCTGCAGTCCAGTCCCTAAACCGCCCGGTCAGGGGAATTTGTTTAGTTATCCTAACGGAGATACGAAATGCAAAAATTAATTGCGCACGTAAAAGGTTTTGCACGCGAAGAGGAAGGCGCCACAATGGTCGAGTATGGACTGATGGTCGCGCTGATTGCGATCGTCTGTATTGCCTCCGTCACCAGCATCGGCAAAACCCTCAACGACGTTTTCAGCGACATCGCAGCGGACCTTTGACGGGTATGTTGTGGACGAAGCGTCACAGCGCTTCGTCCGCCAACCGATGCGCTTATGCATGTATTCAGCGACAAACAGACACCACAGACGACGGGGAATCGATCATGGCCGGAGACATTCGAAACCTTTTGCAACGCTTCGTCAGCCCAGCTACAGCCTTTGTCCGCGATGAACGGGGCGCGACGATGGTCGAGTACGGATTGATGGTGTCGCTTATCGCCATTGCAGCCGTCGCCTCCGTCATCCACTTCGGTACGTCGTTGCAAGGGCTCTACCAGCGCATCCAAGACGACATCGTTGCCGCAATTCAATGACCGGTATCCACAACCTAAGCGAGGCTTATATGCTGCTCCCGCCCTTGCCTTCCCAGCCTATCCCGGTTTTCGTCGCAGCCGTGGTCGTGATCGCCGCCAGCACCGACATCACTGCACGTCGGATTCCGAACCGCTTGATTCTGATCGGATTGCTGGCCTCGTTCGTCGTCCATCTGTGCCTCGAAGGCCTCGTCGCCGGTGCTGGCAATTGGCTAGCCGGCGGCATGACGGGCTTTGCATTGCTGATTCCGCTCTACCTGGTTCGCGGCACGTCCGCGGGCGATGTAAAGCTATTACTGATGATCGGCAGCTGGGTCGGCCCTGAAATGGTGCTTGCGATCACGCTCGCGACGTTCGTCATTGGTGGCGCCTGGTCCATCGCCTTCGCGGTCCTGAGCCGCCAAACATTGCAGTTACTTCTCAATCTGCAGACCCTGCTTGGACAAGGGCTTCGTCCGATGCGGACGGCAGGCGCCGGCGCGCAACCGCGGATCGCCTCGGTTGGTTCGCTGCCCTACGGCATTGCGATCGCGGCGGGGACATTGGGCGTGCTGTTCGCGGCAGCGGCTTAAAAGACCGACGGGCGAGTGGGCACACGAAACAGGGTATCGAATTCATCAATCCGTGCGCGGGACGGCCCACGCCAAGCCGGGAAGGAGATGGAAGATGAGCGAATGCAATCTTGAAGCGAACGAAGCGATGCAGCTTGCTCAGTCACAGCATGAGAACGCAGCGAGCCATCCGCATAAGGACTCCTCGCATCGGTTGCTGCGCACGCCGCGTTCGATCGCCGATACGGGGCTGCCGCCTATCTTCATCGGTCGGCTCGTGCTCAAATCGACGATGCTGAACGGCAGCTCGAGCTTCGCGGATCTTTCGCAACGCCATCGCCTCCCGGTCGCGGTTCTCGAAGACATTCTCGCGTTCCTCGTGCGTGAGCGTCTGGCCGAAATCACGCATCGCGGCGCGACCGATATCGATGTCCACTTCCGACTCACCGAGGCGGGACGCACTGTCGCAGCAGAGGAACTCGCACGATGCTCGTATTGCGGGCCCGCACCCGTCTCGTACGAGAGCTACGTCGAGATAGTGCGCGCTCACGCGATCCGCAATCAACATATCAGTCAATCGAACGTGCATGCCGCATTCGCGGATGTTCGAGTCGAGCCCGCTCTGCTCGATGCCGCAGGCGCCTCGCTCAACGCCGGCCGCCCGCTCATGCTCTATGGACCGGCCGGCAGCGGAAAAACGTACATCGCGGAGCGGCTCGGCAAGCTTTTGCAGGGCGACGTTCCGATTCCCTACGCGATCTATATCAGCGGCGAAATCATCCAGCTTTACGACCCGCTGCTGCATCACGACGCCTCGTCGCAAACCAGCTCGGCTCCGGGCGACAAACGGTGGCGCGTGTGTCGACGTCCGGTGGTGATTTCAGGCGGAGAACTCACGCTCGACGGCCTCGATTTGCGCTACGACACGTCGGCTGGGTTCTACCAGGCGCCGCCGCACATGAAAGCCAACATGGGCCTTTATATCGTCGACGATCTGGGCCGCCAGCGCGTAGCCGCGCAGGACCTGCTCAACCGCTGGATCATGCCGCTCGATCGAGGCGTCGATCTGTTCACGCTGCGCTCGGGGATGCGTTTTTCCGCACCGTTCGAGGTATGGCCGGTTTTCTCCACCAATCTCGACCCCGCCGATATCGGAGACGAAGCGTTCCTGCGCCGACTCGGCTCAAAGCTCCATATGGGACCCATGTCGCTCGAGAATTATCGATCCATCTTCGAAGCGTGCTGCGCGAGTTACGGGCTCACGACCTCGGACGCCGCCTTCGACTATCTGCGGCGCGAACTTCACGACCCAAGCGGCAAACCGCTGCTCGCCTGCTACCCGCGGGATCTGCTGAGCCTCGTCAGCGCATCGGCCGAGTATCGCGGCGCCCCTCGTGAAGTGACCGCCGAAAGTTTGCAAGAAGCATGGCACAGCTATTTCGGCTCGAATGCCGGAATCGAAAGACGTTTCCCGCCCTCGCCTGCGATCACGGACACGTGCCAAGGCGAAAGGCATGCCGCCGGCCAAGCGGCCGACATTTGATGATTCGTTAGGAGTTCTTCCATGAAAAGCAGTCGCGCTCTCATCATGCTGGCGGCAGCCATGCTGGCAGGCTTGGCCGCCGTTGTCTTCGCTTCCCACTGGCTTGTTCATACGTCGTCGGGTGCGGTGACGCCTGTCGCCGTCGCAATCGACGACATCAATCTCGGCCAGCCACTCAACACCAATTTGATTCGCATGGTCAATTGGCCCACCGGGAGCGTGCCACCCGGCACGTTCAAGGATGTCAAGTCGCTCGAAGGACGCGTCGTCCGCTCGAGCCTCACACGCGGCGAGCCAGTGCTTGAATCGAAGCTCTCCCCGGTTGGCACCAAAGGCGGCCTTTCCGCAGTCATCAACAAAGGCGATCGCGCGATCACAGTGCGCGTGAACGACGTGATCGGCGTCGCCGGCTTTGCGCTGCCAGGCAATTACGTCGACGTGATCGTGAACACGCAAGCGCCTGGAGGTAGCAACGATCAGGCGAGCATTTCGAAGATAGTGCTCGAAAAAATCCTGGTCCTGGCTGTGGCACAGCAAGTGAGCCGCGACGACACACAGCCAAAGGTCGTCAATGCGGTCACGCTCGAAGTGACGCCCGATCAGGCGGAAAAGCTGGACCTCGCCCGCAGCGTCGGCACCTTGTCGCTCGTGCTGCGCAGCCAGGTGGACAGCGACACGCTGCAGACGAAGGGCGCGACGAAGACAACACTGCTCGGCTCGCCGGCCGCACCGGTCGCGGCATCCGCTCCGGCAAAGACGAAACCCGCTCGCGTTCACTACGCGGCGACACGGGCACCGGTCAAGCGTGACTGCGTCGGCGTGCTTTCGGGCATCTCGGGCGGCGTGGAATGTTTCTAGTGTCGAGGGGCACGGCGCGGGCGGACCGGCCTGCATCGTTTCTGGACTGACAACGACACGACAAACGCAATTGAAGAGGTCAAGGCATCACAACCGGGGGAGCACCACCAAATGAACACGAAACTGAAGCACTCGGCGAGTCACGCGCCGCTGCGCCGCAAGATGAGCAGCGCAATCGTGGCGGCGTTGTTCGGAGCTGGCCTTGCTGCCGCGCAGCCGGGCATGGCGCAGCCGAACTCGAACAAAGTCGCCACTGCGCCCCAGGCAGCGCCCGGTGCACCGATGCAGATGACCATCAGCATGACGCCGGTGCCGGCTGCGGGAGCCGCGGGCAGCGCGGCCGCTGCCGCAGCGATGGCCCAGCCGCTGCGCGGACCCAACTGCAAGGGCGACATCGGAAGCATCACGAATGTCGAGGTCCCCGTCGGCAAGTCGACGCTCGTCCCGCTTGCCGAGCCGGCCCGCAACCGCTCGCTCGGCAACCCCATGATCGTGATGGCCACGCTCGTATCACCGCGCACGCTCTATCTGGTCGGCATGTCGGTCGGCACGACGAACATGATCATTCAGGGCGCGAGCGGCGCATGTCAGATGATCGATGTCATGGTCGGCGTGGATTCCGCGGGGCTTCAGCAGTCGCTCTCGCAACTGCTGCCGGCGGAGCACGGCATCCGTGTCTCGACCGCGGCGGGCAATCTCGTATTGGCGGGTAACGTCTCGAGCGCCTCGACTGCGCAGCAGGCCATGGAAATCGCGCGTGCCTATGCGACCGCGCAGCCGAGCCAGCAGTCGCAATCGACATCGAACGGCGTAGGCAACGGCATGAACGGAGGCAACGCTCAGTTCTCCAGTTCGGGCGGCACGACCAACATCATCAACATGATGACGATCGATTCGCCGCAACAGGTCATGCTCGAGGTCAAGGTTGCCGAAGTCTCTAAGACTTTGCTGGACCAGCTCGGTTCGTCTTTGAATCTGCAAGGCGGATTCGGCTCGTGGACGGGCGCGCTGGTAACGAGCCTGCTGACCGGTGCACAGAGCATCATCGCGGGCAGCAAGGCCAACCGCCTGCCATTGAAAGCCGCCATCGACGCGCAAAAGACCGACGAGCTCACGAAGATTCTTGCCGAGCCCAATCTAGTGACGATCAGTGGGCAGGAGGCGTCCTTCCTTGCGGGCGGAAAAGTCTTCATCCCCGTTCCACAAAGCAACACCTCGACCACGACGACGATCACGCTTCAGGAAGAGGAATTCGGCGTCGGACTCAAGTTCACGCCGACCGTTCTCGGCAACGGGCGCATCAACCTCAAAGTGGCGCCAGAGGTCTCGCAGCTCTCGCCCACGGGCGTTACTGTCAGCGCGACGGGAGCCAATACTTCGGCGATCCTGCCGCTCATCACGACCCGGCGCGCGGCGACGACGGTGCAGATGAACGACGGCGAATCGTTCGCGATCGGCGGGCTCATCAGCAACAACATCACGGGCGCGCTCAAGGCGTTCCCGGGGCTCGGCGAGCTGCCCGTCATCGGCGCGCTCATGCGCAGCACGTCGTTCCAGCAGGATCGCACAGAGCTCGTGTTCATCATCACGCCTCATCTCGTGAAGCCGCTGCCGGTCGGTCGCCCACCGTTGCCGACGGACAGCTTTACGCAGCCGAAGGATATCGACGTGTATGCAACGGGGAACATGGAGGGACGTGGCGCGGCGCGGGCGTCGCAACCGCCCTCGCCCGCTCCGTCGGCGGCGAATGTGCCGGCCGAGCCGAACGCGCCGTCCGCTCCGCCCGCGTCGCACACGACAGAACCCGCGGCGGTTCCCGCGCCGCGCACGCCGGCCTTGCCGGTCCAGAGGATGGCCGAGCCTGACGATGCAGCGCATAACGCGCCCGCCTCGGCGCCGGCGCCCGAGCCGGTCTCGACGACGCCGGTTTCGACGGCCGCGATCACGACAGCTCCGATTGCGAGTGATCCGGCCAGGCAACCGGCACCGACGACGGCATCGGACGAACTAGCCGCACGCGTGGCCCGCATTGAAGCCGCCGCGGCCCGCATCGCCGCCCGGGAAAAACAGGCGCTTGCGATGGCGAGCACGCAAAAAGCCTCGACACGGCACTGAACGCGAAAGCAAAGGGGAAATCTCATGAAACTCGATCACATCCACTTCTTGCGCCGCGCGCTTGCGCTCGCCCCCATCGTGGGGGCACTCGGCGGGTGCATGACAAGCACGCCGATCTGGGACGCGCACTTCGGTGAAGCGGTCCGCGCGACGACGCAAGCTCAGATCATCGATCCGCAGGCGGCGGAGCACCACCCATCGACGCAGGGCGTCGATGGCAGTGCGGCCGTCTCGGCAATGCAGCGGTACGACAAGTCGTTCGTAGCGCCGACGCAGACGACCAATCCATTCGTCATCGGCATCGGCTCGGGTAGCGGCTCGAATCAGTAAAACAACGCATGCACGGGGGGGGGGGGCGATCATGATTCACCGTGGCCAACGAGGTAAGCGCGTCCTGTCGAGACCAAAAGAGCGCGGCGCCGTGGCGATCCTGGTCGCCCTGGCGCTTGTCGCCCTCATCGGCTTTGTCGGGCTCGCGCTCGATCTGGGCAAGCTTTACGTCGTCAAGAGCGAACTGCAAAACAGTGCCGATTCCTGCGCGTTGGCGGCGGCTCGCGATTTGACGGGCGCGACCATCGATCTGTCGGTGCCGGAAGCAGCCGGCATCGCCGCCGGTCACTACAACTACGCGTTCTTTCAGACCGCCCCCGTGCAACTTTCGACAGACAGCAACGTGCTGTTCAGCGATTCGCTCAACAACGCGTTTCTTCCGAAGAGCTCGGTCGCCTCGCCTTCCACGATGAAGTATGTGAAGTGCACGACTTCGCTCACGAACATCCCGAACTGGTTCATACAGGTGCTGAACATGGTGCCCGGCGTTTCGATCGGCAATTCCGCGGTCTCCGCGTTCGCCGTGGCGACGGTCGGCCCGGCGCAAACCACCTGCGGCCTTCCGGTCTTCGTGTGTACGCCCGGTACCGGGCCGACCTATGGGACGAGCTACACACCGGGGACATGGATCGGATCGAAGGATGGCCCGACGCCGGCATTCGGTCCCGGCTCGTTCGGATGGGCAGCGCTGGATGGCTCGAACAGCGCTCAATCCATCAAAAACGAGCTTACAGGCAACTTTTGCAGCATCCCCGCGACCGGCTTCAAAGTTGGCACCGCCGGGAATAAATCGGCCGATTCGGCCGCATACAACACGCGGTTTGGCATATACGACAACCCGTACAAACAAGCGAACGCCACGCCCGATTTCACCGGATACGCCTATAACGCGATACCAGCCGGGAAAACAAGCGCCTATAGCGACTTCGTAACGAAGCGTGCGGCCTATGCCGCGTACCAGAACTCCTCCGCCTTCACGGTGAAAGGATCGTCGTCGAGCACGAACTACACCCTCGGGGCCGACCGGCGGCTCGCGCTCGCACCGGAGGTCGATTGCTCGCTGCTCGATAATGGGAGTTCCAGCCCGACCGTCCACCAGCTACCCGTCATCCGCTGGGACTGCGTACTGATGGTCGACCCGATGCAATGGCTGCCGTCGGCTCCGCTGCCGATCCACCTCGAGTACGAAGGTAAATCGACGGATGCGAGCGTGCCCTGCGCAACGCACGGCATTCCCGGCAACAGCAACTCCGTCGGGCCTCTCGTCCCGGTCCTCCTGCAATGAGCGAGGCGATCATGAAGACCCGCCGGTTTCAGCAGAGAACACGTAAGCACACGCGCGGCGCGGCGCTTGTCGAGTTCGCTATCGTCCTCGTGCCGCTCATCGTACTCGTGATGGGCGTAGCCGAGTTCGGCCATGCCATCTGGCAGTACGAGGCGTTGACAAAGAGCACGCGCGATGCGGCGCGGTATCTGTCGACCTACCTGCCCTCGGACCCGACCTACCCGACCGCCGCGGCGCAATGTCTCGTCGTCTACGGCAGCACCACGTGCCCCAGCGCCGGCACACCGCTCGTCAGCGGTCTCACGACGTCGATGGTAATCATCTGCGACGCGTCGAGCTCGACGGGTTGTACCGATTCGACGGATCCCGCGGCATTTTCCAATGTCGCGACTTACGACACAAACAACGGCGCGGCAGGCGGCACACAATCGGGCAGCATCAACATCGTCGAAGTCAAGATCAAGGGCTTTCCGTACAGCCCGATCGAGCCGTTCTTCAACCTCTCGACCTTCAACTTCGACAACATCTTCACCGTCATGAGGCAGGTGTCATGAACGCGCGCATATCTCACGTCCCAGCGCGGCGGCGGTACGCCCGCGGCATTTGCCGGCGCAAGGAGCGCGGTGCCGCTCTCGTCGAGTTCGCCATCGTTTGCGCGGTTTTCTGCACGCTATTGATCGCTATCTGCGAATTCGCGCGTGTGCTGTATTACTGGAATACCGCAAACGAAGCCGTTCGCCTCGGCGCACGAACCGCGGTCGTCTGCGACGCGGATGCCGCGATCGTCAAGACGCGGATCACGCGCCTGCTGCCGCTGTTGTCCAGCTCGAAGGTGAACCTCACCTACTCGCCCTCCGGCTGCGACTCCGACCCGGACACAGCGCGCAACAGCTGCACGTTCGTGACGGTCAGTGTCACCAACGTGAGTGTGAACACGATGATTCCGTTCGTGCCCATCGCGGTCAAGATGCCACCGCTCACCACCACCTTGCCACGTGAAAGCCTCGCGACTTCGACGGGCGGCACGGTTTGTCAATAACTCACGATAGCTCGGCATACCATCATGATCGACATACTCAGCATTTCGAAAGACGCCTCACGGCTCGCCCAGATCGTGCGCTCGCTCGGAGAATGCGGCAACTATCGAACGACACGGACCGTCGGCAGCCCGGCTCAACTCGCGCAGCGCGGCGACGGCCTCGATTCGTTCGATGTCCTGATTGTCGATGCGGTATCGCTCAACGATGCGGAGCTCGCCGTCATCGCGGATCTCAGCCGTCGTTACGAACGGCTCACCTGCGTGCTGCTGACACCCGACGCATCGCCTCAAACGTTGATCGCTGCCATGCGGGCCGGGTTTCGCGACGTGCTCGGCTGGCCGCTCGATCAGCACTCGCTTGCCGAAGCGCTGCTGCGCGCCGAAAGCAAGCGCTCGTTGAGCGGGGCTCATGAAACGCGGATCGTATCGTTCGTTTCGTGCAAGGGCGGCAACGGCACGACGCTCGTGGCGACCAACGTGGCCCATGCGATTTCGACCCACGGACAAAAGCGCGTGCTCTTGATCGATCTGAACCAGCTCTATGGCGACGCGGCGTTTCTCGTTACGGGCGAATCGCCGCCATCGACCTTGCCTCAGATGTCCGCTCAGGTCGAACGAATGGATTCAGCATTTCTCGATGCGAGCCTGCTGCATGTCAGCGAGACGTTCCATGTGCTCGCGGGCGCCGGCGATCCGGTGAAAGCGGCTGAAATCGACCACGACCGGCTCGAATGGATTCTGGGCATTGCGATCCCGCGCTATGACTTCGTCATCTTCGATGTAGGCCAGTCGATCAACCCGCTGTCAATGCTCGCACTCGACCGAAGCGACGAGATCCATTTGGTGCTGCAGGCGAGCATGCCGCACGTGCGCGCCGGCCGGCACCTGCGCGAGATTCTAGGCTCGTTGGGCTATGCGTCGGACAACCTGCGCCTGATTCTCAACCGCTATACGAAAGATCTCGAGCGGGCGCGCACTGCGCTTGAAGAGGTGCTCGACATGGCGCCCTATCAGGTGCTGCCGGAAGATCGCGATGTCGTGACCCAGGCACTCGACGAAGGCGTGGCGGTATCTGCGGTGAAGCGCTCGAGCGGCATAGCGCGTAGCCTGCAGCAGCTCGCGGACAACATCGTGGATCGCGTTCCCGCAGCGGCGCGCGGACGCGCGCGCACCGAAACGCGTTCGCTGCGCTTCTTCGGACGCAGCGTCGCACCGAAGCTCAAGACCATGTAATGCGAGGACGAGGAGAAC
>CBJLAJ010000174.1:0-10101 GCA_966421005.1 uncultured Paraburkholderia sp.
GAGAACTGTCATGAGCGCACTGATGATCAAAGACCTTTCCGTCAAGGAAGAACTCAGCACGAAGGCCATGAAGGCCGTTCGCGGCGGCTACGTGTTCGCCCCCTTTCCCAGCCTGAAGCTCGACATCGACAACAGCAAGACCGTCAGTGCCCAGCAGCTCGTCAACCAGGGCGTCACCATCAATAACATGAGCGACAACAACAACGCGTTCGTCGCGCACTTGCCCACGTCGCTCACGACGAACGTTCACGGCAACAACAACGTGACCGTCTATTGAGGCACCGCCCGCCGTTCACGGCCACCGGGTGCGCGCCTTTCCCGCGCGCCCGGCTGACAGCAGCACAACCGATCATTCCTTTGGAGAAGCACCATGTCATCGATCATGATTCGCGATCTCGACGGCGCGCGCACACTCGGGCGCCGCGAAATGTCCGCCGTCTCGGGCGGTACCGGGACACCGGGCCTGACAGGCAATACGTGGCTCGCAGGTTTGGGCCCCGTTGCCAACGTGAACATCGGCATCAACCAAAACATCACGCAGGCACAGTTCGTCAGCGTCGAAGCGCTGAACAACAACGGCATCATCGGCGCCGGTTTCGTACCGCCGAACATCACCGTGAGCCCCAAGCTGCTGGCCAACGCCAGTGCCGTCGTGTGAGCGCGTGCTGTCGTGGAGGAACGGGAGCCTCCCCGCACAGCATTCGCGATGCTCGCCGGCGCACACCGCTGCCGCTTGAATTACCTATACTGGTGGTTCAGGCCCGATGCGTCGCCGTCGTCGACCGAAGCTCACACCGGTCGCGACGGCACCACGCGATATTTCTCCTGGAGCAGCCATGTCGAAGCTCGTCGTCCACGATCTTGCCGAAAGCGTCGAACTGGACCGCGCGGCAATGACCGCCATTGTCGGCGGCGCACGCATAGCCGGCCGTTTCTTCGGCGTCACCGCACAGGCGGTGGCCGGCACGGCACGTGTCGTCGATTACCCGGCAGGTTTTCCGGCGGCTGCGCGTCGGCCTGTCGATGAACGCATACCGCGGCAAAGCCTGCTGCGGAAGTAATCGTCAGGTGTATCCCCTCAATTGCGCGATGCTGCAAGCCGTCAGTCTTGCAGCGCGTCCCACATCTCCTTGTCGCGCTGCGCCGTCCAGATACGCGGATGCGTGATGCCGCTTGCTTCGTCGAAGGCGCGAGAGACGTCGAACGGCAGGCAATGCTCGTAGATGAAAACGTGGCCGAACTTCGGGTCCATCGCTTCGCGCGCGAGCGCCATTGCAGCCTTCAAGTCGAGCTTTTTCTCGACAGCCTTGCGACCTTGCGCATACAGCGTCGTGACGAAGTCTCTTGTGTAGTCGAGGCCCCGGTTCACCTCGTCCCCAGTGGTGAGCGCAGGCCCACGACCCGGCAAGAGCTTTTCGGGCTCGAGCGCACGCAATGCTTCCAGCGTATCGGGCCATTGGGCGAGCTGCGCGTCGCCGCAATAGCATGCCGCCTCGTATTCCACGAGATCACCCGAAAACAAGACCTTCTGCGATGGCAGCCAGACGACCGTATCACCCTTCGTATGCCCCGCGCCCGGATGCATGATCCTGACCTCGAGCTTGCCGAGAAACAACGTGATTTCCTTTTCGAACACCAGTGTCGGCCAGGTGAGGCCCGGCACCGTCTCCACGCCGGCGAAAAGCCGAGGGAAGCGCTCGATCTCGGACTTCATGTCCGCTTCGCCGCGCTCGACGATCATCTCGTAGGTGCCACGGCTCGCGATCACCTGCTGAGCGCCCTCGGCGAAATAGGCGGACGCGCCCAGCACACGCACCGCGTGATAGTGGGACAGCACGACATACTTGATGGGCTTGTCGGTGACGCTGCGGATTTTCGCGATCAAATCCTGGGCCATCGCAGGGGTAGCCGTCGTGTCGACGATCAGTACGCCGTCGTCCCCAATCACGACCCCGGAGTTCGGATCTCCTTCCGCCGTATACGCGTAGGCGTTTTCGGACAGCTGCGTCCACGTGATCTTCTTTTCTTCGAGATCGGCCCGCGATGCGAATGCTTTTGCCATGTTCGACACTCCGTTGCTAGTCGAGGAGGAAACGAAGGGAAACCGCGCGGTTGGCCACCTGCATGGTTCCAACGTGTTGAAACTATCGACGCTTTTGAGCGAGCTCGCCGTCAGCGCCAGTTATCGTGGCTCGGGCTTGCGCGAATGCCCCTGCAATTTTCTGTTCATCGCCGAGATGGTTGGCAAGCAGCAGCACGAGCTTCGCAACAGCCTCCGGAGTCTCGTTTGCCTGCTCACCCGCACGCGCCAACGCCGCAGCCTCCGTCGATACGCCCGCGTCGGAAATGAACGCCGACAGGCAGCGCACCAGCTCCATGTTCAGCGCGTGGCTCTCGTCGGTGGTCAGATCGGCGTGAAGGCCGATAAGACGTTCGTAAAACGCGTCCGGATCGGCGATATTGGGTTCGAGGTTCAGCTTCATCGCGTCGATCCGGGGTTAGCTGTTGCAGGTTGCACGGTTCAACGCGGCGACCGTTTGTGCCTCGTTCCAGGTTCGCCAGCGCGCGCACAGGTGCTGATCCGGTCTGAACAAGTAGAACGATCCTGGTCGAGCGTCGAGGCGATGCGTCAGCGTGCCGTCCGTTTCTTCGACAGCCGCGATGCCCTCGGGCCAGGGGCCGGATGCACGCGGTGTGCCAGCCGATGTCACCAACAGAATTCGCACGGGCACAGCGCGACGTGTCAAAGGCAGGAATCGCTCGGCTAACCGAGACGGACCGTCTTCCTGCATGCAGTAGTAGACGCCAACGAACGACCGCTGCGCGATCAGGTCGAGGAACCACGCCTCGCATCCATTCGCGCACACGGGTGCGTCAGGCGCGACGGCACCCGGCACCAGGGCGCAGTCAAACCGATCGCCATCGACGTCCGAGGTGTTCAGTGGGGAGTCGCGCAGCACGGCAGGCACCGACAGACGTCCGCTGTTGACCAAACGGCGTGCGAACGGACAGTCTTTCGCCAGCTTGAGCGTCGCGTCGCGAAACGTGCGGGAGATCGCGCTCTTCGGCGTGATGAAATCCGTGGAGCGCGTCGAATTCAAAATGTTCTCGTCCGCAGCGTATTCTCGTTCCCAGCTGTAACTATCGAGCAACGCATCGGGCGCGTCGCCGCGCAGCACGAGCGTCAATTTCCAAACAAGATTGTCGACGTCCTGGACGCCGCTGTTTGCACCGCGCGCACCGAATGGCGACATACCATGAGCCGAGTCGCCGGCGAACAATACGCGTCCGTGTCTGAAGTGCTCCATCCTCAGACATGAAAACGTATAGACGCTAACCCACTCCAGCGTGAACTCGACTTCTTCGCCCAGTAATGCCTTGACTCGAGGTATCACGCGGGATGGATCTTTCTCGATGACCGGATCTGCGTCCCATCCGAGCTGAAAGTCGATTCGCCAAACGTTATCCGGCTGTCTGTGAAGCAGGACTGACTGGTTTCTGTGAAATGGTGGATCGAACCAGAACCAACGCTCAGCAGGGAACGGCGCCTTCATCTTGACGTCGGCGATGAGAAACCGGTCCTTGAAGGTGCGGCCATGGCTCTCCAGACCGAGGGACCGCCGCATCGTGCTGCGCGCGCCATCGGCCGCGATCACATATCGCGCCCGAAGCGCATATCCTCCATCCGGCGTATCGATCGTGAGCACGACATGATCGTCGCGCTGCTCGGCCGAGACGACCTCGCTCTTCCAGCGCAGGTCGATCGCGTCGAACTCCGCGGCGCGCTCGGCCAGATAGCCTTCGACGTAGTATTGCTGCAAGTTGATGAACGCTGGCCGGCGATGCCCCGTCTCCGGCAACAGATCGAACGAGTAGATGAGTTCGTCTTTAAAAAAGACCTTGCCGACGTTCCAGCACACGCCCTTGTCGACCATCCGCTGCCCGGCGCCCAGGCGATCGAAGATCTCCAACGTACGTTTTGCAAAACAGATGGCACGGGAGCCCGCCGACAGCGCATCGTCGTTGTCGACGACGATGACCGGCACCCCATGTTGTGCAAAATCGAGCGCTGCCGTGAGGCCGACCGGCCCAGCTCCGACCACCACGACGGGATGAATGGGGTTGTCGTTCCCGTCGAGCTCCGCCGCGCGTCTGTACCTGAAGTTCAACGTCTGATAATCAACATGCGTCGCTGGTCCCGGCTCCACGTCTCACTCCATGTCGATCGATCTGGCTTTCATCTTTCCCGGTTGTTCAACATTGTATGCCAGCCATTGCCAGCGCAATCGTATGCTGGAACCCCACGAAGCCTTCGCCGCCTGTCCGACGACGCCTAGTCTTCCGTTGACTACAATGAACTGAACGCCGCCACACGCGGCGACGAGTCTCGATCGGTGTCGAACACGAGGAGCTGACCATGAAATTCATGCTGACGTTCACCTGGGCTCCGAACACGCAATCCCGCGCAGAAGCGATCGAGCGATTTCAAAAAACCGGCGGCCTTCCGCCGGCCGGCGTCAAATTGCTCGGCCGATGGACGCGAGCGGATCTCAACGGCGGGTTTGACTTGCTCGAGACCGACGATGTCAAGGCGCTGACCGAATTCGCCTATATGTGGAGCGACTTGATGCAGCTCGACATCGCGCCGATTGTCGAAGACGCCGAGCTTGGAGAGGTATTCGGGCGAGCGTTGAAGTAAGGCGTCCGTTGAAGGTTTGAAGCGCTGGCGCGGTCGCGGCACATCGCGTTCGGGGAGCAATCGGCGCGCGTCGAGCGCGCGGATGGCGATATTCGGTAGAATCGCCGCCTCGAACTCATGAAGGTAGTCGAGACGACGACGATGACAATCCAGACGCCTACGCTGGGGACGATCCTTGCCCTGTGCCTGAGCTTCACAACACCGTGCGCACACGCAAAAGGTCCAATCGACTGTCGCAAGCTCAACGAAGCGGCCGGTGGCGCCGACGACAATTTCAGGCCACCGCTTTCCGCGACAGTCGTTGGAGAAGGACGTGCCTATTTCTATTCGGCGCCCGCCGCTCAGTGCATGACCAAGCGGACCTTCGTTATTCCGGGCGACACCGTGACGGTCTACAAGCCGTTCAAGGCTTGGTACCAAATCATGTACGTAAACAGCAAGACGGGCGATGACCCTGTCGAAGGCTGGATCGAGGCGGATCGTCTGCGCTTGGGTGACCATTTGGGCGGCGGCCAATAATCCTTCGCGGGCGCGTCACATCCGCACGATTCCTTAATCAGCCCGGCAGATGCCGTAGTGCTTCCCCTCGTAGTTGGGTGGACGGGTCAATTCGCAGACCAGCCGGATAGGCCGGCCATCCAGCTCTGTGTTTGCGTTGTAACTACCTTTGCCATGCTGCCAGGCTATGTATTCAGCCCCTTGGTAGCGGATAAGGAGCTCTTGCTGCATCGTCGGCTGGGCCGGCAGAAGTCGAAGTAAGCCGGCCCGGCGTTCGATCGCCGGGAACGAGAAGGTGCCGGTTTCGTCCGTTATCGCGCGCTGGCGCGGAATGTCGTTTTCGTTATCCGACCACACGACCTTTTGGATCACCTCGGCACCGGCCACCGGTTTACCATCTTTGAGGACCGTTCCGTGAACTTCCGAAAACAGTACTAGACGATCGAATACGCCCATTGCGAGCCCCTCTCGTGAAATCGGTTAATAATGTCACACACGGGAGCGGAAGCAGATATGCCCAATGCGGTGCCTTGCGCTGTCGCGCTCTCATAGCACCACCGCCGTCTTCGTTAATCGGACAGCGCGAATCAGAATGTGGATCGGCGGGACACGGCCGGGAAACGCCTTATATGTGCCGCCCCCCGTCAACGAGCTCGACGCGTGTCTTGATGCACTCGAGCGTTTCATGCATGAGGCCCGTTCACGCCTACCCGCCCTGCTCAAGGCAGGCCTACTCCACGTCCAGTTCGAGAGCATTCACCCGTTTCTCGATGGCAACGGACGCATCGGCCGGCTCCTTGTCACCCTTTTCTTGAATACGCATGGGGTGCTACGCTCGCCGCTGCTTTACCTGAGCCTTTACCTCAAGACGCACCGCGCCGATTACTATAGGCTCCTCCAGGAAGTGCGCGAGCGTGGTGCCTGGGAACCTTGGCTTGAATTCTTTCTTGATGGCATCGCCGAGACCGCCAATCAGGCCTTTGATGCCGCCACACGAATCGTCGCTCTCTTCAAGGAGGATCGCGAGCGGATCACAGCCGAGAGTGAACGTGCGGGATCGGCTCTGCGGGTTCATGATTTATTGCAACAGAATCCATTTCTTACCGCCAACGCTTTGGTCGAGCGCACCGGCCTAACCGCCCCTACGATCAATGCTGCACTTGCTGACCTCCAACGGCTTGAAGTGGTCGAGGAAGTAACAGGCCGCCGACGCGGCCGTGTCTTTGGCTATCGCCGTTACCTCGCAATTCTTGGCGAAGGTACCGATCCGCTGCCCGCCGCCTCATCCGCTACTCCAGGCGAGTAAGCCATTCCGCTCATCGGAGGCGTGGCGGTCCTTTCATCGTCAGCCACGGCTGCGTCCGCAGGTGTGGTTGTGGACGCAACCATGACGAATTGCTCATGTCAGACTACCCAAGCGTTTTCATCGACCGCCGCAATTGCCCTTCGCGCTCAACCCAACGCTCCGCCGCGATCGGCGTAGTGCATTTGGGCAAACCAGCCAAAGCTAGATAGTTGTCGATTTCACCCCGCACGATGTCGTACCCATCCACATATGAAAACTCGCTGATTAACGGTAGATTGAGCGCCGCGTAGATCGCAACCCAGCGCTCTTCGTCGCCCAGCCGGCGACGCACGGCGAGTTTCGGATTGAACTGATACCAGCCTTGGGCCACGCGCATGAAAAGCGCCCGGTTGTAGGCGTAGTCGCGTTCGATCTCGTTTCTGGCCAGCACCCCCGACAAATGCTGTCGTTTATTGCGCTCGGGACGTACAACGTTCGTCGGGAGATGCTGCCAAGCCTCCAGAATGGTCTTGGTGTCGAAAGCGCCGTTGAGCTTGCGGGACGGGCGAGTGAAGCGCGACTTGAACAACACCCATAGCGTCTGGAATAAAAAGTATTCGGATTGATGCCGGTCGATGCGCACAAGCCGCTCGCCTGTATTGACGTCGATGCTACTCGGGGCAAGCCTTTCGTAAAGCGGGGCAAGCGGGCCGTGTGCGAACTTCGCGTCGCGGAAGGCTTCACGCAACGCCCAATGAAGAGCGTTATAGCCATAGTGATCGATCGCTTCTCGGTCGGCACCGCGCTCCAGCAACGCTTCCACCAACGATACGTTGCCGGCCGCGGCGGCAGCCATCAACGGCGTCTGATTCATCGGCAGACGATGCTCGATGCCGTGCAAATCACATTGTTTCAGGATGTCCTTGAACTGAGCGGCGAAGTATGGAACGTAGGTCTTGCGGCCCAGCGTCATGCGCTGCCGCGAGAAACCCTTTGCCTGGTCGAACTTCGCCTCCCTGGCCAACCAGTGAGCGAGCTGCGGCTCGTCGAAACAAGCCGCGTAGTCGTAAAGCTGCTGCTTAGGCTTACCGCCGGGTGCCTGCTCCCGAAACACCTTGACGAGTAGTTCAGTGACCTTCGCTTCGTCGAACACCGGCCAAGGAACCGGGGTCTGCTTCAGGATGTTTCGGCGAATGGATTCGGCCTGCTCCTGCTTGCCCTGCAACTCGAGCTTCCGCGCCTCCTTCTGCCAATCCTCCCGGCTGGATTGCTGGGCCTGCACGGTTACGTTGCCGGCACTCATATCGAGCAGCCCAAAGAGCGGATGCCCGGTATCCGATTCGATGATGTAGAGATTCCTGATCGCGCGCGTCAGCGCGACATAGAGGGCATTGACGAAGAACTTGTAGATCTCTAGCGACTTATCGCTTTTGTCCTTCGCACGCCGGTAATCGAGTGTCTCGACTGCCAGATCGGCGGGAGTAACGCCCTCGACGATGTCACTGAATTGAGCACGGTGATCAGAGACGAAACGATAAAGAACGATGTTCTCGTATTCGAGGCCCTTGGCTTCGTGAATGGAGAACAGCAACGGCGTGGCGAAGTGCTTCCGTGCTTCTGCCTTGTCCTCGTCACGCATCACCAGCACGGCAAATTGCGTCGACTGGCGAATTTTTTGGTCAAGCTCGCGTTTCGTGGCGTCCTTGTCCGGCACCAGCGCGACCTGCCCCGTCGCCGCCCCGACCGCCTGAACGAGGAAGTTGCTCTCGCGATCGATCGAGCCGAAGCGTCGCTGCTTGATTTTCAGTAGCTGATTCGCGACACGCGTGGCCTCCAACCCGTTGCGGAAATTAGCGGTGAGCACACGCAACTCTTGCCGCTCGGCCAGCGCCGGGTCTTTCCAGAACAAGCCCTTGACGTGGCTCCAAGAAAAAAAGTTGGGATGGACTATCTGATTGGAGTCACCGCACAGTAGGAAGCGGCCAGGCTTCGCCAAGGTCTTCAATACCAGCGCCAATTGCACGGTGGTGAGATCCTGCACTTCATCGATGACAACGAAGTCGTAGCGTGGCGCGGCCAGCGCCTGCCACTCCTGAGCGACGAGATTAAGGTCGTATAGTTTCGCTTCCTCCAGCCAAGAGCAATACTTTTCAAACAGGTCGTATAGCTTGTCGCGCTGGTCGACTGGGTAAATGGACTGGCGCACACCGAGCGCACGGTAATCATCGCGCGACAAAAGGCCCGTCGGCCCAGCCGCTATCACGCCGCGAATTTCCTCGAAAATTTGATGGCCATCGAATTCCCTGAAGGCCTGCCGGATGCGCGAAAACCATTTGGCGAAATCCCGCCAAATTGCCTCACGGCCGAATGGAACGCGAATGGACTCGACGAATTCACGGTAGGAGAGAAAGGTGGCCTCTTGCCCGCCGTGTTCAAAACCGTTGGCGTAGTACAGATCGCGAGCACTCTGTGCGAGGTAACTAGAGTGAGTAACGTACAGCACCTCGCCTTCGGCGTGCTTGAGTTTTTCGAGCGTCAACGCAGTCTTGCCGCTGCCAGCGCTGCCGACGACGATCAACGGCGGCGGCAAGCGATAGACGGCGTCTTGCGTGTCGTCGAAGGAAATCGGTTTGTCCAACAAGTGAATGGTCGTGCGTTCGGGATGCAGATAGCGCACGGTCGGCGCATCCTTGATGGCTTCTTGCGTGTCGATATCAGGAATTTTGCCTTCGTCGATCACCGCGCCGCGCAAAAAGCGAGACTTGTCGTATTCGTGATTGGCGATGACTTCCAGCATCAGCGCGCAGATCTCCTCACCGTGGCGAATCAGAGAGAACAGCAACCGGTTGGCATCGTCGAGCTTGGCGCGATAGAGGTTGCCAGGGCTCAGATTGGCGAGCTTCTTGACCTGTGCTGCGCGGAAGTCGCGACGTGCGATGGCATCAGCCACCTTGCGATAGCTGGCCTTGACACAAGAGGTGTCGAGGCCGGTGTATTCAAGGATCTTCATTCGCTAACCGGATTGGTTTCGAGGGTATCGACGGGCGACTCGAATCACTCGTTCTGATCGACCTTCGCCAGGCGGCTTCGACCTGTTTTACAGGGGGCTCAGCAATGAGCTAAACCCTCGGACCGCCAGCAGCGATAACGGCCGCGAAGACGATGCACTGGCGGTGCTGCCGAAATGCCGTGGGAAACGATGTTAACCGACAAACGCGCTCAATGCTGCGGAGCGACTTGCGGCTTCTTCGTTTCAACCGCATTGTTAAGGTCGAATTCTTGCCGGACCACCCCCACCTCGGCGATCGCCGGTAACTTGTCAACGAATGGCATGCGCAGAAAGCGCGCCGCGACGCAGACAATAAAAACCGTGTAGTCAAGCGCTTTGTCACCCCCACTTTCACCCCGACTACGTGGGTCGATTGCGCAGGCATCAACGGGACTCAAAAAATCACCGCACAACAAAAACCCCGCAGAGCCGAGACTCTGCGGGGTTTCCACCGCCATATAGCTAAGTACTGGCGGAGACGGAGGGATTCGAACCCTCGATCCAGGTTTTGGCCCAGATGCTCCCTTAGCAGGGGAGTGCCTTCGACCTCTCGGCCACGTCTCCCAAACT
>CBJLAJ010000175.1:0-10083 GCA_966421005.1 uncultured Paraburkholderia sp.
TCGTAATACAAGGCCTGGCCCAGCGCGTCGTGCGAGAGATGCTCGACATCCAGCAGATGCAGGACGACGCCAGGGTCGAGCGTGCCGCATCGGGTACTCATCATCAGACCATCGAGCGCAGAAAATCCCATCGTCGTTGCGACGCTGCGAAGTCCGCGCATTGCGCAAAGGCTCGCGCCGCTGCCAAGATGGGCCGCTATCACGCGACCCTGTGCACGCGAGCCGAAGGCTTCGTCAAGCGCAACCGCCAAATATTCGTAGGACAGCCCGTGGAATCCATAGCGGCGCACGCCCTTGTCGAACCACGCATGCGGCAGCGGCAGCAACTGCTCGACGCGCGGCAGCGTGTGATGGAACGCAGTATCGAATATCGCGACCTGTGGAACCCCCGGCAATGCAGCGCGCAGGATGTCGATCGCATCCAGGCTGTGCGGTTGATGCAAAGGCGCGAGAGGCGTCAGCGTGCGCAGCGCGTGGAGCACCTCGTCGTCGATCGCGACTGGCGCCGCATAACGGGGCCCGCCATGTACGACGCGATGTGCGACGGCGCCCAACGCGATATGGGGCAACCGCTCGCGGACCCATATCGCGATCTGCTCGAGCGCGGCGCGGTACGGGTCTCCCGCAACCTTTGGCAACATGCGTTGCGGTTCGCCGTCGAAACGGATCGAAATACCATTGCCGGTATCGGCCGCCTCCCCTGCGCGCAGCGGCGTGCGTCGGGGGGCGCCGTCAGGCGGGTACGCGAATACCGCGAACTTGACGCTCGAGGAGCCCGTGTTGATGACGAGAACGGCCAGCGTGCGCATCGGTCCGCTCAAGACGATATCGGCACGAATGTGCCCGCACGCTGGTATCGAGTTGCACGGCTTTGCCGCTTGTGTCTCATCGGTGGTTGCTCCGTCGACGGTGAATCCGTCAGTGCAATACAGTCTACGAAGCACAAGTTCGGCACGCTTGACTCAGATCAACGGCCATTGCGCGCGGCGGTTGCACAGTAAAGCGGTCGCGACACCGATATCGGTAAGGCGGCGGGGAATGATGGGCCCCGGGATCCATCGGTCGCACCGGAAAGGAGCGCGATCATGTGCGCAGACCGGGTCGCATTCGTCACGGGTGGAATGGGTGGCCTCGGCGCGGCAATCAGTCGGCGTCTGCAGGAGGCCGGCATGACAGTCGCCGTGTCGCATACGTTACATAACGATCATGTCGCGACCTGGCTCATGCGGGAGCGGGATGCCGGGCGCCACTTCCATGCATTCGAGGTCGACGTCGCCGACTTCGATTCGTGCCAGCGCTGCGCGGCACGTGTGCTCGACAAATTGGGACACGTCGATATCCTCGTCAACAACGCCGGGATCACGCGCGATGCGACTTTCGCGAAGATGACGAAGAGTATGTGGGACGCGGTGCTGCGTACCGACCTCGACGGCGTGTTCAATATGACGAAGCCGTTCATTGCCGGCATGATCGAACGCAACTTCGGTCGCATCGTCAACATCGGTTCGGTAAACGGTTCGCGTGGAGCATACGGCCAGACCAATTACGCGGCCGCCAAGGCCGGCATTCACGGTTTTACGAAAGCGCTCGCGCTCGAACTGGCAGCACACGGCATAACGGTCAACACGATATCGCCCGGTTATCTGGCGACCCCGAAGATCGAATCCGTACCGAAAAGCGTGTTGGAGGACAAAATCCTGCCGCAGATTCCGGTCGGGCGCCTCGGCGAACCGGAGGAGATCGCAGCGCTGGTGGCGCATCTGTGCTCCGACGCCGGTGCGTATGCGACCGGCGCGGACTTCGCGGTCAACGGCGGTATGCATATGCGATGAGTACGCCTGTCATGAAAGCTTCGTTTGCACGCGATACCGGTTCGCCAGTTGGGGGGGCGCCCGCTGCGCGCGTGAAGCCATCGCATGCTGCGCAGTGCTTGAGAGCCGAGGCCGCGCCGGCTGAACAGTGGAATCGAGCGGCCCATGCAAGTGTGGCCGCGATGACACTCGGTTTGTCGCCGGTGTCGCTCGCCTTGGCCGTTCTTGATTGGTGGGCTCATCTAGTGGTGGCGCCGGGAACGTGTTTCGAGCTCGCGACGCGCGCGTGCCTTTCCGTCGGGTCACCCCTTGATGAGCCGTCTACCGTCCGTGACGAAGAGGCGCGCGGCATTACGGTGCACGCCGGGCAGGCCGACCCACGTTTCGCCGGATCTTCGTGGGCGAACTGGCCATTTCGCACGTACCGTGACGTTTTTTTGTCGGCGCAACGCTGGTGGCACAATGCGACGCATGGTGTGCCAGGGGTGGAACGGCACCACGAGGAACTGGTCGGCTTTGTGGCACGTCAGTGGCTCGATGCGTGCTCTCCCGGCAATTTCCTGCTGACCAACCCGGTCGTGCTCGAAGCGACGCTTCGCAGCGGCGGGGCCAATCTCGTGGCGGGCGCGTGTCACTGGCTCGACGATCTGAATGCGATGGCTGAGCGCCTGCGCGGCGCACGTCCGGGCGATGCGCAGGGCTATCTGCCAGGGCGGGACGTTGCGGTTACACCGGGTCGGGTCGTATGGCGCAACGCATTATGCGAACTGCTGCAGTATGAGCCGACAACACCGCACGTCGCGCGCGAGCCGATCCTGATCGTGCCGTCGTGGATCATGAAGTACTACATCCTGGATCTGCAAACGCACGATTCGTTGATTCGCTTCCTAGTCGACTCAGGCTACACCGTGTTTGTCATTTCATGGCGTAACCCAAAGGCTCAGGCGCGGGATCTCGGGCTCGGCGACTATCTGCGCGATGGATGTTTTGCCGCGCTCGATGCCGCTCGGGCGATTTGCGACGAAGCTGTGCATGCGGTCGGATATTGCCTCGGCGGCACGCTGCTCGCGATCTGCGCAGCTGCGCTCGCGCGCGACGGTCGGCAGTTCGACGCGCTGCGATCCGTGACACTGTTGGCTGCTCAGACCGACTTCAGCGAGCCTGGCGAGCTAGGTCTTTTCATCGACGCAAGCGAACTGTCGGCGCTCGATGCGCTGATGTGGCAGCAAGGCTATCTGGACGGTACGCAAATGTCGGCAGCGTTCGAGCTGTTGAACGCGCGCGACCTGGTCTGGTCGCGCATGATGAGCGAATATCTGCTCGGTCGACGTACGAAGCCGAACGACTTGATGTCATGGAATGCGGATACCACTCGCATGCCGTATCGAATGCACATCGAATACCTGACGCAACTGTTCCTGGACAACGATCTCGCGGCGGGCCGTTACTGCGTCGACGGCCAGCCGATCGCACTATCGGACATCGACGTGCCCATGTTCGTGGTCGGTACCGAACGAGATCACGTGTCGCCGTGGCGCTCGGTGTATAAGCTGCACCTGCTCACGCACAACGAACTGACTTTCGTGCTGACAGCAGGCGGCCACAACGCTGGAATTGTGTCCGAGCCCGGTCATCCGGGCCGCCATTATCGTTGTGCGACTCGCGAACCGGACGCATCCTATCGGAGCCGGCATGACTTCATGAACAATACACCCACAGTCGATGGCTCTTGGTGGACTCGCTGGCGCGACTGGTTGCATGAGCGCTCGACGGGCGAGGTCGCGGCGCGCGCGCCCGAAGCAGGGCTCGCGCCCGCACCAGGAATCTACGTGCTCGAGACATGAACGGAATCCCCCATACCGACGCCTGCGATGGCGCGATGCTGCCCGGCCTGCTTGCGTCTGCCGATGGCGCAATGTCGGCGCTGATTTCGCGCGCTCGCGATGTGCCGCCGCTCGCCATCGCGGTAGTCCATCCCTGCGATGCAGCCAGCCTCGCAGCGCTCGCCTCGATACAAGACTCCCCATTGGGCACGACGATCAAACCACTCATCGTCGCGCCGCGTGCGAAGGTGCAAGCGATAGCGGCCGCCGCAGGCGTCGATCTTGGCCGCTGGGCAATCGAGGACGTACCGCACAGTCATGCAGCGGCGGTTCGGGCTGTCGAACTCGCCGCGGCCGGGTACGTCGGCGCGCTGATGAAAGGCAGTCTGCACACCGATGAATTGATGGCGGCCGTCGTTGCAGCGGGGTCCGGCCTGCGCACGGATAAACGGATATCCCATTGTTTCCTGATGGAGACACCAGCTTACCCACGGCCATTCATCCTGACCGACGCAGCGGTCAACATCGCGCCGGATCTCGCGCAGAAGGCGGCCATTACCCAGAATGCGATCGATATGGCGCATGCGCTTGGCGTGGCCTGTCCCCGTGTGGCCGTGCTGTGTGCGGTTGAAACGGTCAATCCCGCGATGCGCTCGACGCTCGATGCAGCCGCATTGGCGAAGATGGCCGAGCGCGGTCAACTCACCGGCGCGATCGTCGACGGTCCGCTCGCGTTCGACAACGCAGTGTCTCGACGTGCGGCGTTGGACAAAGGAATCGATTCGCCGGTTGCGGGCCGGGCGGACATCCTCGTCGTGCCCGACATCGAGGCAGGCAACATGCTTGCAAAGCAACTCGAATATTTGGGCAGCGCTGCTGGCGCTGGCGTCGTCGTCGGCTCGCGCGTGCCGATCGTGCTGACGAGCCGCGCCGATAGCGTGGCTGCAAGGCTGGCTTCGTGTGCGCTGGCTGCGCTGCTCGCCGACGTTCGCAGGGCCTCGATATGCTGTGGCGACGCATCCGCGGTTTGGTCAAGCGCGGACGAGTATTCTCAAAACGCCACCTGCAACAGATAGTCGAATGCGAGCACGACGAACGAGCAGAAAAGGCCGAACGTCAGATTGGCCAAACGGTGCCCAAGGTCGCCATGGCGGCTCACCCAGGCAATGACGAAGAACAGCGCCTCCACGACGATCTGCACGCCGAACATGGCAAGCATCAGCAGGTAGTCATACCCCATCTGTTTGAAATTCGTGAAGTGAATACCGTATAACACTATCCAGTAGGTCACGCGGTAGGCTTCATACATCAGGAATAGCATCGGAAAGAGGTAACTCACGAAGTATGTCGGCTTCGTGGCATGCCGCAGTTCGAAATAAACGTGGCGCGTCTGTTCCATGGCGGTCTCCTGTCCGATTGCAACGCCGATCGAATCTAGCATCGCGCGGGGAGGGCGGACGGCGTTGACATCGGTCAAAGAAGGACGCAGTTTTGAAACCGGTCGCCGGTTATGGCATCAGTCGCCCGCATGCTCGATAACGCGCTTGCCTGCGCCGCCAATGCCGAATCGCCAGCTGAATTCAGGCGATCACGCCCCGTCGAGCACACACGACAATTCGGGATGGCTCGAGCTGCTGTTGTAGCTCTGCAGGGTAACCGTCACGCCGGCTTCTTGTCCGTTTTTCTGCGCGACGCAGCGTATTGTTGCACCGGGCACAGCACGCAGGCCCGTGGCGCAGTTCATCCCGTCGAGCGCGAGATGCGCCCGGCTCGAGAACAGGTACATGCAGGTGCCAGCCACTTTCGCCGCGGGAACCATCGGTGTCGGAGGGGCGTAGTTTTCGGGAGGGGGCGACAAGCTCGAGACTGCGACGCCCGGCAACTGGGCGCTGGAACCCAATGATGGAGAGGGTGCGGCAGGGGTTGCGGGCGATCCGCCAGGCGGGTTTTCGGCCGTTTCCCATGACGCGTTGGCTCCGCTACCCGGAGACGCGGGCATAGTCGTGTCGACGGACGATGGCGTCGCGGACTGCGATGGAGGCAGTGCATTCTCGGCGCGCTGCTGTGCGCCGCCAGCGGCCCGGGACGACAGGTCGGCCGACTGCTGCGCGGGCGCGACAGTACCGCTTGACCCGGCGCTCGTTTCCGACGACTGCGCGCCGGAGACGGGAGACCTTATCGCCAAAACGCGCCAATGCTCTTGCGACTTGACGAGGCTGATTTGCACGGGCATCCGGTCGCCGTCTTGAAACGTCATCGTGCCGGCCAGCTCGGCGGTGCCGTTGGCATCGATCGACCGCGAAGTCCAACTGGCAGATTGGTACGCAGTCAGCCGACGGTTACGCGCGAAGCTCTCCCAGGCGCTTTCGGGTGTCGCTGCTCGGAACGCGGGCGAAGCAAGCATGTAGGACGCCGCCGGGCCGCCCTCCGCGGTTGCCGTGAGGAAAGCCTCCGCCGCATCGACCGCGGGACTTGTCAGGCGGAACGTCGCCCAGACAATGGCCGTTCCCAAAGCCCCGAGACCGCATACGCATAACAACACAATCCGCGGCCACCGGCGACGACGCGCCGGTTGACCGCCAGTTCCGCCGACTGAGTCAGTGGAATTCGAAACGGGCGGAACGTTGGCCATGAGCGCACTCCACTCGGCGGATTTTGACAGCCGCCATTGTGGCCAGTGCACGCGCAAGCGCATAGGGCGAGGCGAAGTGCCGACCGTATCAGCGAAGTCCGGCCCACACTCGCTATCGATGTTGGGTTGCTTGTTCGGAAACCGCTGCATTCAGATGCACGGGAGCTCTGCCGGCCGGCTTGAGCACCGTCCGCGATTTCCCGAGCACGACGTGTGCGACCAGTACGCCAGCCACGGCCAGTCCCACGACCCAATGAAGCAAGCTGATCCACGAGCGGACCTGCTCGTCGCCGCCGTAGTAGAGGCTGTAGCCGGTAACGCCCAAAAACACGGTGCAGCCGAGCATCAGTAGGCCGCTGCGATGGTTTCGGCGTATCCGCCATGCTCGAACGATATGACCTGGAAAGAGGGAGCCGAGCGTCATGAGGAAGCCCATCATCGATGCACCATGCACGCGAAGCCACCACGGCTCGGTCGGATTTGGCATGTCGCCGAAAGTGCCGCGTCCGGCAAAGGCGAAATGCGCAACGAGCCAGCCTGCACCGGACAAGAAAAGTGTCGCCGAGATTGCATATAGCCACCACTCATGCCAACGAGCCAGCCTGACTGGGAGTCCGGGCGCCTGTTGCGCGCTCATCGCATTTCCTCCATTGCTCTCGTTTCGGCGTCGCCAATCGACATTAGCGAATCATTTATCACGATGGTCTGTGCGTCGAGCTTGGCAAGCAGCCTTGGCGCATCCGCGCCGACGAGGCGCACGATCTTGGTCAGTGCATCCGCCGTCATGCAATCGGGCGCAAGCACGCTCACACTCCCGTTCCATGTCACGCAGACGCCGCGTTGCGGATCGACGAGCGGATCGATCCGAACACTGTCCGTCGTGATACCGGCGAAGTATCCGCTCGACGTTGCGATCGCCCCGTCGACCAGCCAGCCGAGCGAGATCAGTTGCCCCGGGGCTGTGGGATGACGTACGTAAATGGGCTGTCGGTCGCCGAAGCAGCGCAGGTCGCCGCCCGCATTGACGACGCCGCTCGTGGTACCGGCAGCTTGCAATGCCGCGATGGCGCAATCCACGGCATAGCCCTTGGCAATGCCGCCCAGATCGATCCATCCTTTTCGATGCCACCTCACGCGATGCGCCGTGCCCAGTTCGAGGTCACGATAATCGACGTGCGGGGAGGGCGGGCATTGTGTCGGTCCAGCCGGCAGAAAACCGTGCCGCGTGAGCACCGAGGCTGTCGTCACGTCGAACGCTCCGTCGGAGAGTTGGCTGAGCTCTCGAGCGCGGGCCAAAACGCGCCACGTATGAGCATCGATCGAAACATCGTCGCCTTCCATCGCCGCATTGATGCGCGAAACATCGCTGTCGGCGTCGTGAAAGCTCATCAGTCGATGAATGTCGGCCATCGATGCGAATGCCGCCTCGATGGCTGACGACAATCCGTCGGCCGGTCCGACCGCCGCAATCTCCACGATCGTGCCAAGCAGCGGCCTGGCCCGGCGCGAGCTACTTGAGTGCGACCGCATAAGTCGCGAGCACACGCTTGACGCCGTCCGTGACGTGCTTTGAGGAGAGCGTCGCTCCGCTGATATTGCGGATGTCGTGGTTGAGCTCGAGCGAAGAAGCCGCGGTCTTGCCCGTGAACTGTGCGCGCCAGTCGGCGTTACGGACTTCGTATCCATATGACTCGCGATAATCCATGATCTCGATTTGCTTGACGCTGCCGTCCGCATTGAGACCGACGGCATAGGTGATGAACTCGTGCTTGCCCACGACTTCATCCAGAATGAACAAGCCCCCGTTTGCAGTTCGCCATGCCTTGATTTCCTTGTGGCGCACATTGACACGGGTCGTTTTCTCGATGCGTGCAGCCTGCTCGTCCGTCAGCGTCACAAAAACCGGAGTCAGCATTTCGCCGGGGAAGATCGCTTGTTGTGCCTGTTCGGTAGTGAAATAGGTTGTGGCATAGACCGATGTCGAGATGGCTGCGACGGGAAGCCATACCCACTGAAGGTGTTTCATCGTTCGTTTCCCTGCCCGGTCAGAAGTAATAGCCAGCCTTGATGCGCACGCGATATTTCTCGAAGTCGTTGTCGAGCGTCCGCCCGTCGACGATCGCGCCGTCCACGCTTTCCGAGTGCGTTCGCGCAAGCGGCAGCTGCGTCAGGAAGGCCGCCGTGACGAAAAATTTCTTGCCGCCGTAATGCAGCGTGGGGCCGATGTAATAGCCGCTGTTCGATTCCTTGCTGAAATTGAAGCTGTTGAACTCGCGCTCGTTGAGGAATTCGACGCCCGCCGACCAATTCGACGTGAAACGATAGGACGCGGCGAAGTTGAAATTGACGTCGGTTTCCTCCTGCCACTTCGACACGGCAGTGTTGTCTTCGGTGGGCAGGTACCGCCACTCCGGCGCATAGGTGAAGTTGAAGGCCGTGACGAGGCGATCGTCGAGGAAGTTCTTCTGCAGGATCAGTTTTGTTTCCAACTCGCGGAATTTCGGGCCGATGGTCGGTTCGATATAAACCGCGAGCCCTACGGGGTCCGTGTAAGGACTCAGGACACGATAGATCGCCTCACCGGAAAGACCAACGAAACGTCGTGCGTTGAAATGAGCGTTGGGATCGGCAGAGTAGTCCGCGAATTGTTCGGGTGGCGTGGTGGCGCCGAAGGGACCGTTTTGATAGGCACGGGCCCAGGCGTAATTGGCATAGACCGCGACTTGCAGGCGATCGGTCAACCCGTATTCCACCTCCGTTCGACCTTCGAGTTCGTCGAAGTAACCGCCGATCTTCTTATGGCGCCAGGTGAGCCATTGCTCGACTTCCTTGGCGCCTTGGGGCAGAAGATCCGTCGTATAGACGTAGGCGAATTGGCTTTCTTCTGCGAATACCGTGGTGTTGGCGGAAAACAGCGCGCAGGCCATGACGAGCGCGCAGGCGAGGGAGAGCGGACGTTTCATCGGAGCAATGTTTGTCTTGATGTGAAGAATCGGATTGCTGTCTCGTTAGCCGATGGATAACGGAGCGTCGCAATGCTATCAATGCGGAATGAGAGTGGCAATCGAAATGCAAACGATTCGCATGAGCGTTAACAAAAAAAGACGTACTCTTTCAGGCTCATTTCGCCTTTGGGTCGAGCGAAATGTAAACGAAAGAATTGAAGTCTCCGAAAGCGAAATCGAGCCGGAGGATGCCTTTCATGATGCCAATGCGACGAGTTCTCGCGCCTTACGACGGGTGAAGGGCGCCATCGGTCTCACAAGGGTGGGTTGCGGGCGTTCGCATTTCGGCACTACGTTTCGCGCCCTGGCGGCGGCGGTGGGCGATTTGCACATTACCTTGAATACTGGCTCTTCATGGAAACGGGGTATTGCGGATGCAATGGCCGGTATGGGTGGGTGGTGTTGTCTGCGGATGGTTATTTACCTTCCCGGATGCCGCCGCATTCGCGAAGACTGTATCGACGGATGTCGGCACCGCGTGCGCCGCGCGGGGGCCAGCGCAAGAGTGCGGCGCAACGGTCCCTAAACGAAATTGTTCTGAACGACAACCCGGCTCGCTGCGGGATGAGGAGCGCCGACGCGAAGAGCAACTATGCGACGAGCGGTCGCGGGAAGCTCGCATCCACGCGGATCGCCTACATGACGAGCGCGTCCACGATGAACGGTTGCATGACGAACGCCTCCGCGAACAACGGCTGCGTGATGAACGTGTCCGCGAACAACGGCTGCATGATGAACGCGCCCGCCAACGGAGAAGGTAGCTGCTCCATCGCAGAATGCTAGCGAGCAGCCCGGGACAAGCGCGATCATGG
>CBJLAJ010000176.1:0-9973 GCA_966421005.1 uncultured Paraburkholderia sp.
CCCAGGCCAATCCCGTCGAAAGCCCGGTCGCCGACATCTATCGGACCTTTCTCGGTGGCACGCAGCTCGATACGGCGCTCAGCTTCTTCGAGCTTGGCGGCAATTCCTTGCTGGCGATTCAATTGGTCAACCGGCTGCGCGAAACGTTCGAAGGTTATGTTCCGTTGCGCAGCTTCGGTGCGCGCAGCTCGATCGCGGCGATCTCGCGCGAGATCGCCCGCCAACTGCTCGAGGAGCCCGCCAATGTCTGAATCGGCCGCTCTGTCGCGCGAGCAGGTGGCTCGGCTGACGGCCAGGCTCCAACGCGTGGGAACCCCGCCCGCAAAAGGTGAAAGCGATGCCCCGACGCGCGCTGCCCTGCCCGAGCTCGGCATCATTTTCTTTTCGGGGCTCACCGGGGGACAAGCGCCTTACGAGCTGCTGCTCGACGTGGCCCGCTACGCGGACGCAGCAGGCTTTCACGCGATATGGACGCCGGAGCGGCACTTCACCGAGGTTGGCGGCGCTTATCCGAATCCCGCGCTGCTGGCGGCGGCGCTGGCCACCGTGACGCAACGCGTACGCCTGCGTGCCGGCAGCATCAATCTGCCGCTGCACGACCCGCTGCGCGTGGCAGAGGAGTGGGCCGTCGTCGATCAACTATCGAACGGCCGGGTGGACATCGCCGTCGCACCCGGTTGGCACGTGCGGGATTTCGTGCTCAAGCCCGAAAACTTCGAAACAAAGTTCGATGTCCTCAACGACTATCGAGAGCAGCTGCGCACGGCATGGCGTGGCCAATCGATCGAGCGCCTCGATGCATTCGGCCAGCCTCATTCGATCGTGACCTATCCACGGCCGGTACAGCGGGAGCTGCCGATCTGGCTGACCACGTCGCAGCGCGAGCAGGCGTGGGAATTCGCCGGCCGCAGCGGCTTGAACGTGCTGACCGCGCTGATCAACTTCGGTCCAAACGATCTCGAGCGCCGCATCGGAATCTATCGCGCGGCCCGTCGAGCCGCCGGTTGGGACGCGGACGCGGGCGTCGTTTCGCTGATGCTGCACACCTACGTCGACACCGATGCCGCTCGCGCAATCGAGCGAGTCCGCCCCGCATTGACCGAGTACCTGAAGTCGTTCGTCTCGCAGCATCAAAACGCCGATCAGGCCGACGCGAGCGACAAGGTGCGAACGCTGCAAAGCCTCGGCGAAGATCGGGACGACTTCATCGAAATGGTCTTCTCGCGTTACGTCGATACGAGTTCGCTGATCGGCGATCTCAGTGAGGCGCAAACGCGGCTCGAAACATTTCGCGGTATGGGCGTCGACGAAGTGGCGTGCCTCGTCGACTTCGGACTCGATAAACACCATGTGCTCGACAGCCTGCGCCTGCTGTCGAAGCTGATTGAACGTCGGAAGAAATGAAGCTCTTTGCGTTTGAAGGCCTGCGCCCCCGAATCCATCCCGAGGCTTATATCTTCGAGGATGCCGTCATCATCGGCGACGTCGAGATAGGACCCGGTGCCAGCATCTGGCCGGGGGTCACCATTCGCGGCGACAAGGCCCCCATCACGATCGGCGCCTACACGAATGTTCAGGAGCATGCGATGCTCCATGCAGACCCCGGCCATCCGCTCACGCTCGAACAAGGCGTGACCGTCGGACACGGCGTGATGCTGCATGGCTGCCATGTCGGAGCCTATTCGGTGATCGGCATCGGCGCGATTCTGTTGAACGGTTCGAAAGTCGGTTCATGCAGTCTCGTCACGGCAGGCTCGCAACTGGGCGCGGGGCCCCGGTTCGCCGACAACAGCCTTATCTCGGGAAACCCGGCTCGCGTGTTGATGACGCTCGGTGACAGCGACATCGAAGGCTTGCGGGACACCGCGAGGGAGTACACGGAGCTGGCCAACGCTTATCGCCGCGGACTGCATCGTTTGCAGCCCGACGAGCCCGAGTTGCGGCGTGCGGGCGGTGGCCGATGATGAGCGCGTATCATCAAGCAACGGGCGATCGCGCAGTCCTGCGCATGAGGGCCCATGCGCACGAGAGCGGACGCACGCGCCTCTTCGTCTGCTTCCATCACGCTGGAGCCGGCGCATCGAGCTACGCGCACTGGCCGGTCGAAACGGCGTTGCATGCGGACTTTGCCCGCGTGCAATTGAAGGGGCGGGAAGACCGCTGCGCGGATGTGCTCGACGACACGTTGCCGGCACTTGCGGACGAAATCGCGAGCGCGCTCGATCGCACCGGGCATCGCGACCTCGTTCTCTTCGGCCATAGCATGGGTGCTACCGTCGCATGGTGGGTGGCCGCGGCCCTGCGGGAACGGCACGGCCGGCATTGCCGGTTGATCGTATCCGCTCACGCACCCGGGCTGCCGGCCGCGGTCCATTGCTGGCGCCCGGGGCATCTGCGCGCCTGGTACGAAAACCTCGGCGAACCGTGGCCTGCGGTGTTGGACGATCCGCAGATGCAGGCCATCGCGAGTGCGACGCTGGACGCCGACATCGCATGGATGCGCCGCGAATTCGAACGCCCGCTTCCGGGGCCGCTGCCGCTGACGATGGACGGCCTCGCCTGGGAATCGGACAAGCTCGTGAGCGCAGCGCAGGTGCTGCGCTGGCGATCCTTGGTCTCTGGACGATTCACTCTTCACAACCTGCCGGGCGGACACCTCGAATTGTGCGCGCGGCCCGCACCCGCCCTAGCCTTGCTGCGGCGTCTTCTCGACGAGGAATGCGATCATGTTCGCCCCCGCCACGCTTGATCGCTTGCGCTCGAGCGGCGAGATCCGCATCGGTTTCCAGCGCCATACTCCACCGTTTTCGTATGCGACGCCCGAAGCGTGGCCCGTCGGTTACTCCGTGGCGCTGGCAACCGAGATGACCGGCGCGCTCGCGTTGCAGATCGGAACGCCGTTGCGCATCCAACCCGTCGAGGTCACGTCGGCCACGCGCACGGATCGGCTGGTGAGCGGCGAGATCGACATCGAGTGCGGCTCGACCACGATTACGCAAGCGCGCCAACATCATGTTGCTTTCAGCCGCCCCATCTTTCACACGGCGCACCGCGTGGCGCTAAAGCCCGGACGCTCGTTCTCGAACCTGCACGCGAGCCGCGTCACGGGCATTGCCGGTTCGACGAGCCATCGCGAACTGCTCGAAAGCTGCGGCGCTCGATGTATGCCGCATTTCGTTGGCCAACCCAGCATCGGCGAGGCGTTCGATGCCCTTCTGAACGACGATGAGATCGACGGCATCGTGGCCGACGAAGTCATTCTTGCCGGTCTCATGCTCCGCTCTCGCCAGGGCGCGCTCGCCCTCGCCGACGCCCGGCTCGGCGGCGAATGCTATGGCTTCATGATGCCGCACGGCGACCGCGCATTCCACGAAGCAGTGAACGGCGCACTGGACGCGATGCTGCAAGCGCCGGACTTTGTCCGCCGCTACGCTCGCTGGTTCGATCGTCCGCTTCCAGGTCTTGGATTCAGCCTGAATCTGGACTTCCAGCGGCAACTGCCCCACCTCGTCCGGCCAAGTCATGAATCGGCCGCCGCCGGACAGCTTCGGATCACCCCCACCCGTCATCCTCGAGGGAATACATGAAAGTAGGCATTCTCGGCTTCGGCAACGTCGCGGCCGCTACCATCGACAGCTTCCTGGCCAACCAGGATCTCATCGCTCTCAAGGCTCGCGCACCCATCGAATTCATTCGTGTGGCCACGCGCACGCCAGCGCGGGCGCACGGCCGCCTACCGGCCGGCTGCCGGATCGGCAACGATCTGCACGCGCTCGTAGACGATCCGCAGGTGGACGTGGTGGTCGAGCTGACCGGCAACGTACCGCTTGGGCGCGAACTCGTCCTGCGCGCGCTCGAGCAGCGCAAGCATGTCGTCACCGCCAACAAGGCGCTGTTGGCGCGCCATGGCGCCGAGGTCATGGCCGCGGCCGCGCGCGCCGGCCGCCGTGTGCTGTTCGAAGGCGCTGTTGCCGTGTCCATTCCGATCGTCAAGACGCTGCGCGAGGCCGCGGCGGCGAACCGGATCGTGTCGGTGGCGGGCATACTCAACGGCACTTCGAATTACGTGCTCTCGCAGATGAGCGAACACGGCGCGGATTTCTCTACCGCGCTTGCCGAAGCGCAACGCCGAGGCTACGCCGAAGCCGATCCAACGCTCGATATCAACGGCGAGGATGCGGCCCACAAGATCACGCTGCTGGCATCGCTGGCGTTTGGCGTGCCCATCGATTTCGAGCACGTCCGCTTCAGGGGCATCGCTGACATCGAGCGCGAGGACATCGAATTTGCGAAGCGGCTCGGGCATCAGGTGAAGCTCATCGCGCAGGCGAAGCGTGTCGGCGGTGGCATGGTCATCGGTGTGCGGCCTACTCTCGTGCCGGACGGGTCCATGCTGGCACGTGTGGGCGGTTCGATGAACGGTATCGCCTTGCAGGGCGATCTGCTCGGGTCCGCCTTTCTGTATGGATCGGGCGCGGGCGGCAAAGAAACCTCCAGCGCCGTACTCGCCGATCTGCTCGACCTGGTCAACAGCGGCGCGGCCGACGCCGAGATCGGGGCCTACAACCTGGGCTTTCGCGAAACGGCGCCCGCGGAGGCGCCGGTCCGCGGCAAACCGGAGAGTGCCGAAGCGTTTTACATCCGGCTGCGCCTCGACGATCGCGCGGGCACGCTGGCCGAGGTCTGCCGCGTGCTGGCCGCAGCCGACATCTCGGCGCATTCGCTGCTTCAGGATGCCGCGCACGGCGCGCAGACCGATCTCGTCGTCATCACCCATCCCGTTTCCGAAGCACGGCTCATCGATACGCTGCCTCGACTCCAGCATGCCGCTGGCCCGAATCATTGCGCAAGTGTGCTCCCCGTCCTGGAGAATTGCGGATGTTGACGACGGCATGCTCGAACCTGGGCACGCCCGCCTCAAGGCCGGGACGGCCAGGACGCGCATCATGATCCTGATCGTTTGCGGCAGCCCTCGCTCGCAAGGGCAGACGAGCGAGGCGCTGCGTCTGCTCGAAGAGCGATTCCAGCGCTCCGGGCAGGCAACCAGGCGCGTGTGTGTGAGCACGTTCGACCTGCCGATCTACGGACTCGGTCATGGCGAATCGGTCGATCTGAGCGCATGGCGCGACGCGGTCCACTGCGCTCGCGCGTTTGCGATCGGAAGCCCCGAATATCACGGCAGCTTCAGCGCAGGGTTGAAGAACCTTCTCGATCACCTCGACAGCGCTCTCGTGGCGGGCAAGCCCGCCGCGCTGGTTGCGGCCTCGGGCAGCCCCCGTGGCGGCATTGCCACACTGGCGGCCATGCGTCATGTGCTGCGCTCGCTCCATGTACCGGCCATCGTGGAGCAGTTGGCCGTCTGCCCACAGGATAGAGACACACGCAGCGGCGGCTGGTCGGAGGATCTGCTCGCGCAAGCCGATTCTGTCGCCACCGGCCTGCTGCGGCAAATCGGAGCCGCATGCTAGTATTGCGCCGCCAGTAATTCGAAGCGAGGAAGTTCGTGTGAGTCCAGAGCGTAATCTGGCGATCCTGCTGCGCGACATGACCCCTACCCTGAGCGCGCTGCATTATGTCTTTTGCACATTCGGGGATCACCGCCTTCCGGACGGGGTCGAAGCGCTCTGCCTGTTCCGCGAGAAAGAGGGGCTCACGGCGATCGTCGAAAAGACGTTGGCGCAATCGCTGCATTTGCCGTGGGCCTTCGAATCGCGGCTGATCACGCTCCAGATCCACTCCGATCTCGCCGCCGTGGGCTTTCTCGCCGCGGTGTGCACCGCGCTGGCCGACGCAGGCATTGCCTGCAATGCGGTATCGGCCTACTACCACGATCACATCTTCGTCCCCGCGGGCCGTGCCGAACAAGCGATCGAAGTGTTGCGTTCGCTGGCGGCCCGTCCTTCCTTTCCTTCCGCCACGACCGGCGTCTGATCGCCGCGATCGTTCACACTGCCGGCCTGCGAAAATTTCTAAACCACGATTTTCGCCAAGGGCAGCCCGATAAAATGCGCGCGGCGGGTCGTGCCGGCACCGTGCAATCGTGCCGCGGCCTTGAATGCAATCTTCCTGCTTGACGGCGTTGCGATGAGTCTTCAGATGGTAGGGCCGGCCTTCGTATCGGCGGATACGACGCGCGTGTATAAAGAGTTGGCGAAACGCGGCTTGAACGCGATCCCTCGCGGCGATATCGATCCGCTGCGGCCCGCATTCGACATTGCATTCGATTGGGCACTCATCGTCGTCGCCGCCGCATGCGTCTGCCGCTTCGGCATCGTCGCGTGGTTGCCCGCGCTTGTCGTGATTGCGAACCGGCAACGCGCGCTCGGCAACCTGTTGCACGAAGCGGGTCATCGGAATCTCTATCGGGCACCCCGATGCAACGACCTCGCGGCGAGGGTGTTTCTCGCCCCGGCGTTGCTGGTCGACCTGGACCGCTATCGCGCCACTCACTCACGTCACCACGCAATGCTTGGCATGCCCGCACACGATCCCGATTACATCAGACCGGGCACGGCGCGTTTTCCCGATTGGTGGGGGACCTACTGCCGTCTGCTCTTGTCCGGCAGGGGATGGTGCGGCTCGCTATTCGGTCATCTGATCGATCGAAACGTCAGCGTACAACGGCGCCTGACGCTGTTTGTATGGTGGATAGCGGTATGGGCGCTGCTCGCGTGGATCGCCGGGCAGCGGTCCGCGGGCGTATTCGTCGGATCGTGGTATCTGGCAAAAGGCACGGTCTTTCATGCCATTACAATGTTTCGCGAAATGTGCGATCACTACGGTCTGCACTCAGGCGGCATCTATTCGTTTACGCGTGACATCGTCGTTCGTCGCCGCTGGCGCTGGCTCATTCACCCGCACAACAACGGCTATCATCTCACGCACCATCTGATGCCCACGGTGCCCTATTACCGGCTGCCCGCGGCGTGGGAAGCGGTCTCGAATTTGCCGAGCTATCGTGCTCGCAGCATCGTTTGCACAACGTATTTTTTTGGACGCGATGCCGTCGTGCGCCTCGTGCAACACCCAGGGGCCAACCATGCGCGATGAACGACTCGGGCCGCTGCAAGTTGCGGCCTTGCTCGTTTCGGCGAGTTACGGTATTGGCTTTCTGTTCGGCTCGGGCGAACTGGCGGTGTCGTACGGAATGGCAGGCTGCCTGTATCCGTGGCTCACCGCGATGGGCATGCTGCTTCTGGCGTTGCTTGCGGGCCGCATCTGGCAGTTGGGCATGCCGCTATGGGACGTCTTCGGGCGATCCTACGGTCCCGCCGTCAAACGATCGGTCGCATTGCTCTCGATGATCTGGATGACAGGCGTGCTTGCCGCTCAGATTCAGGGGGCATCGACGACGCTCTCGCTCGCGGGCGCATGGCGCCCGCTGTCGTTGCCGATCGTACTCGCGCTGATCGTCGTCGCGGCACACCTGCGCCTCGGACTGGCCTCGAAAGTGTTCTCGTTGTGCCTGCTGGCGAGCAGCGTCGTGCTGTTGGTGGCCGTCGTCGACCTGCACGGCATCGACACCTATCTGCATGCGGTCCCGCGCTTTGCCGCCGATTTACCGCGCGTCGGCCATGCGGGTATCGCGACGATGACGATTGCCGTCGTATTTCTCGTTCTGACGGGCGCCGATTATCAGCAATTCATCATTGCCGCGTCCGCCCGCGCCAATGCAAGGCTCGGATGTGCACTGGCCGCGGTCGCGCTCGTGATCGTCGGCGCATTGCCTGCGGCTGCGGTCCTCGCCGCGATGAACGCAGGCCTGCTCGCCCACGCGGCCGGCGCCCGAGAAGCGATTCCGCTGATCCTCGCCCATATGTCCGAGCGGCTCGGGCACGGCGCAGGTACGGCGATGCTGCTGACGCTGCTTGCGGCAGCGCTCGGCTCCGGGGCCGCAATCGTTCGTGCCCTGACCGATGCCGTCCTGGCGCTTTCGGCGGCCCCGAACAAGCACCCGAGGCTTCGCATATCGGTCGCGATCGTCGTGTTGGGCGGCGTGGTGGCAACACGCGGGCAGGCCATCGTCGAGACAATGGTTGATCTGAACATCGTGTACATTGCCAGCATCGCGCCGCTCTTCGCCTATCAACTATTGAAGATCGATGTTTCGGCAGTGGCCGCTCAACGTTCTCTGCTGGCAGGCTTTGTGGTCTCGAGCGCGCTTTACGCCGCGAAGTGGATGGGTCTCGTCAGCGGCCATATCGAAATGACGTTTCTGAGCGCCGGAATACTCGCCTCGGTCCTCGCATTGGAACTCGCCCGAGAACGCGCGCCGCGCAGCGCGAGCTAGACCGGCGCGGCGCTTGCTTCTTCGATCTCGCCCGAGGCGGCGCATTGCCGCCCCAGCGCTGCGCGCGCGAATTCCACGACGAACCCGGTGACCTGCCGCGCGAGAGGCGGCTCTTGTTGCCAGTGATGCCAGAAGAGCGGAATGCAGAGCCCGTTGCGCGGTGCGAGATCGACGAGTTGGCCCGACACCAGCAGTTCGTCCGTCTGTTCAGCAGGAATGAGACCGTATCCGTTGCCGCTGCGGATCGCGTTCAACAATGCGCTCGGCGATGGAAAGTAGTGGCGAGGGAATTGTTTGAGTTCCACGCCGAACCTCGATTTGAGGAAAGTGTCGTGAAGCGCGTCCTTGCGATTGAAGAGCACGGCCGGCGCCAGCTTCGCTTCGTGCAGCGTCAGCCCGCGTGGAAAATAGCGTTGCGCGAATGCGGGCGCGGCGGCACACCGGTACATCATCGAGCCGAGCGGTATTGCGCTGAAACCCGGCGAGGGTTCGCATTCGGTGGAAATGCAACCCGTGACATCTCCGCGCGTCAGCAGTTGCCGCGTGTGGTCCTGATCGTCGACGTTGATCTCGAGCGCTACGGGCAGTTGCTGAAGCAGTGCCTCCGCGCACCTGTCGAACCAGGTTGCGAGGGAATCCGAGTTGACTGCGATGGCAATGGGCGTGCGCTCGTGTCGGGAGGTGCGCAGTTTCAGATTGACGTAGACATCGTGTTCGAGCAGGCGCAACGCCTTCACATGCCGCAGCACCACTTCCCCGGCAGCCGTCGGCAGTGCAGGCCGCTCGCGCACCAGCAACACCGTCGATAACGCTTCCTCGAGCGCCTTGATACGCTGCGATACCGCGCCACGCGTAATGTGCAGCGCGCTGGCCGCCTGCTCGAAACTGCCGTATTCCGTTACCGTCGCAAAAGCCTCCAGTTGAGACCGGTCAAACATAGTGCACCCCTCGCGAGCATTGTTATAGCCGCGGTTTTATTCGCGGTGCACTATCTTCCACCCAACTGGAGATTTCGGCTCGCAAAATAATTTGATGCGCACATCAAATATTTTTTATTTACAACGATGCGCGCCCGACCCCAAGAGTTCGCAAGGAATGCGCTTGCTTCGCAGCTGCCGCGTTAGGCCATCACGAGAAATGGGACGATGCGCCTACCGAAACATCAGCGAGGACCTTCATCATGTCCATGTCCCCTCCTCCGGTTGGAGGCCCATCGCCTGCCAGCGATAGCGGCAATACGAACGACGCTGAGCAGACCGGCAATACCGAAGAAGTCAAACCCGCTGCTGCCAAAGAGGCGTCCGGCACAGTCGGCGGGCTTCCCAGGCGCACCCCGAACGCAAGCGGAGCACACCAACCGGAAAGGCGCTACGGAACGTTCGCCGCCCCCCCAAGTGTCGACCACACGTTAACGTCGGCGGCCGCACTGAGCAAACTGCACGAGACCCTCAAGGGCAGACCACTCAACACATCGGCCGAAGACGCAACGACACCCGAGCCACCCGGCGAAGAGCCGACGACACCCGACCCAACGGAAGCCTAGACACCGAAGCAATTGGATGCGGAAGCAACGACAGGGCGTTGGCACAAAGCCCGGCTCAGCCCAACGCAAGGCTGAGCCGGACACCCCCCCGCCTACCGCAACCCACCCGCGGCTACGAGCTGCTCGCCTGTCATCCAGCG
>CBJLAJ010000177.1:0-9957 GCA_966421005.1 uncultured Paraburkholderia sp.
CTCGACGCTGGACCGGCTGACCGAACAGATCCACGCGCGGACGCAGTCCCGGCTCCGCACTCACCCGCGCTTTTTGCGCGGTCGGGCCTCCCTGTAGCGAGACGGTTGCGGCGCCTGGGCGGCATTGGTCTCCGCATGGAACTGCTCGTAGCGGGTCAACGTGTCGACGATACGTTGGCGGCTCGGCTGGATCGCGCTCAAATCCCACGTGAAGTCGGCCTGGCGATTGACGATGCCTCGTGCCAATGCTTCGATACCGGCCAGGACATGGTCGCCGCAGGAGTGACCGTCCGGCTGCATGGCTGTCGGCATCCCCCTGGGTTCTTGTATGCCAAAGACGTTGGCCACCTGGCGTGCGATCGCGAACTGGTTGTGGAACTGGTCGAAGTGGCCGGCCGATTCGGCCAGTTGCGGGGGCACCATCGAATCGTAGTGATAAGCCTGCCGCGCTGACCGGTAGACGACCAACAGCGACCAGTGGTGATTGGGGTCATTCACCGGCAGCAACAGGATAGGAGCGGTGAGATGGTTCAGTACGGCTGCGCGCTGATGCGCCTCTCCGTTGACCAGGAGCTGCACCTGTTGCGGGTCGGCGATGTGGAGCATTTGGTTGATCCGTTCGTGGCCGTTCGGGCCCAGCTCCTCGGCGAATGCCTGGAGGAACATCTGCGAGTAGCGCAAGAGATCCTCGTCGCCTAGCCAGGCGCCGCCGGCGAGCCTCTGGGCGGCGGGAACGAACTGCGCTTGGGGCGACGGGTAGTCGTCCACGTCGACGATCTCGCGGGCCGGACCGGAGGGGCCGGCGACCTCCGAGGGCGTGTTCGGATCGAAGCCGAAGTGGCCCTGGCGATGCCCGGAATTGATCGAGCTGAGGTCATCGTAGAACGAGTCCGCGGCCGCCGGTTGCGCCACTTCCGAGGGCGTGTTCAGATCGAACCCGAAGCGGCCCTGGCGATGCCCGGAATTGATCGAGCTGAGGCCTGCGTAGAACGAGTCCGCCGCCGGTTGTGCCACTTCCGAGGGCGTGTTCAGGTCGAACCCGAAGCGGCCCTGGCGATGCCCGGAATTGATCGAGCTGAGGCCTGCGTAGAGCGAGTCCGCCGCCGGTTGTGCCACTTCCGAGGGCGTGTTCAGGTCGAACCCATAGCCCCCCTCGTGCACGTCGGAGACGATCGAACCGAGCTGGCCGAAGTTCGTGTTCGGTTGCGCCGCCATCATCGCCCTTCGCATTGCGATGCTGGCCCTCGCCGCTTGAAGGGCCTGGCCGTCGAACGTATTCACCAACACGCGCCCGGCTTCGGTCAATCCGTCCACTGACCGTGCGTCGAGAAACACCAGCAGATCGTCCACGTCGGCGCCGACCTTGTTCGCCGCATCCCCGACGCTCATGGTCGGCATGGCCCCCAACGCACCCAACGCATTGACGAAGCGCACGTGCCCGATTCGCCCGAACGTCACCCCGGGGCTTTCCGGCGGAAATATGGCTCTCATAACCCTTAGCGCGGCTCTGGCCTTATCGAAAGCTGCCGTTTCTCCGAAACGCTTCAGATCACCCATCAGCGTGCTGTCGTGCAGACGGGAGGCGATGGTTGGCAACCCTTGCTTGTGCAGCCAATCGCTGAATGCGCGCGCACCGTTCGCGTATTGATCTACCTTCGTCTGGCCGCTGCTATAGATTCTCACGGGCTTGTTCTTTGCCAGTGCCTCCTTCTCCAAGTTGTCGTTGCCAAGCACTTGGTATCGGTCGATGAGCCGCTGGTCCACCTCCGGGATGTGCAGATGATGACTCTGCTTCGCGACGTTTATCGCGCCTTGCACTTCGAAGATCCGCATTTGTTTCAGAGCAGGGATGACGGACCTCACGTATTGGGCGTCCGGGCTATTCTTGTACGCCTCGGCGAGTTCGGTCATCGCGTCGGAATGGAGCGCCTGCCTGCTCGACGATGGGATCGGTCAAGGCGCAATGTCCCTCTCTGGCGAGCCAGTCGCTGAAGGCCAGTGCGGCGTCTCTGTACTGTCGGTGCCCGCCGAGCGCCTTTGCGATGAAGGCTCCATCCGCCTGCGTTGCCGCCTTTTTGTGAACCCGGCGGCGTCTGGCAATGTTCGCCACGCCGGTCGTATTCGTCTCCATGTCGCGAAGATGCTCCAGTGCCGAAGCCGTGTTGGGATCTCCTCCTACCTCGACGAACTTCCAGGCCTCGGCTGTCAATTCCTGAGAGAACAGTCGGCCCTGCATGGGGGGGCGGTCGATCTGCTTGAGCCAAACGCTAAACTCGATCAAGGCGGTTACGACGCGGCTCTTCGTTGAATGAGGAATCGGAGGATTCGCCGCGTTCAATCCCGCCCGGGCTCGCTCGATCAGCGGACTATCACGCTCGTGTGGGTCATTCCGCCAAGCAGCATCAGGCCGCGGAAGCGCCGTTTCCGCTGCGTGCATGGCGGACCCGGCGAACCGCCGGATGGAATCCGTCGCCCTATCGCGCTGACGGCGACGCGACGCGGGGGCCGACTGCGGTTCCGGGGCTTGCATTGGCGGGCTGTCGTGTTCGGCGACTTGGGCATCGAGGCACTCGTCGTGCGTATGCTGCGCCAGAGCGCGCCCGGGCGAGGGCGCATCCATGCGAAACGTCGAATCACGGCGGATGGAGGTGTCTTTGCGGCTGACGCCGAAGCCGAAGGCGTGCTTGAGGCCTTTGACGACTCCCTTCTTCAGGCCCGACATCAAGCCGCCCTTTCGATGCGAGGCGGTATCGAAGCGGCTCTCGTGCGTGGCGTAAGCGCTGCTGTGGCGGGCTGGCTCGCGGGGTTCATACTCGGGGCTGCCCGTCGGAGACTCGGGCACCCGGGACAGCTCATAGCGTGCGCTTTGGATGTGGCGCTCGCGACCCATCAGCGATGCGGCCGACGAAGTCGACCACCGCGTCGAGCCTCCGATGCCGCTCAGCGCGGTGCGCGGGGCTGGGGTGGCCCCGGCATCGCTGGCACGGCGCCGCTCGATGCGGCCCAGTTGCAGGCGGGCCAACTGGGCCACCAGATCGTCTGTCTCGTAGGCCGATGGACTCGAGGCGGCTTGGTCTGGCTGGGTAACATCGGCGGGCCGGGCAGCATCGGTGACTTCGCGGGCCCGCTGTTGGTATGCCTCACGGTCGTAAAGCCAGGAGTCACCTGGGATGTACATTGCTTTTTCTCCTGTCATTACAAAAAAGTGAATTACCCACGCTCAATGCCTATGCCACAGCGGCTGAAAATGCCCCGGAGTCTGGGGATATGAATGAAGCGGGCTGATTGCCGTTGCGTTTGCTTACATGTAGCGGGTAAGCACCAGTGGACGACCCAAAGGACGGTCCCCTGCGTGGACAGGTTGTTCTGACCGAGCAGATTCGAGCGTGGCCCGCTGATTTGCAAATGACTCAATTCTTCCAAAATCCCGAACGAGGCCGACGATTGGCGAAGAATTCTTCGGACGATGAGGGTGTTTTTGCTGGCGCATCAGTCCAAGTTTCATCTGAAGTTGACCCGCAAAAACGGACACCTTGTATCTTGAAGTGCGGTTTTGAAGCTGTTCTTTTTCATCCGTAGTTGAGGGCTGTGGAGCTTGTGGGCGAAGGAACGCGCGGTGGGTAACGCGCAGCGTTGTCCACGGTAAGCTTTCCGGTGCGCCGCAGGCGCATCGTCCACAAATCCACACAGGGCTGCTCAGCCCGGAAAACGGCATTCGGTTCCTGCCATGCGTGATGCATTACCTGGGTCCCGAGGAAATCGATGCACTTGCCCGCGAAGCAGGACTATTCCTCGCGCAGCGGTTCGAGGACTGGTCAGAAACACCTTTTTCCGCGTCCAGTCGCAAACGTGTCTCCGTGTACGCGCTCAAACAAGCTACCCACTGACGTCGGGTCCCTTAACCGGGCTGCCAACGACGGCCATGCGCTGGTCGAGATCGGCGTGGAGATCAGCGAGCAACCATGTACGCGTTGACGGGGTGAACTGCCGTGCCGAAAGCGTGCATCAGCATTCCACCTTGCGGTCGGTGCCGCTACCGTACATAGCCGTGTCGCTGGGCGCCGACGTGCATGCGCACGCCGGCCTCTGATGGTCGGTTTCGGGCGATGCCTCGACACAATTGCGCCGGGGTTCGATGGTCCACTTGCAGGTGGGCTACCGGTTCTGATGCTTAATAATCCTCCGGCCCGTACCCATGCCCGTAACCGTACCCGTACTGCGCCGGGTGCGATTCAAGCGGATAGCCCCGCAAATCCGCGGCGACATCGGCGATGCGCGTGGCCGCCTGCGTGACTGCGGAAACGCCTTCTGCGCCAAGCATTCGTGCCATCTCGGTGGCTTGGATCTCTTGGCGCAACGGCGCCTTCCACTGTTCGGCGTCGTACACCTGTTCGGCAAACGGCTCCGTGCTGCTTTCGCCGGGCGGAACCAGCAGGTCCGGGTGGGGTCCATGCTGCATTTTTCTAGCCGCACGGTACGCGAAGTCGACGGAGACGATCGGCGTCGGATGAAACAATCCCTCGTCCGCGTAGCCGAAATTGGGGCCCAGCTTTTGCATCTCGCTGCGCAGTTGTTTTTTGATTCGACGCGAGTGCTTTTGCTGAAGCGCCTGCATCTCTCGGTGGGCTGCGGCACCGGTTGTAGCGTCGTAGTGGTATCGGCTTTCGACGTCGTGCTCGTTTGCCGCGAAGGCGGAGTCTCCCGCGAAGATGGCGGGGGTTTTGCCCCAAGCATCCATGACAACGTAACGCCCGCGGTCGGAACCCTCCCCGCGCAGTTCCGAAAAAGAGTGATCTACCTGATTGCTGCCGACGCAGTAAACCTGCTCCCCTTCCCTGAGCTTGCCTGCATAGAGAAACGTGGCAACTGCGGCATGCTCGCCGCAGTTGCCGGCTCGCGCTGCCATGGGTCCAGCCGCCCTGAGCACGCCGGCCATGGGATCGGACGCATCCCGAACGTCGACCGAAAACTTCGATGCAAGCTTTCCCACCAAGTTGCGGCCGGCCTCCGCTCGGATCGAGCTCTGCCCGCCGCTGTCGCGGATGTCGTCGCGCACATTGCCGCGGCCATATCCGAGTGCCTGGCGAGTCTCCATCACAGTCGCGTTGGCGCGCGTGAGCGCATCGAGATCGGCACCCTCTACCGCTTGACCAAGCGTATGGCGTGCAAACAGATAGCCGCCTAATTGGCATTCGCCGTCGGAGAGCGCGGTACCCGTCCGATGAAACTCGCCCTCCGGGGAAGACGACATACTCGCGCGCCGCGGAGCCAGCCCCTCCAACGCGCCGGACGCGCGCGGCGCGCTGCTCGATGGGGCGTCGAAATGCCGCGCGGTGCGCGATGGCGTATCTTCGGCTGCCCCTGTCGAGCAGAAGCAACTCAGGACCGATTTCAATGGTGATGGCATGGAAGCCTCCTTGCGATGGAATGCGCAATCAATCGTTCTAAAAATCGTCGTCCGCGGCCAGCGCCGGATGCGATCTCAACGGATAGCCCATTGGATCCGCTGCGACCTCGGCGATACGTCCGGCCGCCCGTGCGACTTCCGGCGAACCGCTCGCTCCCAACGTCCGAGCCATGTTTGTAGCGTGCATCGCGAGGGTGGCGGGGTCGACTTCGCTCATTGCGTGCGCAACGCTCTGCGCGAACTCATCGGACAAGACTGATGCCGGCTCCCCGATCGTCTGTTCCGGGTACCGAAATTGGGCCCGAGTTTATTCATCTGGCGCCCCAGCTCTGCGTCCATTCGCCACTGGCGTTGGTTCTGTAACTCGAGCAACTGCGCATGGGCGTGAGCACCGGTTGCCCGGTCATAGTGGTGATCGACTTCCGCGTGGTGCCCAGCGTGAGAAAGTGAGCCGTCCTCCGCAAGAATCGTCGAGGTCTTACCCCACGCATCCATGACGATGCCTTGTCGGCGGTCGGATGTCTCTCCTCGCCACTCCACCCAATTGTGGCTTGGATTACTGCTGCCCATAACGTAGACGCGTTCGCCTTCGTCCAGCTTGGCGGCATGCAGGAAACCCGCTACGTGGGCGTGCTCGCCGCACATGCCGGCCTGCGCTGTCATCGCGGCAGCGACAGCCCGCACGGCAGGGTCCAACGGCTCACCGGAAGCCGATTTTTGAGGGATCGCACGCTTCGCCAAGCGGCCCGCCTCCGTTCGCAGCGAACTCGCGCCGCCGCTATCCATGACGTCCACGGACACATTACCGCGACCATATTTCAATGCGCGGCGTGTCTCCGAGACAGTCTGGTTCGCGCTCCTGAGCTTTTCGAGCGCGGAACCCTCCACAGGACGGCCCAGTATGAGGCGGTCCACCAAGTAGCCGCCCAATTGGCATTCGCCATCGGACGGCGCGGTCCGCGCAGCATGCATTTCGCGCTCTGGCGAGACCGCTGTATCGGCCACATATCCAGACGACCATTGTGGCGCCATGCCTTGCGATGGATGATATGCATAGTCGCCCGACGGCGCGAAGCGTGCTCCGGCAGGGCTAGCTCGGCCCAGTTCGCGCAATTCACTAAGGTCGCCCACGGACCGCCGCGGACTTTCCGTGGCGTGGTCCGCCTCCGCTTCGGCGGCCGAATATCCGCCGTCATCCGCATAACGGTGATCGCAGCTTGTGCTCGGCTTTCCAATACAACCGCCCATTTCTTCCCCGCCAGATTCAATCACCACATCATTTTCCAGTGGAGATCGAATGACTCCCGCCACCACGGCGAACAGATCGGGACCGTGGCGAAACGTATTTCGCACTGTCAAAATTATCTCCACCTCGGCGCGAACGCTCGGATGCGAACCCCGGCGACTCGTCCCGTGCCGGACCGTCGAACATGCCGCAAGGCGCCGCTCGAACTGACTCCACGGCGGACTCCGGGATGCTATCCGGATTGAGACGCCTCGCATCCAACCGCTCCCGCGGGGACGCGGGCGCGTCATCGACAAGATCAACGATCTGGCGCTTGAAGCTCCGAGCCTCAAGCGGTATCTGACTCAGAGCGGACCGCGCCCACGCAGCGGCGAAGCCTGGTTGGAAAGCTTGAGCGAAGATCGGCAAACGCGGGTGAGATCCTGTTCCTTGCTTCGCCGACAATCGGAAAAACCGGCGCGACCGATGTCCGCGACCGGTCCACTCCGTCTCAGCCAGTGCGCGCCGAACGGGCTCGAACGCAACTGCATCGGCTATATGGAAACAACTTCGTATCGCGTCGCACGAGCGCGTCGACATGCGGCGAGAATCGCCACGTGTTCGACCCTAAGCATGACCTGCAACGGCACTGATGGAGATAACGATGAACGTACATCGAACGGGCGATACTGGCTAATGCCTGGACGCAATCACGAATGCGCTCAACTATGCGACCGACGACGCGCCCGTTACGGTGCGCCACGAATGTTGGGGCCCGCAGGCAGCCCTGATTTCCCTGCGTCCCTTCGGCCCGGCGCGCGTCGCGCTTACGGCACTGACCGATTCAATACCTGACGGCGCGCCCGTTACGGTGCGCCACGAATGTCGGGGCCCGCATGCCGGGATATCCCTGCGTCCCTTCGGCGCGGCGCGCTTCGCGCTTCCGGCACTGACCGATTCAATACCTGAAGGCGCGGTAAACATCAGAAAGCAGACGCGCTCCCTCTTGCCGATTGGTGCGCCCATGGCGCAAGCCACCGTAACTTTTCAGTCGCCCCCTTCTTCGGAGCATCCGTTCGGTAAGATGCACGAGCGAAAGGCGAATGTTTTCGTTGCAGATTCCATTCTTGGCTCAGGGTTCACCAAACTTCGGATAAGCGCCCAGAGCTACTCTTTGCAACAGGAAGTCCCGCCCCAGCGCGAACCGCAAGAGCGGTCTCGATATCAACGAATCAAGGCGCACTTCACTGGCGAGTAGCATTCGGGATCAGCCCAGAATCCCGCGCCAGACGCACCGGTCCCAGCCCTTTGTCGACAGCGCGCATCCACTACCAGCCCTGTCCATCAGCGCTCAAAACCGGTCGACACGGAACGGGTGCGGATCGACAAACGGCTTCGCCCCCGTGACGAGGTCCGCAATGAGATGGCCCGTCACCGGTCCGAGCGTCAGCCCATGATGGGCATGTCCGAATGCGAACCAAAGACCCGGATGTCGCGTGGCCGGACCTATGATCGGCAGCATGTCGCTGGTGCAAGGCCGCTGCCCCATCCAAGGTTCGGCATCGACGCGCTCGCCGAGCGGAAAGAGCTCCCGCGCGATCGGTTCGACGGCCTCGAGTTGATCGGGCGTCTTGGGCATATCGAGCAACGCGAGTTCCGCGCCCGTCGTGAGTCGAATGCCGCGCGCCATCGGCGCGAGCAGATAGCCCTTTTCCGCGTCCAGAACCGGATGATTGAGGCGCGCGCCCGATTTCGGGCGATAGTGCATGTGGTATCCGCGCTTGATGCCGAGCGATAGCCGATAGCCGAGCTTGGCGCTGAGCGGCCCGGACCATGGCCCGAGTGCCACCACCGCGGACGGGGCCTCCAGCATCCCCTCCTCCGTTTGCACACGCCAATGGGGCGCGAGCGTTGTCGCATCGCCGAAAACGATGCGGCCGCCAATGCGCTCGAAATAGCGGGCATAAGCCGTGACGAGCGCGTTCGGATCGTCGACCGAATACGATTGCCCATAACGCACTCCGCCCAGGAGCGCCGATGAAAGATCGGGCTCCGCCGCGTGAAGCGCCGCGGCATCGAGGGCGTCGTACTCGATACCGTACTCGCGCTGCCAGCGCTCGGCCGTTTCCAACTCCTCGTCGAATTTTCCCGCAGTGCGGAAAATGCGAATCCACCCGGTCGGGCGCAACATCGCCGCCGCGCCGGCCGCGGCAGCCAGCGCCTTGTGCTCGCTCACACATTGCTCGATCAACGTTGAATAGGCGCGCGCAATGGCGATGTGACGTTCAGGTGCCGAATTGCGCCAATACCGCCAGAGAAACGGTGCAAGCCTGAACATCGCGCCCGGGTGGTACCGCACGTCGAGTGCACGGTTACCCGCATAGCCGAGCAATGTGCCGAGCCCGCGCGGAAAGGCGTACGGATAAACACCCTCTCGCTGAATCAACCCCGCGTTACCGAACGACGTTTCGTTGCCCGGCGCTTTACGGTCGATCAGTGCAACCGACAGGCCCCGCTGCTGGAGATGAGCGGCAATCGAAACGCCGACCATGCCGGCACCGAGCACGAGGATATCGAATTTCATCGAGGGAATCGGGGGGATGGGAGAAAAGGGCAAATTGTCACATGAATATCGCGACACACCTATACGGGGACTTCCTCCGGCCGATGCGTTTGCAGCCATTCCGACAAAATCGTATCAATGCGGGTTTGCCAACCCGCGCCGGATGCGCGAAACGTCTCAATTACCTGCGGGGAGAGGCGGATAGAGGTTTGCACCTTGGTCGCTGTTTTCTGCGGGCCGCGCACGCCCAATTTCGCTTTGAGCGACGCAGGCAAGACGTCCCGCCCTCGTCCGAAACGGCGCAGGTCTTCCGCCGTCAGTTCACGCACTTCGCCGTGCTTGTCAGTCAAGGGCTTCCGCGTTGACATAGCGTTTTACCTCCCGAGAGTTTGCTTTACGGAAACTGATGACGCGAATGCCAGTCAGGGTTTCCGTAAAACACAGTACATGTAGCCGGGTGCCCACGTAACCAATGGCGACACGGCGCGTTTCGCCATAGTCGCACCTGTCATCCAACGTGATAAGCGCAGAGCCGAAATCGAAATCGAAATCCCGCGCGCGCTCGAAGGATAGCGCGCGCTCCCGGATATTGACGGCGTTCTTCGCCGAATCGTAGTCGATATCCATCAAGCAAATTGTATATACAATAAAGTGATGCCATCAACGTTCGCTTACCTTCGTTTCACGGTGAACCCAACGACCGAAAGGTGAGGGTCTCTCTCGAAAGCAGCCGGCGCCAAATTGTGCTTTACTTCCCGGTGC
>CBJLAJ010000178.1:0-9871 GCA_966421005.1 uncultured Paraburkholderia sp.
GATGGCTCGATTGACATAGAGCATCCATCCGGCTCCCAGTCTGTCGGAAAAAACCTTATGTGTGGTGTAGTACATAAACGGCCCAACGCGAATATAGAAAGCAGCGGGCCATATGTCGAGTAGGCCGAGCAGGAACTGCTGCATGCTGCTCGCGTGGTCGAGTGCCTCGACTTCTCTAAGATCGAGATAGAGCAAACAAGTCGGATTGCCAACGTCGGAGGACACCACCGTGGAGAACATGCACCTTTGGCCCTTTTCTTTGCCGTTCCAGACACCGGTTCTGCGAAATTCAAAGTCGGTCGTTTTATCTTTCTCGTCTCGTATGCGGAGCATCTCCAACGCCGCAGACGTCGGCCCGTGATGATCGAAGGCAGGGTTCGCGAGCGACTTCTTCCGTGTTGCGGCAGGCGGGTACCAATCTTCAATAGGGAATCCAAACGGTTCGAGCAGTTTGGCTACCTTCCACAGATCGCCAAGATGCTCTTCGCGTGAGGGAAGCGTGTCTTGCTGCAGATGGAATTTAAGGACTATATACATGTCAGGGATGAAGTATCGAAACGATAGCCAGCTTCTCGGACTCGAATATGCCGGAGAAGTATCGGTGGGAAATGGGCTGCATGAAGTACCAGGTCAGCTTCGTCGGTGGATTGTTGCGGACGACCATGCTTTGAGCGCGAGCCTGATTCAACGTGCTTTCCACAGCGCCGAACGCGACGAAGAACTCTTTCGGCAGACCGGTCTTCGTATCAAAAAACTGGTCGTAGCGGGCTTTCGTTTCTTGTAAGAGACATTCCGGCGGGCGGAAGCCGTCAAATTCTTTATCCTCGAATTCCCACTCGGTGGTGGGCACGAACCCGGTAACGCGAGCCTGATACTCCCGCGAAACGGGAGACATGTGCCATCTGCGCGTTATGAGCCGCCCACGATTCGGAGGGCAGCGCTCGTCAGGCTTGTTCTGTACCGGTATGGCGCGTGAGGCTGACTTCGCCTTGCCGTGTTCGAGACTGTCTTCGTCGGCCTTCCCTCGGTGAAAGACTCCGCGCACGGCACTATCCACCGCGGCGAGCAATGCCGCCAGCGCGATTGCTGCTTGTTCCAGGTTGGATGGTCGGGCCTTCGCCATTAGCGCTCCTCCGGGCCCTGCAGACGTTTTCTACGAAGCACCTCAAGCAGGTCCTTGAAGCGACGATCGACCGAATCCCCCGGCTTTTCGAGCCACGCCGAGACTGCGGATTCGCGATAGAAACCCGGGACCTCGGTCTCCAGGTACAAGAACTCCTCGAGTAGCTCTTGCTGCGTCAACCCGATGCGCTTGGCTTCTCCAAATGCCGTAGCGAGCCGGTCGAGCAACGCAGCATCGTCACCGAGCGCCGGGTTCATGCTGACGATGCTGTCGCGAACGGCCGTCACGAAGGCAAGGTTCTCCGTGGACAGGTTGGCCTGCTGCTGATCTGTTGCGTTTGGTTCAAGCATGAGTTGGGATATGAGAGCGTTTGCCAATGTCGACGGATGGCGGAGCCCGGATTGTTGCTTGCAAGGGATCGCAAACGGCGCATGCCTCGCCATCGTCGTCGTCCCGCGATTCTTACGGTGCTAGTGCTGCAGGGGCTTTTCCCGGGCGGAAAATCAGACCGAGGCTGACCTGAATCTCGAAACGCATGCAGCCTGCAAGTCAACTGCGAGAGGGCCCGCGATTCGTGGCATCGCTGTCTCGCCGCGTGAGTATGATCCGCCTGCTATCTGACGAATGAGCGAGAGCACTTATGTTCAAGGCCGTAGCCGCTATCGTGATCGGCGTTGGTTTTTTGATCGTGACAGTGATAAATGTCCGGTCGACCCGTGAATTCGTTCGAACCTCGATCGTCGTGCCGGGCGAAGTGGTCCGGCTGAATGCGGGTGGACTTCATCCGGAAATCGAGTTCGTGACAAGGGACCACGTCTCGTATCCGCAGGGCGGGATCGTGTCCCGAATGGCCGTGGGGGATCGGCCGTTGGTGCGTTATCTGGCCGATAATCCGCTTCCGACTGCGAGGATCGACCGATTCGATGCGATTTGGGGGAATGCAGTCTTTTTCGCTGTATTCGGATTGGGTTTCATTCAGCCGCTTCCGGCACCTGTGCGGCTGTGATGGCTTGATCGAGGTAGAGCATCCATCCCCCTCCCGGTCTGTCGGAAAAGACCTTATGCGTCGTGCAGTACATCAGCGGCCCGACGCGAATATAGAAAGCCGCGAGCGACTTCTTCCGGGTGCTGCAGGGGGATACCAATCTTCGATAGGGAATCCAAACGGTTCGAGCAGTTTGGCTACCCGGCCAGTCAAAATCGCCGCGGTAGCGGAGAACGGCGCCCGCCGCGCGAAGCGATTGCCAAATTTCGAAGGGAATTTAATCGCCGCAGCACGAGCGATATACGGATCAACCTAAACCACATATAGATCAATAAAAATTTCTCGTCAGCGAATTTTGTGACCGCCGCTGCCGGAATTTGCGAACCCCAATACACCCGTGGCCCCTCGCCCAAGCTCTAGTTTGAGCGATTTGGATAAGCGCCGCGCATGCGCTTTGGCGAGCTGGCGCCTCTCTGTCATTCATTAAGAAATTCGGTCCGGACATAGTTACGGATTAAACCAAAAAGCATTATCTCTTCGAAAGATTTACCGTTATTCGCCGTGAAACGGTTTTCAAGTGTTTCGGTTTGTAACCGGATTGGCTGCCGTCTCGCCCGCCGGAGTAAGGTCGCAATTCATCGGATGAATATACGTAGGGTTTTGAGGCTAAATGTCGCAAAACATACGTGGCCCAGTAGGCTGCGCACTATCCATTCAGGTTTTAAATCCATGAAAAGAGTGTCATGAGCAATCCGATCAAAAATATCGTCATCGTGGGCGGCGGCACCGCGGGCTGGATGTCCGCCTCGTACCTTGTCCGGGCGCTCCAACAGCAGACGAACATTACGCTCATCGAGTCTGCGGCGATTCCCCGGATTGGCGTGGGCGAGGCGACCATTCCGAGTTTGCAGAAGGTGTTCTTCGACTTCCTCGGGATACCGGAGCGGGAGTGGATGCCCCAGGTGAACGGCGCGTTCAAGGCGGCCATCAAGTTCGTGAACTGGAGGAAGTCTCCCGACCGCTCGGGCGACGATTACTTCTACCATTTGTTCGGCAGCGTGCCGAACTGCGACGGCGTGCCGCTTACTCACTACTGGCTGCGCAAGCGCGAACAGGGCTTCCAGCAGCCGATGGAGTACGCCTGCTACCCGCAGCCGGAGGCACTCGACGCCAAGCTGGCACCGTGCCTGCCCGACGGCACTCGCCAGATGTCCCACGCGTGGCACTTCGACGCGCAGCTGGTGGCTGACTTCTTGAAGCGCTGGGCCGTCGAGCGCGGGGTGAACCGCGTGGTCGACGAGGTCGTGCAGGTTCACCGCAACGACCGCGGCTACATCTCCAGCCTGTCCACCAAGGAGGGGCGGACGCTGGAGGCGGACCTGTTCATCGACTGCTCCGGCATGCGGGGGCTCTTGATCAACCAGGCCCTGAAGGAGCCCTTCATCGACATGTCCGATTACCTGCTGTGCGACAGCGCGGTCGCCAGCGCCGTGCCCAACGCCGACGCGCGCGTGGGGATCGAGCCGTACACCTCCGCGATCGCCATGAACTCGGGGTGGACCTGGAAGATTCCGATGCTGGGCCGCTTCGGCAGCGGCTACGTCTTCTCGAGCAAGTTCACCTCGCGCGACCAGGCCACCGCCGACTTCCTCGATCTCTGGGGCCTCTCGGACAAGCAGCCGCTCAACCAGATCAAGTTCCGGGTCGGGCGCAACGGGCGGGCGTGGGTCAACAACTGCGTCGCTATCGGGCTGTCGTCGTGCTTTTTGGAGCCCCTGGAATCGACGGGGATCTACTTCATCTACGCGGCGCTTTACCAGCTCGTGAAGCACTTCCCCGACACTTCGTTCGATCCGCGGTTGAGCGACGCGTTCAACGCCGAGATCGTCAACATGTTCGATGACTGCCGAGATTTCGTCCAGGCGCATTACTTCACCACGTCGCGCGAAGACACGCCGTTCTGGCTTGCGAACCGGCACGACCTGCGGCTTTCGGACGCCATCAAAGAGAAGGTTCAGCGCTACAAGGCGGGGCTGCCGCTGACCACCACGTCGTTCGACGATTCCACGTACTACGAGAGCTTCGACTACGAGTTCAAGAACTTCTGGTTGAACGGAAACTACTACTGCATCTTCGCCGGCCTGGGCATGCTGCCCGACCGGTCGCTGCCGCTCTTGCAGCACCGACCGGAGTCGATCGATAAGGCCGAGGCGATGTTCGCCCGCATCCGGCGCGAGGCCGAACGTCTACGGACGAGCCTGCCGACGAACTACGACTACTTGCGCTCGCTGCAGGAGGGCCACGCGGGACTGTCTCGCAGCCAGCCCGGGCCGATGCTGGCAGCGCAGGAAGCCCAGTAGTGGAGTGCGCCGTGGGCCGAGTATGCACATTCGCGGCCACGCACGCTGCAGTGGCGGCTTGCGATCCGCTGCAGGCTCGCTCGCTCGTTCTGCAGCTGCCGGGCCTGAACCGTAAAAAGGACGTGCACGGCATTGTTGGCCTGTTGCGCGAACTCCTCCCTGCGCGCGGCGTGTCCTCCGGTTGGGGCTTCGTCGAAGCCGCCGCCGCAATGCGGGACATCGGGTTTTTCCTGGGCTCGCTCAAGCGGCACGGACTCGAGCCGGCGGACGCGGTGCCCGGGCTCGAGCCGGTGCTGCTCGACTTGGCGCGCGAGACCGACCTGCCGCCGCGCGAGACGCTCCTGCATGTGACGGTCTGGAATCCCGCGGCGGCCGACGCGCAGCGCAGCTACACCGGGCTGCGCGACGAAGCGCATCTGCTCGAGAGCGTGCGCATCTCGATGGCGGCCCTCGAGGCGGCCATCGCGGTGACCGTCGAGCTGTCCGACGTGCCCCTGCGGTCGCCCGCGTTCGCGCAAGGGTGCGACGAGCTGGCGGCCTATCTGCAGAAAATGGTCGAATCGGTCGTTTACGCTTACCGCTTCATCTCGCTGCAGGTCTTCTACCACGAGCTGCGCCCCTTCTACGAACCGATTCAAGTCGGGGGCCAGAGCTACCTCGGCCCCGGTGCCGTTGAAATGCCCCTCTTCGTGCTGGAGCACGTCCTATGGGGCTCGCAATCGGACCACCAAGCTTATCGAGAATTCAAAGAGACGTACCTGCCCTACGTGCTTCCCGAGTTCAGGGCGGTCTACGCTCGGTTCGCTGGGGGGCCGGCGCTCGTCGACCGAGCGCTCGGCGAGGCGCAAGCGGTCGGCGCGCGGGGCGAGTCCGTCAGGGCCGGGCTGGCGGCCCTCGACCGGGTCTTCGAGGTCCTGCTGCGCTTCCGGGCGCCTCACCTCAAATTGGCGGAGCGGGCGTACGAAGCGGGACAAAGCGGCCCCACGATCGGCAGCGGGGGGTACGCGCCCAGCATGCTCGGCGATCTGCTCACGCTAACGCGGGCCGCGCGCTCGCGCCTTCGCGCCGCGCTCGACGGGCTCTGACTCGCGCAGCCATGTGTTCCATCTCACAAGGAGAGTTTGCCCCCATGACTCAGAAGAACCCCGCGAACGGGCGCGATAGCAATCACTTCGACGTGATCATCCTCGGCTCGGGCATGTCCGGCACCCAGATGGGGGCCATCCTGGCAAAACAACAGTTTCGCGTGCTGATCATCGAGGAGTCGTCGCACCCGCGGTTCACGATCGGCGAATCGTCGATCCCCGAGACGTCTCTTATGAACCGCATCATCGCCGATCGCTACGGCATTCCGGAGCTCGACCACATCACGTCGTTCTACGCGACGCAGCGTTACGTCGCGTCGAGCACGGGCATCAAGCGCAACTTCGGCTTCGTGTTCCACAAGCCCGGCCAGGAGCACGACCCGAAGGAGTTCACGCAGTGCGTCATTCCCGAGCTGCCGTGGGGTCCCGAGAGCCATTATTACCGGCAAGACGTCGACGCCTACCTGTTGCAAGCCGCCATCAAATACGGCTGCACGGTCCGCCAGAAGACGAACGTGACCGAGTACCACGCCGACAAAGACGGCGTCGCGGTGACCACCGCCCAGGGCGAACGGTTCACGGGCCGGTACATGATCGACTGCGGAGGACCCCGCGCGCCGCTCGCGACCAAGTTCAAGCTCCGCGAAGAGCCGTGTCGCTTCAAGACGCATTCGCGCAGCCTCTATACGCACATGCTCGGGGTCAAGCCGTTCGACGACATCTTCAAGGTCAAGGGGCAGCGCTGGCGCTGGCACGAGGGGACCTTGCACCACATGTTCGAGGGCGGCTGGCTCTGGGTGATTCCGTTCAACAACCACCCGCGGTCGACCAACAACCTGGTGAGCGTGGGCCTGCAACTCGACCCGCGCATCTACCCGAAAACGGACATCTCCGCGCAGCAGGAATTCGACGAGTTCCTCGCGCGGTTCCCGAGCATCGGGGCGCAATTCCAGGACGCCGTGCCGGTGCGCGACTGGGTCAAGACCGACCGCCTGCAATTCTCGTCGAGCGCCTGCGTCGGCGACCGCTACTGCCTGATGCTGCATGCGAACGGGTTCATCGACCCGCTTTTCTCCCGGGGGCTCGAGAACACCGCGGTGACGATCCACGCGCTCGCGGCGCGTCTCATCAAGGCGCTGCGCGACGACGACTTCTCCCCCGAGCGCTTCGAGTACGTCGAGCGCCTGCAGCAGAAGCTTTTGGACCACAACGACGACTTCGTCAGCTGCTGCTACACGGCATTCTCGGACTTCCGCCTGTGGGACGCGTTCCACAGGCTGTGGGCGGTCGGCACGATCCTCGGGCAGTTCCGGCTCGTGCAAGCCCACGCGAGGTTCCGAGCGTCGCGCGACGAGGGCGACCTCGATCACCTCGACAACGACCCCCCGTACCTCGGGTACCTGTGCGCGGACATGGAGGGGTACTACCAGTTGTTCAACGACGCCAAAGCGGAGGTCGAGGCCGTGAGCGCCGGGCGCAAGCCGGCTGAGGAGGCCGCGGCGCGGATTCACGCCCTCATCGACGAACGAGACTTCGCGAGGCCGATGTTCGGCTTCGGGTACTGCATCACCGGGGCCAAGCCGCAGCTCAACAACTCGAAGTACAGCCTGCTGCCGGCGATGAAGCTGTTGCACTGGACGCAAACCAGCGCGCCGGCAGAGGTGAAAAAGTACTTCGACTACAACCCGATGTTCGCGCTGCTCAAGGCGTACGTCACGACGCGCATCGGCTTGGCGCTGAAGTAGTATGGACGACATTCAATTGGATCAAGCGGGCGCCAAGGCGCATGCCCCGGGGGCGTACGACGCGACCACGCGCCTGGCCGCGAGCTGGTACGTCGCGATGCGCTCGGACGACCTCAAGGACAAGCCGACGGAGTTGACGCTCTTCGGCCGGCCCTGCGTGGCGTGGCGCGGCGCGACGGGGCGGGCCGTGGTGATGGACCGCCACTGCTCACACCTCGGCGCGAACCTGGCCGACGGGCGGGTCGAGGACGGGTGCATCCAGTGCCCGTTTCACCACTGGCGGTACGACGAGCGGGGCCAGTGCGTTCACATTCCCGGCCACAGTCCGGCGGTGAGCCGGCTGGAGCCCGTCCCGCGCGGGGCGCGCCAGCCGACGCTGGTCACCGCCGAGCGGTACGGCTACGTGTGGGTCTGGTACGGTTCCCCGCAGCCATTGCACCCGCTGCCCGAAATCGCCGCGGCCGACGTCGACAACGGCGACTATATGCACCTGCACTTCGCGTTCGAGACGACGACGGCGGTGTTGCGGATCGTCGAGAACTTCTACGACGCGCAGCACGCTAACCCCGTGCACGCGCTCCCGATCTCGGCCTTCGAGCTCAAGCTCTTCGACGACTGGCGCCAGTGGCCGGAGGTCGAGTCCCTGGCCCGGGCGGGCGCGTGGTTCGGTGCGGGGATCGACTTCACCGTGGACCGGTACTTCGGGCCCCTCGGCATGCTGTCACGTGCGCTCGGCCTGAACATGTCGCAGATGAACCTGCACTTCGATGGCTACCCCGGCGGGTGCGTCATGACCGTCGCCCTGGACGGAGACGCCAAATACAAGCTGCTCCAGTGCGTGACGCCGGTGAGCGACGGCAAGAACGTCATGCACATGCTCATCTCGATCAAGAAGGTGGGCGGCGTCCTGCGCCGGGCGACCGACTTCGTGCTGTTCGGACTGCAGACCAGACAGGCCGCAGGGTACGACGTCAAAATCTGGAACGGGATGAAGCCGGACGGCGGCGGCGCGTACAGCAAGTACGACAAGCTCGTGCTCAAGTACCGCGCGTTTTACCGGGGCTGGGTTGAGCGCGTCGCCGACGCGACCGTTCGACCGCTCGACAACGTCGCCGCGAGCGAGCGGCGATGCGTGAGTCGGGAGCCCTAACCGAGCCGGTCTCGGCCGCGTCGTTCCGCCCCAGGCGCTCGCGACCCTGGCGAGTGGCGCCACGTCATCACGGCGCAGTGCGTCGGTCGCACTTTCCCGAGACATTTCATGACTATTTGGCTGCTGCAACTCGTGCTCGTGATCGGACTCTGCAATGTCTGCGGCCGCGCTGCCGAACGACTCGGCCAGTGCGCCGTCGTCGGCGAGATCGCGGCCGGCCTGCTGCTCGGGCCTTCGCTGTTCGGCGTCATCGCACCTGAGTTCTACGATGTGCTGTTCGGCCCGCGTGCGCCGTCGGGGATGGCGCAACTCGGCGAGGTCGGTCTGGTATTGCTGATGTTTCAGGTCGGTCTGCACTTGGACTTCGGCGTCACGCTGCGCCGCCGCCGGTGGCGCGTACCGGTTGCGATCGCGGCGGGCGGCCTGTTCGTGCCGGCCGCGATCGGCATGATCTTGGCGGTCGTGTCGAAGAAGACGCTCGCCAGCGACGCGCCGGCGCTGCAGTACGTGCTGTTTTGCGGCGTTGCCCTCGCGGTATCGGCGGTGCCGGTCATGGCGCGCATTGTCGATGACCTGACGCTCGGTGCGATGGCGGGCGCGAGGCATGCGATGTCTGCCGCGATGCTTACCGACGCGCTCGGCTGGATGCTGCTTGCGGCAATCGCATCGTTGTCGAGCGGGCCGGGCTGGGCATTCGCGCGCATGCTCGTCAGCCTGCTCGTCTATCTGGCACTGAGCGCGCTGCTGGTGCGCTTCGTGCTCCGCCCGACGCTCGAGCGGCTCGCATCGACGGCGCATGCCGCGCGCGACCGGCTGGCAGTATTGTTCTGCTTCGTGATGGCGTCGGCGCTGGCCACCTCGATGATCGGGTTCCACAGTGCATTCGGCGCGCTCGCCGCGGCGCTGTTCGTGCGGCGTGTGCCGGGCGTCGCAAAGGATTGGCACGATAGCGTCGAGGGCTTCGTCAAGCTGGTGCTGATGCCTGTGTTCTTTGCCCATGCGGGGCTGCATGCGTCGGTAGGGACGATCGACGACTCGACTTCGTGGCTGTGGTTCGGCGTGTTTTTCGCGGGCGGGTTCGTCGGCAAGTTCGGCGGCAGCTATCTGGGTGCGCGCGCCACCGGGCTTGCGCCGCACGACGCGATGCTGGTGGGCTCGCTGATGAATACGCGCGGATTGATGGAGCTGATCGTGCTATCGATCGGTCTGCAGATGCAGATTCTTCCGGCGCGTGTTTACACGATTCTCGTTGTGTTCGCGCTGGTGACGACAGCGCTGACCGCGCCGCTCGTCAGATTTGCGCTGCGTATGCAATCGCGCTCGACGCGGGCGATTTCGGTCGCCGGAGACTGTTGAATCGATTTTCACCAACCAGCACATAGGCCATCCATCGCGGTCTCGGCGACGAGACGTTGCCGCCACC
>CBJLAJ010000179.1:0-9828 GCA_966421005.1 uncultured Paraburkholderia sp.
GTTCGTGCTGAAAGACAACGTGATGCAGCGAATGATGCCTTAGCCTCCGCGAAATCGACCTGCAAACGAGCCAGCCGAAGACTTTCATTTCCGGCTATTCGAACGAAACCGAAGTCTTCACCGCGCCACCGGCGCCACTTCCTTGAGCCGGTTCGCGACGCGCGTGGCCTCGAAATAGGCGGGGTTCGGCGGCCGCTTCAGATAACGCCCTCGCCCGCGCTGCGCGCGCAGATCGCCATCGGCCCAAGCGATCTCCCCGCGTGCGATCGTATGCGTGGCCACGCCTTTGACCGTAATGCCCTCGAACACGTTGAAATCGACGTTCTGATGATGGGTCGCCACGGAAATCGTCCGGCTCGCCTGCGGGTCCCAGATCACGAGATCGGCATCGGTCCCCTGCGCCACCGCACCTTTTCGCGGATAGAGATTGAAGATCTGGGCGGCGTTCGTCGAGGTCACACGCACAAACTCATTCGGCGTAAGGCGACCTGTGTTGACGCCGTAATGCCAGAGCACCGACATGCGATCTTCAACGCCGCCACACCCGTTCGGAATCTTCGTGAAATCGTCGCGCCCCATCGCCTTTTGCGATGCACAGAACACGCAATGGTCGGTCGCCGTCGTCTGCAGATGGCCGGCCTGCAATCCATGCCAGAGCGCATCGCGATGCACCTGTGTGCGAAACGGCGGGCTCATGACGTGGGCCGCCGCACGCCCCCAATCGGTATCCCGGTAGACGGATTCGTCGATGACGAGATGCCCGGCCAGCACTTCCCCGAACACGCGCTGGCCCTCGCTGCGTGCCCGGATGATCGCATCGAGCGCATCCTTCGCCGATACATGCACGATGTAGACGGGCACACCGAGCACCTGTGCGATTCGTATCGCGCGGTTGGCCGCTTCGCCTTCCACCTCGGGTGGACGCGACAGCGGATGGGCCTCCGGCCCGCTGAAGCCGCGAGCGAGCAATTCGCGCTGCAGGCGGAACACGAGTTCGCCGTTCTCCGCGTGCACCGTCGGCAACGCACCGAGTTCGAGCGCACGCATGAAGCTGTTCACTAGCACTTCATCGTCGGCCATGATCGCGTTCTTGTAGGCCATGAAGTGCTTGAAACTCGATACGCCATGCTCATGCACGAGCGTGCCCATGTCGCGATGAACCGATTCGTCCCACCACGTCACCGCAACATGAAAGCCGTAATCGGCCGCGGCCTTCTCGGCCCAGCCGCGCCAATCCTCGAACGCGCTCATGAGCGGCTGCTGCGGATTCGGAATCACGAAATCGATGATGCTCGTCGTGCCGCCCGCGAGGCCCGCCGCCGTGCCCGTGAAGAAATCGTCGCTGGCCCGCGTGCCCATGAACGGCAGTTCCATATGCGTGTGCGGATCGATACCGCCGGGCATCACATACTGTCCCCCTGCATCGATCACCGTCGCGCCGGCGGGTACATCGAGATCGGGTCCGATCTGCGCGATCGTGCCGCCCGCCCCGCTGTCATGACAAAGCACATCGGCCCGGTAAGTGTCGTTCGCGTCGACCACAGTGCCACCGCGAATCAGGATTGCCATTTCGATGTCTCCTATCCCACGTAATCAATGGAAACCGGCGCCGCTCCAGCCATTACGCCCTGGCGATGCGCGGGTTCGCCCTATCGCCGAGCCGCATCCACACGCCATAGACGAGCGCGGCCAAAACGAGCCCGACGAACCACGCGTACGTATACAGTTCCTTGAACATATCGGGCACATTGGGAAATGCCGACGGGAAAGCCGTGTTGAGGAAGCCGGGCAGATTCGGCAGCACGCCAATCAGCAGTGCCGCGACAGCCGCGGGATTCCAGCCGCCCATGTACGCATATTCGCCGTTTTCATCGAACAGTTCGCGATGATCGAGTTGCGTTCGCCGAACGAGAAAGTAGTCGACCATCATGATGCCGGCCACCGGACCGAGCAGTGCCGAGTATCCAACGAGCCACGTGAAAATGTAGCCCTGCGTGGTCGCGAGAATCTTCCACGGCATCATGACGATTGCGATCGTCGCCGTGATGAGGCCACCCGTCTTGTACGACACCGCTCTCGGCCACAGGCTCGAAAAATCGTATGCGGGACCGACCAAATTGGCCGCGAGGTTGCAGCACATCGTATCGAGCGTGAGAATCACGAGCGCGATCCCGACGCCAATGCCCGTCATGCGGCTCGTCAGATCGATCGGGTCCCAGATCGCCTTGCCGTAGATGACGACCGTAGCCGAAGTCACCACCACGGAGATCACGGAAAGGAGTGCCATCGGCACCGGCAGCCCGATCGCCTGCCCCACCGCCTGATCGCGCTGGCTGCGCGCGAAACGCGTGAAGTCGGGAATATTCAGTGCAAGCGTGGCCCAGAATCCAACCATCGCCGTGAGGCTCGGCCAGAACGTCGCCCAGAATTGTCCGGCCTTTTTTCCGCCCGCCACGAACTGTGACGGCGTCGACAGCATCGAGCCAACGCCGCCCGCTTTGGACGTCGCCCACCAGACGAGCGCCACGCACATCACGACCTTGATCGGCGCGGACCAGCTTTCGAGCCAACGGATCGAATCGGTGCCGTTGACAATGAAATAAATCTGAATGCCCCAGAAAAACAGAAAGCAGGCAGCCTGCCCTAGCGAGATGTCGAGCACCGCGATCGGTGCGCCTTGCAAGCTGTTGCCAGTCCGGATGTTGAGCAGCGTATAGATCGCGCTGCCGCCCAGCCAGGTCTGAATCCCGTACCATCCGCAGGCGACGATCGCGCGCAACAATGCGGGCAGTTTCGCGCCTTGCGTACCGAAGGAAGCCCGCACGAGCACCGCATACGGAATCCCGTGCTTCGCGCCCGCATGGCCGATCAACAGCATCGGCACGAGCACGATCAGGTTGCCGAGCAGCACGGTCACGACGGCTTGCCACGGCGACATACCCTGATCGGTCAAGCCGGCCGCCAGCATGTATGACGCGATATTCATCACCATGCCAACCCATAGCGCCGCGAAGTGATACCACTTCCAGGTTCGGCGGGCCGGATCGGTCGGCGCGAGGTCGTCGTTGTAGAGCGGGCTCGCAGCCAAGCCCGGCTGCATGACGGCATCGCTGCTTCCTACGGATCGATTCATTGGGTTCTCCCGTCGTCGCCTTCGTGCCATGCACGTATCGACTGTCAAAATGGCCGGCGCACCGTCTCATGCGGTGCGTCCGGGTTCGCGTCAGGCCGCTTTAGCAGGAATGCCGGCCTCGTCCTGCGTGCGCGCCGGATTGTTCGGATGCGTGGTCCAGTTCGAGTAGGCGCCGCTGTCGACGCGCTCCATCGTGATGCACTGATCGACCGGGCAGACGTGCATGCAAAGATTGCACCCGACGCATTGGTCGTCGATCACCTCGAAATGGCGCACGCCGTCTTTTTCACGCGTGATGGCCTGATGCGAGGTGTCTTCGCAGGCGATATGGCAAAGCCCACACTGGATGCAACGCGATTGATCGATGCGTGCCTTGATGTCGTAACCCATATTCAGGTACTTCCAGTCGGTCACGTTCGGTACCGCGCGCCCCCGAATGTCGTCGAGCGTCGCATAGCCTTTTTCATCCATCCAGTTCGAGAGGCCATCGGCAAGATCCGACACGATCCGAAAGCCGTAATGCATCGCGGCAGTGCAGATTTGCACACTGCCGGCGCCCAGCACGATGAACTCGGCCGCGTCGCGCCAGGTCGTGATTCCGCCAATTCCTGAAATCGGCAGCCCGGGCGTCTCGCTGTCACGTGCGATTTCGGCGACCATGTTCAGCGCGATCGGTTTCACGGCCGGGCCGCAATAGCCGCCATGCGTGCCCTTGCCGTCGACTGTCGGCATCGGCGCCATCAGATCGAGGTCGACAGCCACGATCGAGTTGATGGTATTGATCAGCGATACGCCATCGGCGCCGCCCTTGAATGCGGCGCGCGAGCCCAGGCGGATGTCGGTGATGTTCGGCGTCAGCTTCACGAGGCACGGCAGCCGCGTGCCCGCCTTGACCCAGCGCGTGACCATTTCGATGTATTCCGGCACCTGGCCGACAGCCGAGCCCATGCCGCGTTCGCTCATGCCGTGCGGGCAGCCGAAATTGAGCTCGACGGCGTCGGCACCGGTGTCTTCGACGAGCGGCAGGATCGACTTCCAGTCCTGTTCATTGCATGGAACCATCAGTGAGACGATCAATGCCCGATCGGGCCAATCGCGCTTGACCTGCTCGATCTCGCGCAGGTTGACCTCCAATGGGCGATCCGTGATCAATTCGATATTGTTGAGGCCCGCCATGCGCTGCCCATTCCATTGCACCGCTCCGTAGCGCGAGCTCACATTGACCACGTGCGGATCGAGGCCGAGCGTCTTCCAGACCACCCCGCCCCAACCGGCCTCGAAGGCGCGATTGACGTTATAAGCCTTGTCGGTTGGCGGCGCCGAGGCAAGCCAAAATGGATTCGGCGATGAAATGCCGGCAACGGTGCAGCGAAGATCGGCCATGATCGGCTCCGAGGGACGAAGGCTGAAAAAGAATCGAGCTGAGCGCGTCAGGCAGCGTGGGTGGCCGTTCGAGCGAAATACCGATCCATCGATTCGGCCGCGAGCTTGCCGTCTTGCACGGCCTGTACGGTCAGATCGGGACCTTCGTGTGTGGCACAGTCTCCGCCGGCCCAGACCTGCGCGAGCGAGGTGCGGCGCTCGTCGTCGACGACGATGCGGCCGCAATCGAGCGAGAGGATGTCGCGATCGATACCGTCGGGAACGAACGTCTGCCCGATCGCCTTCAGCACCATGTCGGCTTCGAAGGTGAAACGCTCGCTTGTGCCGACCAGCTCGCCCGTTTCGTCTTCGCGGGTGCGCTCGAACTCGATGCCGGCGACATGGCGCCCCTCGCTGTCGGCGATGAGGCGCAGCGGCCGAGCGTACAGCGCGATCGTTACACCCTGCTTTTGCGCAAACTCCCGCTCGGCCCACGTCGCGCCCATCGCCTCCACCCCTCGTCGATAAGCCATCGTCACGCTCTCGGCACCGAGCTTGCGGCTTTGCACCGCGGCGTCGACCGCCGTGTTGCCGCCGCCGATGACGACCACGCGACGGCCAACGGGCAACGTCGACTTATCGTTCGCCTGGCGCAGCCGCCCGATGAATGCGATGGCGTCCTCGACGCCGGCAAGCCCTTCGCCTTCGATGCCGAGCGCCTTGACGCCCGCGAGGCCCACAGCCAGAAACACCGCGTCATACCGTTGGCGCAGATCAGCCAGATCGATATCGCGGCCGAGCGCGGAGCCCGCCCGCCATTCGATGCCGCCAACCGACAGCAGCCATTGGACCTCGCGTTGCGCGAAGTCGTCGACGGTCTTGTAAGCGGCAATGCCATACTCGTTGAGGCCGCCAGGCAACGCACGCGCGTCGTAAATCGTCACGCGATGGCCCGACAATGCAAGACGATGTGCGCAAGCGAGCCCGGCCGGTCCCGCGCCAACCACGGCGATCTGCCGCCCCGTATCGGGCGCGCGCGCAAAAAGTGGCTCGCCTCGCGCCATAGCCCAGTCCGTCGCATGCCGCTGCAACGCGCCGATCCGAACCGGTTCGTTGTCCTGATCGTTCCGAACACATGCGCCTTCGCAAAGAATCTCGGTCGGACAGACCCGCGCGCACATGCCGCCAAGCGGGTTGGCCGAGAGGATATCGCGAGCCGCGCCCTTGAGGTTGCCGTTTCCGATCTTGCGGATGAATCCCGGGATGTCGATTTGCGTGGGACACGCGTGCACGCACGGCGCGTCGTAGCAATAGTGGCACCGGCTGGCCGCAATCGCCGCTTCGGCTGGGTCCAGAAGCGGCGCAATATCGGCGAACTCACAAGCAAGTTGCGCAGCATCGAGCCGGCCAGCGGCGATATCGCCAGTTTTCTTGATGGTCATGCGGGCTCCTTCGCAACAGGGACGACAGGACTAACACAACGGAAAACAGCAGCCGATTCAACCGCCCGCCTCAGACGGATTCGCACGCGCGCTCGAGCATCGCGTGCAGCAGCACGTTCGCGCCCGCCTCGATCCATTCGGGCGTTGCATCTTCGATTTCGTTATGGCTGATGCCGTCGACGCACGGCACGAACACCATCGACGTGGGTGCCACCTGTGCGAGATAGCAGGCATCGTGTCCCGCACCCGACACCATATCCCGATGGGAATAGCCAAAGCGCTGCGCCGCACGCCTGACCGACTCGACGCAAGCGCGATCGAACGCAACGGGTGCGTAGTAAAAGATTTGATCGAGGGCCGTTTCGAGACCGATGCCGTTGGCGATATCGGCCACGCCCTGGCGCAGTTCCGCATCCATTTGTGCGAGCACGGCGTCGTCGGGGTGTCGAAAATCGACCGTGAAAAACACACGCCCCGGAATGACGTTGCGCGAATTCGGGTGGACCTGCATCATGCCGACCGTCGAGCAGGCGAGCGGCGCATGAGCGAGCCCGATCCGGTTGACGAGATCGACGACGCGCGCCGCCCCGAGCAGCGCATCGCGGCGACGCGGCATAGGCGTAGGCCCGGCATGCGCTTCCTGCCCCGTCAGCACGATCTCGTACCACCGCTGCCCCTGCGCATCGGTGACGACACCGATCGTCTTTTGCTCGGCTTCGAGAATCGGGCCCTGTTCGATATGCAGTTCGAACGCCGCGTGGATCGGCCTGCCGCCGCAAGGCACCTCGCCCGCGTAGCCGATCCGTTGCAGCTCTTCGCCGATCGTTTTTCCGTCGATATCCTTGCGCGAGAGCCCGTACCCGAGCGTGAATACACCCGCGAATACGCCAGAGGCCACCATTGCGGGCGCGAAGCGCGAACCTTCCTCGTTGGTCCAGATCACGGTCTCGACCGGATGCTCGGTTTCGATGCGATGATCGTTGAGCGTGCGAATCACCTCGAGCCCGCCCAGCACGCCATAGATACCGTCGAAGCGGCCGCCCGTTGGCTGCGAATCGGCATGCGAGCCGGTCATGACCGGCGGCGCCTCGTTATGGCGCCCCGCGCGCCGCATGAAGACGTTGCCCATCTGATCGACGCTGACGGTGCAACCCGCCTCCTTCGCCCAACTGACGATCAGATCGCGCCCTTGCCGGTCGAGATCGGTCAGGGCGAGCCGACAAACGCCGCCTTTTGCTGTCGCGCCGATCTTGGCCATCGTCATGAGGCTGTCCCACAGACGTGGGCCGTTGATTCTCACCAATGTATCGATGCTTCGCTCCGTCACCGCGCTTGTGTTCATCGGCCGTGCTCCTTATCGAAACCGCACCATTGGCATGCCTGACCGTTGCGTGGCAGCGCGCATTGAAGTACACGCTTCATCGCCTGGCCGCAAATTGAATCCTGTCCGATTGGACAGGTTTTAGAACATTGGCCTCCACATTGCAATCTTTTCTTTATTCGAGCGAGGAGCGCCGCGTTGCGGTTTGCGTCTATCGGCAGTTGGCCGGCAGTTGATCGGCACTCGCACCAACGTTGCGACTACAATGCGATCAAACGGGGCATTGGACCGAACAAGGCCTTTACATGAAGATCGACGACCGACAGGCGGCCATGGCCGAACATTCCGACGCGCAATCGGATGCACCGATATTGCGACGCCGCAAGGCGCATATCCGGCTATCGAACGAAGCGCATCTGCTCGCGTGCGCGGAGGCCGTGTTTGCCGAACGCGGCCTCGAGGGAGCGAGCACCGCAATGATCGCCGAGCGTGCGGGCGTGCCGAAGGCCAACGTTCACTACTATTTTCCGACGAAACTTGCGCTTTACCGCCGTGTGCTCGACGACGTATTTGAGGAATGGCATTGCGCGGCAGACACATTCGATTCGAGCGATAACCCCGTGGAGGCGATTGGCGGATATGTGCGCGCGAAAATGGCGCTTTCTCAGCACCGGCCGCTGGGATCGAAGGTCTGGGCCAGCGAGATCATTCAGGGCGCCACGCACATGCAGGACATTCTTTCGGAGCGCGTCAAGCCCTGGATGGAAACACGCGTCGTCGTCATCAACGATTGGATCGCGCGCGGACTGCTCGCACCGATCGATCCGCGCGCACTGCTTTATTTGATCTGGGCCGTCACGCAGCACTACGCCGATTTCGATGCACAGATCAAAGCGTTGTCAGGCAAACGCGCGCTGTCGAAAAAAGCGTTCGAAGCGCTGACCGAGGAAGTCGTGGCCCTCGTGATTCGTGCATGCGGGGCGAAAGCGCAATAGCTATTCACCCTCTACGCTGATCGGGGAAACCTGGCGAGATAAGCCACGAGCGACGCGATTTCCTTCGGCGACTCGAATCGCTTGATGAGCGATGTGGGACGCCCCCCAGTCGGCACGCCTCATCGCAGGCAGAAACAATCGAGCGAGACGTACGCCGCTCAAGACGTCGACATCGAAGAAACGCTGCCAATCAGCATCAAGAATCTCTTCAAACGGCTTGGGCTCGAAAATACCGAGGTTGTCGACCAGAATCTGCACGTCCGGATAGCGTCGCGCGAGCGCTTGCGCCGATGCCGCCGGCAGATTCACGTGCGCGTGATCGAAGCACCGCCATCAACGAGCGAAGCGGTGCCCGTGACGAAGGACGAATCGTCCGATGCAAGATACAGCACCGAACGTGCAAGCTCTTCCGGCTTGGCGACGCGCTTGAGCGCATGGAGCCCGGTGATGAATGCCTGCGATTCGTGGCTATCGTTCATGCCGCGATACATCTCGGTGTCGACTGCGCCCGGCAACACGGCATTGACGCGTATGCCTTGCGGACCGTACTCAGCCGCAAGGGCCTGCGTCAAACCGATCAGTCCGGCCTTGCTCGCCGCGTAGGCCGCGGTGCCCGGAAACGCAAACGAATAACCGACGAATGTCGACGTGAAGATGATCGATCCGCCGCCTTGCTTCAGCATTTCGGGGATCTGGTGTTTCGCTCCGAGAAAGGCGCTCGTCAGATTGGTGGCGAGCGCGGCGTTCCAGCCAGCTTCGGAAATGCCGGTTGTCGGCCCCATCTCGCCGAGCGTACCGGCGTTGTTGTAGGCGATGTCGAGCCGGCCGAAACGGCTCACGGCGAGCGCGACGAGCGCGTTAGCGAAGTTCTCCGATTGGACGTCGCCGGCCAGATATGCGGCTTGCCCATCTTCGCTGACAATTTCCGCAGCGAGCGCTTCGAGTTCGGCCGCGCGCCGCGCCGCGATGACCACCCTTGCGCCTTCCTTGGCGAACAGTTTGGCAGTTGCACGGCCAATTCCTGAGCTGGCGCCCGTAACAATGGCGACTTTTCCCGTCAAGCGTTGCATGGTCTGCCTCCTGAGGCAACTCTGCGGCCATTGCTCTATGCGTTGGTCCGAGAAGGCAATATAGGCTTCGCTTTCGATAACACCAAGACATAAAACACGGTTCTATCGGTCAGTCTCCCCATCCACCACCGGCCTGATAATCGCTCAGTTCGAGTCTGCCTCTTCGGTCCAAACTGGACAGTCGAGGACCATCGCGCATGCCAGGACGGGCCAATCATCCGCATCCCTCAGGGCGATTCGTTGCGGCGCCCGCTCCTTCATGACGCCCATCGCCGCATCGCCCGCTGCCGCAATCGAATGCAACGCCGCCGCGCGACTATTGCCGCCTTCGGCGGAGTTGCGCGTCGCTTGCGTCTCGCTGACCGCGTCGAACTGCTGCCGATCGTCACTGACAGACCTCCGCCAGTCATCAAGCCGATCCGCGCGCGTTGCTCTATTTGATCTGGGCTGTCACGCAGCACTATGCGGATTTCGATGCGCAAATCAAAGCGCTTTCAGGCAAGCG
>CBJLAJ010000180.1:0-9793 GCA_966421005.1 uncultured Paraburkholderia sp.
TGCCGATTCACGAACCAGGCCTGCGCGAGATCGTCGCGCGCAACCGCGCGGCGGGCAGGTTGTCGTTTACGACCGAGGTGCGTCCCGCGATCGAGCACGGCGACGCGGTCTTCATTGCCGTGGGGACCCCGAGCGATGAAGACGGCTCCGCCGATCTGCAATACGTACTCGCCGCGGCGCGCGATATCGGCCGATATATGAAGGGGTTCACTGTCGTCGTCGACAAATCGACGGTGCCCGTGGGCACGGCCGAGCGCGTGCGCGAGACGATCGCCGCCGAGCTGAAGCTGCGTAACGAGGATGTGCTGTTTTCGGTCGTCTCCAATCCCGAGTTCCTCAAGGAAGGCGCCGCGATCGAGGACTTCACGCGGCCCGATCGCATCGTCATCGGCTGCGACGACGACATGCCCGGCGAACGGGCGCGCGAGCTGATGAAGCGCCTTTACGCACCGTTCAACCGCAATCACGAGCGCACGCTCAATATGGATGTGCGCTCCGCCGAGTTCACGAAGTACGCGGCCAATGCAATGCTGGCCACGCGGATTTCGTTCATGAACGAGCTGGCCAATCTTGCCGAACGCGTCGGCGCGGACATCGATGCGGTGCGCCGCGGCATCGGCTCGGACCCGCGCATCGGCTATCACTTCCTCTATGCCGGCTGCGGCTATGGCGGTTCGTGCTTTCCCAAGGATGTGCACGCGCTCGTGCGCACCGCGCAGGAAAGCGGGCAGTCGCTGCAGATCCTGCAGGCGGTCTCGAGCGTCAACGCCGCGCAAAAGCAGGTGCTGGCACGCAAGATCGTCGCCCGTTTCGGTGAAGACCTGACAGGCCACACGTTCGGTGTTTGGGGGCTCGCGTTCAAGCCCGAGACCGACGACATGCGCGAGGCCCCGAGCCGTGTGTTGATCGCGGCGTTGCTTGCACGCGGCGCGCGCATCGTTGCCTACGATCCCGTCGCGATGACCGAAGCGCGGCGTGCGTTCGCGTCCGATCTGCGCGACGACGCCGAGGCGCTGGGCCGCCTTACGCTCGTCGACGATCAGATGGCTGCCGTCAACGGCTCGGATGCGCTGGTCGTCCTGACGGAGTGGAAGGCCTTCAAGAGCCCCGACTTCGATGCGTTCAAACGCCTGCTCAAGCAGGCCGTCGTATTCGATGGGCGCAACCTTTACGACCCGCTCGCACTGGCTGAAGCCGGCATCGAGTATCACTCCATCGGACGTCCCGATGCCACGGCGGCAGCGGCACGTTCGACAAGACCCGGCGGCTCGGTCGCCGCTTATTCAGCTTGAGCTTGAGCCCGCGAATCTATGAATCGTAGCCTTCTTTCCCTGACCGCCATCGCACTCGTCGCGTCGCTTCTTGCCGGCTGCGCCGTCGCGCCGGGCAATGCGCTCGACACCTCGCGCCTGCACGAAGACGAGCAGAGTGGCCCCGCGCCGACGTACGAAGTCCACCGCGTCACGGCGCAGACCATCGCCGAGCTCGTCGCGGCGCAGCAGGCCACGCCCCGGCCACTGCCCGAATCGCACTTCCCGAGCCTCAAGCAGTACAGCTACCACATCGGGCCGCAGGACATTCTCGGCATCACGGTCTGGGATCACCCCGAGCTCACGACGCCGCAAGGCACCTCGTTCTCCTCGGGCGGCAATACGACGCAAACGATCGCGGGCGCGCTCGCTCAGCCTTATACGACGGCGCTGCCCGGGCAGGCAGACCCTTACGGGCAGACGGTCTCCTCGGACGGTTCGATCTTCTTCCCGTTCGTTGGCCGCGTTCACGTAGCCGGGCAAACGCCGCAGCAGGTGCGCGACCGGCTTGCCGCCGCGCTCGCGCCGTATATCCACAATCCGCAGCTCGATCTGCGGGTACTCGCCTATCGCTCCCAGCGCGTGCAGGTCACGGGCGACGTGCACTCGCCGGGGCCGCTCGCCATTACCGATGTACCGCTTACGCTCGTCGACGCGATCACACGCTCGGGCGGCGCGACGGACAACGCGGATTTGCAGCGCGTGCGTCTGACGCGCGGCGGGAAGTCCTATGTGCTCGACGCAAACGGCCTGCTCGACCGCGGCGATGTTTCGCAAAACGTCATGCTCCAGGCCGGCGACATCGTCAACATTCCGGACCGCACCGACAGCCGCGTGTTCGTGATGGGCGAGGTAAAGCAGCCGACCGCGGTGCAGTTGATCCGCGGCTCGCTGACGGTGGCCGATTCGCTGACGTCAGCGGGCGGCATTCTCGATACGGACGCGAACCCGCGCCAGATCTACGTGATCCGGGGTATGCGCTCGAATCCGAACTCGCCCGAGATCTATCGGCTGGACATGACGCAGCCGGATGCGCTCTTGCTGTCGACGCAATTCCCGTTGCAACCCTTCGATGTCGTCTACGTTGGCACGTCCGCCGCGGTGCAGTTCAACCGCGTGATGCAGCAAATCCTGCCGACGCTCCAGACGATCTTTTTCACGAAGCAGCTGACGAAGTGACGCTATGAAGACGAGCTCAAGCATTCTGGCCCAATCGATCGCGCCGCCGTTGCCGACGGCTTTTCAATCCGACGAAGACGATGTCGTGCTCGGGCAGCTGCTGCACGTCGTGCTCGACGATATCGGCTGGCTGATCGGCATTGCCGCCGCCGTCATCGGTCTCGCGGCGCTCTACTGCTTTCTCGCCAAACCGATCTATTCGGCGGATGCTCACGTTCGCGTGGAGGCGCCGAGCGCCGCCACGCAGGGGCTCACGCAGAATTCGAACGGCGGCGCCGCGGGCGGTGGCGCATCGACATCGCTGCCGACCGACGCCGAAATCGAGATCATCAAGAGCCGTGGCGTGGTGGCGCCGGTGGTCGAGCAGTTCAAGCTCAACTATTCGGTGACGCCAAAGACGTTCCCCGTGCTCGGTGCCATCGCCGAGCGCCTCGCTTCGCCGGGGCAACCGGGCAAGCCCTGGTTCGGTCTTGCTTCGTATGCCTGGGGCGGCGAGATCGCCGATGTGGACTCGCTGCAGGTCACACCCGCGCTCGAAGGCAAAAAGCTGACGATGACGGTGGCGGGCGGCGATCACTACACGCTGCGCGACGAGCAGGGCAATCTGCTGCTCGATGGCGAAGTCGGCCGCATGGCCTCGGGCGGTGGTGTGACGATGCTCGTCAAGCAGCTCGTGGCCCTGCCGGGTACGCGCTTTACCGTCGTGCGCTCGAACGATCTCGACGCGATCACCGGCTTTCAGCTCGCGCTCGATGTACAGGAGCAGGGCAAGCAAACCGGCGTCATTCAGATCTCCACGCAGGACAAGAGCCCCGAGCGCGCGGCGCAACTCGCCAATGCCGTGGCGCAGTCGTATCTGCGGGAATACACGAGCGCACGGCAAGCCGACGCCGTGAAGATGCTCGACTTTCTGGAGAGCGAAGCGCCGCGCCTGAAGGCGGATCTCGAAAGTTCCGAGGCGGCACTGAGCGCCTATCAGGCGAAATCGGGTTCGATCAACCCGAGCGACGAGGCGAAGAGCTACCTCGAAGGCAGCATCCAGTACGAGCAGCAGATTTCGGCGCTGCAATTGCAGATCGATCAGCTCCATCAGCGCTATGGCCCGAGCCATCCGGCCATCATCGCCGCGGAGCAGCAACTCGGGCGGCTCAAGGCCGATCGCGACGGTTTCTCGTCGCGGTTCCGCAATCTGCCGGCCGCGGAAGTGAAGGGTGTCGCGTTGAAACGTAATGCGAAGGTGGCCGAGGACATCTACGAATTGCTGCTCAACCGTGTGCAGGAGTTGCAGGTTCAGAAAGTCGGCACGGGCGGCAACGTCCATCTGATCGACGCCGCATTGCGTCCGGGCGATCCGACGAAGCCGAAGAAGGCGCTGATCCTTTCCGCAGCGACGATGCTGGGCCTCATCGCCGGTACCGGCGTCGTCTTCATGCGCCGCAATCTGCTCAAGGGTATCGACGATCCCGAACGTGTCGAGCGCGCTTGCGGGTTGCCGTTATACGGGCTCGTGCCGTCGAGCACGGAGGCCGAACGGCTCGATGCGGCTTATATGCGCCATCGCAAGGGTGCCCGCCCGATCCTCGCGCTCGCGAGACCGAACGATACCTGCATCGAGAGTCTGCGCAGCTTGCGTACCTCGATGCAGTTCACGCTCGTGGAGGCGAAGAACAATGTGCTGCTGCTGACGGGGCCCTCGCCCGGGATCGGCAAGACGTTCATGACGGCCAACCTTGCCGTGCTGTTCGCGGATTCGGGCAAGCGCGTGCTGGCAATCGATGCGGACATGCGGCGCGGCACGTTGCACGAGTACTTCGGCGGCGGCCTGCAGGCAGGCCTCTCTGAAATGCTTTCCGGTCAGATCTCGGTTGAAGAGGCGGTGCGCAAGACGCCGGTGCCCGGGCTCGATTTCATCCCGAGCGGCACGCGGCCGACCAATCCGTCCGAGCTCCTGATGTCGTCGAACCTGCAGAGCTACCTCGCCGCACTGAGCCGCAGCTATGACGTCGTGCTGATCGATACGCCGCCGCTGTTGGCCGTGACCGATGCGTCGATCATCGCCGCCTATGCCGGCGCCTCTTTTGTCGTATTGCGCTCGGGCGTGCATGCCGAGTCCGATATCGCGGCTTCGCTCAAGCGACTCGCGACGGCTGGTGTGCAGGTCCAGGGCGGTATCTTCAACGCAGTGTCGCCTCGCTCGCGCAGCCTCTCGCGCGCGGGCTATGCGGCCGTCCAGGAGTATCTGAACGCATGAAGCTGACCGTGCTCGTTCCTTCTTACCGCCGGCCCGACGACCTCGCGCGGTGCCTCAAGGCACTGCAGCAGCAGGTGCGGCCGGCCGATCAGGTCGTCGTCGTCGTGAGACCGGACGACTACGTCACGCATACCGTGCTGGCCGAGCCGGGCGTGACCGGCGCGCTCCCGCTCGAGTGCGTGATCGTCGAAGTCAAAGGCCTCGTCGCAGCGCTGAACCTCGGGCTCGACAAATCGACGGGTGACGTCATCGCCATTACCGACGACGATGCGGCGCCGCACCGCGACTGGCTGCAGCGCATCGAAGCCGCATTCGCCTCGGAGCCCAAGCTTGGCGCGCTCGGCGGGCGCGACTGGGTGCATGAGCGCGGCCAGTTGCTCGATGGCAGGCGCGAGGAAGTCGGCAGGATTCTGCTGACTGGCAAAGTCATCGGCAATCATCATCTCGGCGTGGGCGGCGCGCGCGAAGTCGATCTGCTCAAGGGCGTCAACATGAGCTACCGGCGCGCGGCCATTCACGACATTCGCTTCGACGAGCGTTTGCGCGGTTCGGGCGCACAGGTGCACAACGACATGGCGTTCAGCATGCGCGTCAAGCGCGCGGGATGGAAGGTGATGTACGACCCGCAAGTCGCGGTCGATCATTTCCCCGCGCCACGTATCGGCGAAGATCAGCGCCACACGCAATCGGCGATCTCGATTTGCAACGCTGCCTATAACCTGCATCTGACATTGCGCGAATATCTGCCTCCGATGCAGCGCATGTTGGCGTGGTGGTGGTGGACGCTCGTCGGCACACGCGTCTATCCGGGCCTCGTGCATCCATTGCTCGCACTCGTCTCGAAGAACGGCGCGTCCGTGCGCGAGCGTTGGCGCGCGGCGCGCATGGGCGCGCACGAAGCGCGCAAGGTGACGCCGTGACATTTGCGGCCGCCACTGCCCGGCAGGGCGCATCGGGGCGCTTTTTTGGCACCGATCCCAAGCACTGGCTGCCGCAGGCGCTGCTCGTGCTGGCCACGCTCGCGCTTTGCGCGGCACACCAGGGCGCCCTGCTCACGCTCGCGTTTCCGGCGCTCTCGACGGCGGTCGGTCTGTGGCTCTATTTCAAAAGCCCCGCGCGCTATGTCGGCTTCGTCTGGTGGATGTGGTTTCTGAGCCCCGAAGTGCGGCGGCTTGCGGATTACTTCAAGGGCGCATTCACGCCCACCAGCATCGTGCAGGTTGCGCCTGTCGCGGTGACGATGATTTCGGGTTTCGTGCTCATCCGGCGCTATCGCCTGCTCGGAAGCTGGCGCGGTTTGCCGATGCTGCTGATTCTGCTCGGCATCGGCTACGCGTACATCATCGGCATGACGTCGGTCGGCTTTTTTGCCGCGACTTACGATCTCGCGAACTGGATGTATCCGGTTCTGATCGGCATGCACATCGTTGCCAATGCACGCGATTTTCCGCAGTACCGGCAAGCCATTGTTTCGACGTTCGTCTGGGGCATGCTGGTGATGGGCCTCTATGGCATCGTCCAGTTCTTTTTCATGCCGCCGTGGGATGCGATGTGGATGATCGGCTCGCAGATGAACTCCGAGGGCGACCCTGTGCGCTTCGGCGTGCGCGTGTTCAGCACGATGAACTCGTCCGGGCCTTTCGCGTTTGCGATGATGGGTGCGCTCGTGCTCGTGCCGGCAGCGACGCAGCGCTTGCGCTGGGCGGCCGCCGCGGCGGGCTTCGCGTCGTTCGGGCTCTGTCTCGTGCGCTCGACGTGGGGCGGCTGGGTGATCGCGCTCGTCATTCAGCTCGCCAAGTCGAGCAACCGCACGCGTGTTCGCACGATTCTCGGCTTGGCCGTGCTGGCCGGCCTTTCGATGCCGCTCCTGGCGATCGGCCCGGTTGCCGACCGTTTGCAGGCGCGGCTGGAGACGATCACGAATCTGCACGATGACCATAGCTACGCCGAGCGGAACCAGTTCTATGCAACCTTTGCTGAAACGGCGTTCACCAATATCGCCGGAATGGGGCTCGGTGCGACCGGTACCTCGACAAAGCTGACCCAATCCGACAATCAGCTTGGCAAATACGGCAATTTCGATAGCGGTGTCATGAACATTCCATTCGTGCTCGGCTGGCCCGGCACGCTGCTCTACCTGTCCGGCATCGGCTGGCTGTTGGCGCGCACCGTGCGCGCGTCGTTCGCGCTCAAGGACGACAAGTTCGGCGCCGCGTGTCTGGCGCTCGCGTGCTCGATGTTCGCCATGCTTGTGTTCACCAATTCTTTCGTCAGTACCGGCGGTTTGCTGCTCTATACGAGCATGGCGTCGCTGATCGCGGCGGCGCATTGGCGAAAGATCCAGCGTCAGAATGCCCGGATGCGGCTTGCCCCCTCTTTCGTCAGCGAGGCATTGAGGCCATGAGAATTGCGATCGTCACGCATTCCGTCCGCCATAACGACGGTCAGGGGCGCGTCAATTACGAGGTGGCGCGCGCGGCGCTGGCCGAGGGGTGCGCCGTGACACTCGTGGCCTCTCATGTCGCGTCGTCCCTGCTCGAGCATCCGCGCGTGCGCTGGGTGCCAATCGAGATCGGCCGCATATGGCCCGGGGCATTGGTTCGCCATCAGCTCTTCGCGCTCAGGAGCGCCAAATGGCTGAATGCGCATCGCGACGAATACGATGTGCTGCATGTGAACGGCTTCATCACGTGGGCGCAGGCAGACGTCAATACGTCGCATTTCGTGCATAGCGGCTGGTTGAGGAGTCCCTACTATCCGTTTCGGCTCGCGGGCGGTCCGCGTTCGGCTTATCAAGCGATCTATACCCGCCTGAACGCGCGTCTCGAACGATGGGCATACCGACGTTCGAGCGTGGTCGCGGCGGTGTCCGACAAGGTTGCCGACGAACTGCGCAATGCAGGCGTGCCCGACGGGAAGATCGAGGTCGTCCATAACGGTGTGGACAACGAAACATTCGAGCACGCTTCGGGCTCGCGGCAGCGTTTCGGTTTGCCGGACGATGCGTTTCTCCTGCTTTTTGCCGGCGACTTGCGCACACCGCGCAAGAACCTGGGCACTGTGCTGCGGGCGCTGAAGCAGTTGCCGGAGCGCGTTCATGTGGTTGTTGCGGGGCGCGTGAAAGGCAGCCCCTATCCGGACGAGGCGCGCGCGCTCGGCGTGGCCGACCGGGCGCACTTTCTCGATTTCGTCGAGGATGTGCCCGGCCTCATGCGCTGTGTCGATGCGTATGTGTTTCCGTCGCGCTACGAGGCGATGAGCCTCTCGCTGCTCGAAGCGATGGCGGCGAGCCTGCCGGTGGTGACGGCACGCACCGCAGGTGGAGCGGAGATCATCACGCCCGAGTGCGGGATCGTGCTCGACGATCCCGACGATAGCGCCGCGCTCGCGCAAGCGGTGGCCCGGCTGGCGGGCGATCTGCGGCTTGCGTGTTCGATGGGCGTGGCGGCGGGCCGCGTGGCACGTGAATTCGGTTGGTCGCGTATGGGAGCGCGTTATATGGATATCTATCGCCGCGTATTGCGCGCGAAAGCCAGCGAGGCCGGCAGCAGTGCCGGGCACGGCATCCACGATGCACACCGCGGTGCGCGTTGGGTTCCGAGCGAAGGGGGCGAATCGAAATGAATCAAAGTGCCATCAAGTCGTTGCAGATCGGCATGCACTGGTTTCCCGAGCGGGAGGGGGGCCTGGATCGAATGTACTACTCGCTCGTGAACGCGTTGCCGGGCGCGGGCGTTTCGGTGCGCGGGATGGTGGCGGGCTCGCCGCGCGTCGCGCACGATACCGACGGCGCAATTCGAGGCTTCGGCTCGGCCGCGCTTGCGCTGCCATTACGCCTGATGGCCGCGCGCAAGGCGTTCGCTCATGCGATCAGCGTCGAGCGGCCCGATGTCATCTCGTCGCATTTCGCGCTTTATACGTGGCCGGGGCTCGATGTCGCGCGGGATATCGCGCGCGTCTCGCACTTTCAGGGGCCGTGGGCTGACGAAAGCGGTGTCGAAGGCGCTGCCACGCTTGGGCAACGCGCGAAGCATTGGCTCGAGTGCAGTGTCTATGCGCGCTCGACGCGCTTCATCGTGCTGTCCGAGGCATTCGGACAGATTCTGACCTCGCGCTACGGCGTGGCGCCGGAACGCGTACGCGTGGTACCGGGTTGTGTCGATGTCGCGCGTTTCGACATCGATATGTCGCCCGCACGCGCGCGGGCCAGATTGCAGCTGCCGCAGGATCGGCCGATCATCGTGGCCGTGCGCCGGCTAGTGCGCCGCATGGGCCTCGAAGATCTCATCGATGCCATGGCGCGCATCAAGGCGCAGCGTGGGCCCGATGCGATGTTGCTGATTGCGGGCAAGGGCCGGCTGACGGGCGAGCTGCAGGCGCGGATCGACGAACACGGCCTGGGCAACGATATCAAGCTGCTCGGCTTCGTGCCTGACGATCGCCTGGCCGAGCTCTATCGCGCTGCGACGATCAGTGTGGTGCCCACCGTTGCGCTGGAGGGCTTCGGACTCATCACCGTCGAATCGCTCGCGGCGGGCACGCCGGTGCTGGTCACGCCTGTCGGTGGCTTACCCGAAGTCGTGGCCGGCCTGTCGAAAGATCTCATCCTGCGTTCGACCGGCGCCGAAGCGATTGCCGAGGGCATCACGGCGGCGCTCTCCGGCAAGCTGAAACTACCCGATGCGCAGGCCTGCCGCGACTTCGCCATGGCCAACTTCGACAATTCGGTGATTGCGCGGCGGGTCGCCGAGGTGTACCGCGAAGCGGTGAACGAAGGGCCGCTGTGATCGATGGAAACAGCAGAGGCTCAATTCCTCTGCTGTTTCGAGTATTCATAAATAAACCCGCCAAATTGCCGATAAAACAAAAAAGCATATGATTGGACGGCAGCGCCCTTTCGTCTAATGTTAGTTCGGCATCATTCGTTGCAAATCCTCTCCCTACCATATGATTAGTCGGCGTTTTCCCGCTCGGGAGCGCTCCCGAGCGGGAAGGTACTGCCGCACCAAAACCCTGACGCAAACGTTTGCCGACCGCGCCGCCAATCAAGGCG
>CBJLAJ010000181.1:0-9774 GCA_966421005.1 uncultured Paraburkholderia sp.
TCATTGATTCAACTGCGCCAAGGCACCGGGTTGAAGGCTCGCTTCGCGGCTTCCAGGAACACACGCTGACGAATGGTCAGGCCTTGGCGCGTGGGCGTCAGGGCCATGATCGGTGCAGGTTCGAGGTGCCATGCCGGCAAAATGCGCTTCAGTTTCCCCTTGGCGATCAGCCGTGCGCAATCCCATTCGGATCGCGCGACGACGCCGAGGCCGTCGACGGCCCAGTCTCTGACGACGGTGCCATCGTTCGAAGACAACGCGCTGCTCAAGCGGACCGTCACGCCCTTGCTGATGCGTTTGCCTGCAGCATCGTGCTGGGCAAAACGCAGACGCGTCACGTCTTCATCGTTTTCTCGCAAGGTCAGGTAAGGGTGCCGGGTAAGTTCGGAGGGATGCTTGAGGTTTGACAGCGAACGCGCGAGGGCGGGGCTTGCGCAAAGAATGCGGTCGTTCGCCGCCAGGAAATGCCCCACCCAGGAGGAGCCTTTGATGTGACCGATCGAAATCACTGCGTCGGCGCCCGATGCGGACGCGAGCGGACTTTCGACCAAAACCAGCGAAATCGCCAGATGGGGGTGTGAGCGATGCAGGTCGCGGACGAGCGGCGCGACATATTCCCTGCCGAATCCGAATGGAGCAACGACGCGCAAATGACCACTTACACCAGCGGACTCTCCGGAGACGCGCGATGGAAGTGACTCGATCCGCTCCAGGATTTCGATGGCCTCCTGAACGAGGCGGTGCCCTTCGTCAGTGAGCGAGATGCCTCTCGCTGCGCGCGTGGCAAGACTCACTCCCATCCGCTCTTCGATGCGCTGAAGACGTACTGTGACCGCGGGCGGCGTCAGGTCTAACAACCTCGCTGCTGCGGCAAGCGATTGCGATACGCCGAGCGCACGCAGCAGTTGCATGTCTTCGAGTTGAAGCATTAACGGCTCATTAACGATGGATTCAGTTGAGATTAAACACGATAAAAACAATTTTTTCTATAGTACGTCGCACCGGCTTGCCAACAGCGGTGCTCAGTCGATTCTGTCTTCAGGCGAAACGGAAACATTCAGTAGAGATCAATGAAACACGATTCTTTCGCGAACGGCTTGGACTCAGCCACGAGTCTTCGGTATCGCAAGTTCACTCCGGCCGACGTACCGGCGGCTCACGCGCTCTCCACGGCGCTGGGTTGGCCATATAGACCGGAAGACTGGCAGTTTTCCGCAGACACGGCGATAGCGTTCGTGGCCGAAGAGCGGGGTGTCGTCATTGGTACTGCGATGTGCTGGAAGTTCGGCGCTGACCGGGCCTCACTCGGTCACGTCATCGTATCGTCGGCGCACCAGGGCCGCGGTATCGGCCGCAAGCTGATGGCGATCGTCCTCGAAGAGTTAGGGCCACGTATCACATTCCTGCATGCGACGCCGGCCGGTCAGCCGCTCTACGAAAAGCTCGGCTTCAGCGTGTGTGGATCGTTGGAGCAACATCAAGGGAATGTCGGTAAGCCTCTGACCGTTGCGTTGCTCGATGGTGAGCGACTGCGCACTGGGCTCCCTCCCGACTTTCCCTGCCTCGTTGAACTGGCTTCGCGCGCGTCAAGCCTCGAGCGTCATGCGCTTTTGTCCGCAGTGCTCGAGCGCGGGGAAAGCGTCGTACTCGAACGCGATGGCGAGATCACGGGATTCTCGGTGTTGCGGCGCTTTGGCCGGGGGCACGTGATCGGTCCGGTTGTCGCGCTTCGTTCGCATGACGACGCGCGCGCAAAAGCCCTGATCGGCTACTGGCTGACTGGACGAGAGGGCGAATTCATCCGTATCGACGTGCCTTCGGAAACGGGTTTGACCGATTGGCTGAGCGAACAGGGGCTGCAGCGCGTGGACATCTGCTCGAAGATGGTTCTCAATGCGCCTGCCCACGAACATATTGGCGCACCCGATCCCGCTTGCCGCTTATACGCGGTAGTCAGTCAAGCCATGCTTTAGACGCTTGTTATACACCGGCTTATTTGCCGCTCGCACACATGGTCTCGCGTATTACCACGCGCGCCCGGCCGCTTTGGAGTTTGTAATGCATTTCGGTTCTTACTGGCTCGATACGTCCGAGCCATTCGTCAGCAACTCTCCTGACATGGACGGCGGAAGCTGCGACGTGGTCGTGGTGGGTGGAGGGATCACCGGCTCGGCGGCGGCCTTGGCGCTCACCAAAAAAGGCGCCCGCGTCATCGTCTGCGAAGCAGGGACTGTGGGACAGGCCGCGTCGGGCCGCAATGGCGGCATGTGCAACAACGGCTTCGCTCAGGATTACGCTTCGCTCTCGCAGCGGATCGGCACAGAATTGGCCAACCGGCTCTATCTCGCGTTCGACGCGGGTGTCGACATGGTCGAGCGGTTGGTCAGGGAGGAGTCGATCGATTGCGATTTTGTTCGCAGGGGCAAGCTTAAGCTGGCAGCGAAGCCCGAGCATTTCGACAAGCTTGCGAGAAGTCAGGCGTTGCTCGCTGCGCGCGTGGACCCCGATACGCAGCTTGTGACGAAGGCGGAGCTTCGTGATGAGATCGGCTCCGACCGTTATCACGGCGGATTGATCTTCAAGAAGAGTGCCGGGATGCACGTCGGTCGCTATGTCCGCGGTCTCGCGAAAGCTGCACAAGCGCGTGGAGCGCATGTCCTGGAGCATGCGCCGGTCCTCGGGTTACAGAAGGAACCCCGAGGCGCGTACGTGGTGCGAACGCCGCGTGGAGAAATTCGCGCACCGCAGGTGCTTCTTGCGAGCGGCATCTCCCAGGTGGGCCCATTCGCGTGGGTTCGGCGAAGAATCGTGCCGGTCGGCGCGTTCATCATCGTCACCGAGCCTTTGCCGGAGGACCTGCTCGACCGGTTGCTGCCCACGCGCCGAATGGCGACCGACACCAAGAATTTCGTCAATTTCTTTCGTGTAACGCCCGATAACCGCATGCTCTTTGGCGGACGCGCACGTTTCGCGATATCGAATCCGCGTTCCGACGAAAAGAGCGGGCTGATCTTGCGACAGCAAATGGCCGGGGTGTTCCCAGAATTGGCGAACGTGCGCATCGACTATTGCTGGGGCGGCATGGTCGACATGACCGCCAACCGCCTGCCGCGCGCGGGCCAGCGTGACGGTGTCTATTACTCGATGGGCTATAGCGGCCATGGCACGCAGATGGCCACGTTGATGGGCACGCTGATGGCGGAGATCATGGACGGACGCGCCGATCTCAACCCGTGGAAAGACTTCGACTGGCCCGCCATCCCCGGCCACTTCGGCAAGCCGTGGTTTTTGCCGTTTGTTGGGGCATGGTATCGACTCAAGGACACGCTCCAATGACTTCACCTGTTCGTCACCTGATGCAAGCAGGACGGCTCGACCGGTTTTACATCGACGGCGAGTGGGCTGTTCCCGATGGCAGCGATCGAATCGCCGTTATCTCGCCGTCCACCGAGGACGCAGTCTGCGAGATCGCGCTCGGCAATGCGCGCGACGCCGAGCGGGCAGTGCTCGCCGCGCGTAAGGCTTTCGCAGGTTGGTCGGCAACTTCACCGCAAGAACGTGCCGCGCTGCTCGACCGAGTTCATACGCTGATTCTGGAGCGCGCCGAACTGTTCGCCGCTGCTTTGTCAACGGAAATGGGCGCGCCCATCAGCTATGCGCGCGCCGCACATGTGCCGCTTGCAGCCGAACATATCCGCGTCGCGCGCGACAATCTGGCTGGCTATCCGTTCCGGACGCAAAGGGGGGCGACCGCAGTCGTACGCGAGCCGATCGGCGTTAGCGCACTGATTACGCCCTGGAACTGGCCGATTTATCAGATTACGGCGAAGGTCGGCCCGGCACTCGCAGCGGGCTGCACGGTGGTGCTGAAACCCAGTGAACTGTCGCCGCTGAGCGCCTTGCTGTTTGCTGAAGTCATCGCGGACGCCGGCGTTCCGGCGGGCGTATTCAACCTCGTGATCGGCACCGGCCCGGAAGTCGGGACGGTGCTGGCGTCACATCCGCAAGTCGATATGGTGTCGATCACCGGCTCGACGCGGGCGGGCGTGCTCGTTGCGCAGGCAGCTGCGCCGACGGTCAAACGCGTGGCGCAGGAGCTCGGCGGCAAGTCGCCGAACGTCGTGCTACCCCATGCCGATCTGCCGCGTGCCGTCTCGCTGGGCGTTGCAGCCGCCTTTCGGAACATGGGGCAGTCGTGCAGTGCGCCGACGCGGATGATCGTGCCGCGCAGCGTGTTGCGGCAGGTCGAAGCGTTGGCTGTCGCGGCAACGGAACGGATGATCGTCGGTGATCCGTTCGCCGACGCGACGACACACGGTCCGTTGGCCAATCGTGCACAGTTCGGCCGGGTGCAGGAGATGATCGATGTCGGCATCGACGAACGGGCTCTGTTGCTCGTCGGCGGACCAGGAAGGCCGGCCGGCCTCAGCAGAGGCTTCTACGCACAGCCGACAATCTTTTCCGAAGTGGGTACGAGGATGAGGATTGCTCAGGAGGAGATCTTCGGTCCGGTCCTTGCCATCCTTCCCTACGAATCGGTCGAAGAAGCGATCGCTATCGCGAACGACACGGTTTATGGGCTCGGCGCGCATGTTCAAGGCACCGACAAGGCGCTGTTGCACGCGGTCGCAGCGCGCATTCGTTCGGGCCAGGTGCATCTGAATTATCCGGCTTGGGACCCGCAAGCGCCATTCGGCGGGTACAAGCAGTCCGGCAATGGTCGAGAGTACGGGATCGAGGGCATGGAAGAGTACATGGAAGTAAAGTCGATCCTCGGGTTCTACGATTGAAACAGCTCTTCGGCTGTCATCCGTTTGCGGCCGGCGAATTCGATGCCTTCATCGCAACTGACCGCGACGTCTGATTCGCTTGATACAGATCTCGAGCAGATCCAGCGATTCTGTCAGCGCCTCGCAGTCCATATGCCCATATCCGAGCAAAAAGCCGCGCGGATCGGGTTCCAGCATCGTGAAATCGCGAACATCGTCGAACACGACGCCCTTCGATCGCAGGGCGGCTCGCAGATCGCGGTCGAACGCGTCGTTCGCTCCTGACACGACCACATGCAGGCCTCCCTCGTCGCCTCCCAGGGTGACCAGGTCCGCGTACGGGGTCAACCGTTCGCGTATGGCATCGCGCATCGCCCCATGGTGCCGCCGCACCCTGCGCAAATGCCGATCCAGTTCGCCGGATACGAGCAACGTTTCGACGATCTTCTGCACGGGCCACGAAACATGCGTGCGCTCGCGCTCGACGCGCGCAACCAGCGCGGCGGCTGCGCACGGCGGGGCGACGATGAACCCGAGCCTAAGGGAAGGGCTGACCGCCTTCGCGAACGTATTGAGCAGCAGAGTGCTTTCCGGCGCATGGCTGAAAATCGGCGGATGATTCGTTCCTGCGTAGTGGAACTCGCAGTCGTATTCGTTCTCGATCATCAGCATCCCGCGCGTCCGCGCGAGTTCGACGAGCGCCCGGCGTCTGGGCCCTGACAGACGGCCCCCCATCGGGTACTGATGGGCCGGAGTCAGATGAACGAGGGCAGGGACCGCGTCGTCTTCGACAATCCGATCGACAACCACGCCTTCCGCGTCCACCGGCACGTAGCGCAACGACGCGCCCGATCGCAGGAACGCCGACGTAGCGCCTGCGTAGCCCGGGTCCTCTGTTGCGCACAAGTCGCCGCTATGCAGCAGCGCCTGCGCGACCAGCTGAAGCGCGTGGCCGGTGCCGTGCGTAATGACGATCTGATCGGGATCGACGTTGACCGATCGGTGTTCGAATAGCCATTCAGCGATCGCGCGCCTGAGCCCTGGCTCCCCGGCGGGATCGCCATAGCCCTCTGGCGGCAACTTCCGTCCTGCTTCGCGGCAGGCATTGCGCCATACATCGAGCGGCAAGCTCCGGGCGCTCGACTGTCCGGGACGCCAGTCGAGGCGCGTACTCGCCGCTCGCTCAGGTGCGGCTTGTGCATCGGCGGGCATACGCCGCAGCAGCGATGGCGTCCAACGCGCGCCCATCGCGGCCCCGCGAGTTGCCGGTACGTTTGCGACGACAAATGTGCCGTGACGCCCGCGCCCATCAAGAATGCCCTCTGCGATCAACTCATCATAGGCGTCGACGACGCAGTTACGCGCCACTGCCAGTTGGGCAGAAAGGTCACGGCTGGGCGGCAACCGCGCGTGGGCCGGCAGCGCGTGACTGACGATCTTTTCGCGCAGTTGCCGTGCAATTTGCCTGGAAATCGGCACGCCCGAGTCTCGGTCGAGTTCGAGGGCGATCAGCGCCGGCAGCGCCTGCCTGGATGGACGGTTCGCAACCATAAATGATCCAAACTGATTCGACTTTGGTTCTTGAAAATGCGTTGTAAATGGACAAAATTTACGAACCAACAATATCACGGGATCGCCATGCGCATCCGCATCATCACGGACGACTTAACACATTGACCGGGGCAGAACCATGAAGCACAAACCGATAGCCATCACGATGGGGGACGCCGCGGGCATCGGGCCGGAGATCATCGTCAAGACATTTGCCAACGCCGCGTTCATCGCCGAGCACCCGTCGTTCGTGATCGGTGATACAGGTGTGTTACGTCGTCAAGCCACGGCACTCCGCCTGGATCTGGCGATACGACAAGTCACGTCAGTCGCCGAAATCGCACCGCAGCCGGGCGTGCTCGAGGTCTTGCCGGTGCCTGGCGCGAACGCACTGCCGCCCGAGTTGCCCATTGGCGCGGTGAATGCCGCCGCCGGTCAGGCCGCATTCGACGCAATCCGTACAGCAATCGATCTCGCAGTTCGGGGCGAAATCGCCGGTATCTGCACGGCGCCAATCCATAAGGAAGCGCTCGCCGCAGCAAATGTGCCTTACCCAGGTCACACTGAAATGCTCGCGGACCTCTCGGGCACGCGTGACTACGCGATGATGCTCGTCAACCCGATGCTGCGTACGATCCTCGTGACGGTTCACTGCTCGATGCTCGATGCTGTCGCGAAGCTGTCCATCGAAAGCGAGCTGCGCATCATCCGGCTCGCCGATCGCGCGATGCGAGAGCTGGGCATCGAACGTCCCCGCGTCGCGGTCGCTGGCCTGAACCCGCACGCGGGTGAAGGAGGCCTTTTCGGGCGCGAGGATATCGACATCATCGCGCCCGCCATCGAACTTGCGCGCAACGATGGCATCGACGCCAGCGGCCCTTGGCCCGGCGACACGGTGTTCATGAACGCCCGCCGCGGCCGCTTCGACATCGTGGTAGCGCAGTATCACGACCAGGGCCTCATACCGGTCAAGCTCGCCGGCGTGGAGGACGGCGTGAACATCACCGTCGGCCTGCCTTTCGTGCGTACGAGCCCCGACCATGGCACGGCCTTCGACATTGCAGGACAGGGCATTGCCGATCCAGCCAGCCTGCAGGTTGCCCTCCAGACCGCTCACCAGTTCGTCCAGTCGCGGGCGAAGCACCCATTGTCCACCGGAGCTTGATGTGTCCCATTTCATCCTGATGTTGACCGAAAACGACGCGACCGTCAGCGACGCGATTGCAACCTACGACAGCCTGCGTGGCAGCCCTGTCCGCCATGTCGGCTTCAAGGATGTCGGCTTGCCCATAAGAGACTTGAAAGAGCTCGCCCGGCGCATCCGCGCCGATGGCCGCAAGGTCATGCTGGAAGTCGTCGCCACGAGCCGCGAGGCAGAACTGGAATCGATCGACGCGTCGCTCGAGATCGGTGTCGACTACCTGCTTGGCGGCCGGCACGTTGAAGACGCGCTGCCGCTACTGCGTGGCTCTGCAATCCGGTATTTCCCGTTCGCTGGCCGCACGGTTGGTCATCCGACCGTGCTCGAAGGGACGATGAACGAAATCGTCGAGGATGCGCGCCGCATCGCATCGATGCCAGGCGTGCATGGTCTTGACTTGCTTGCCTACCGGTTTGCCGGCGAGGATGATCCGGCCGAGCTGACAAGGCGTGTTGTCGACGCGGTCGCCGTGCCCGTGATTGCCGCAGGCAGCATCGACCGCGAAACGCGTGTGAAAGCGATGATTCAGGCGAATACGTGGGGCTTCACTGTTGGCAGCGCGCTTTTTCAGCAAGCCTTCGTCGATAGACGCCTGTCGGCGCAGATTGATACGATCTTCCGGATCGAAGGCGTGACCGCGTAGCGGTCGAGGGGGCGATTCGAGCGGTAGAATTTGCGTGACGGGCTATGCAGCAACCCCAAGACAGGACCGCAAATATGAAACAGACTCCGAGCACCCACGACGGTACAGGCGAAACAGAGGAGCTCTTCCGGATTCTGGTGCAAGGCGTCACGGACTACGCGATCTTCCTGCTTTCCCCGGCCGGAGTCGTCACAAGCTGGAACATCGGCGCCGAACGGATCAAGGGCTACACGCGCTCGGAGATCGTTGGCGAGCATTTTTCCCGTTTTTATACGGAGGAGGACAAGGCGGTCGGCGCGCCAGCCGTGATCCTCGCCGAAGCGGCGAAGGCTGGACGCGCAGAACGCGAAGGGTGGCGGGTTCGTAAAGACGGTAGCCGTTTCTGGGCGCACGTCGTGGTGGATGCGATCCGGGACAGCGAGGGCGTGCTGATCGGATTCGCAAAAATCACGCGCGACATCACCGAGCGCAAGGAAGCGTCGGCCGCGCTGGAAAAAGCCAATGCGGCGCTCTTTCACGCGCAGAAGATGGAGGCGATCGGGCGCTTGACGGGTGGCGTCGCACACGACTTCAACAATCTGCTTGCGGTGCTCTCGAACGGCCTGGAGGTGCTGGCAATCCAGTCACCCACGCCGGTCCACAGGAAAATGATCGAAGGCATGCGGCGGGCGATTGACCGCGGCGCTACGCTCACCCAGCAATTACTTTCGTTCGCTCGCCAACAGCCCTTGCAGGCGAAGGTACACGAGCTGAATGGACTGATCCGCGAGTTCGCCCCAATGCTTTCACGCGCGGGCAACCGTAGCACGTCTGTCGAGCTTGCGCTTCAGCCCGGGGACGCATTTGCACTGGTTGACGCCGCGCGTTTCGAGGCGGCGCTGCTCAATCTCGTTGTCAATGCGGTCGACGCGATGCCTACCGGCGGCACTGTCACCATCGCTACGAACGTGGTCGACTCGGACGTGGAGTTGACCCCGGCGTTGCCTGCGGGCCGCTACGTGCGCATTTCGGTTGTGGATACCGGTACGGGCATGTCCGGCGATGTTCTCGCACAGGCGTTCGAGCCGTTTTTCACCACGAAGCAGCCTGGCAAGGGAACCGGCCTAGGACTCAGTCAGGTGTACGGTTTGATCACCCAGTCAGGCGGCGACGTGCGCCTCTCGAGCGAACTCGGCAAGGGCACGACAGTCGACCTATACCTGCCGGTCGCGGAGCCGGCAGCAAGCGCGGCTGCCCCGCTGGCGCCGAAGGCGGAGACGGTCCTGCTCGTCGAGGACGAGCCCGACGTGTTGGGCGTGGCGTCCGAGTTGCTGGCCAGCATCGGGTATGACGTCGTGCCCGCAAGCAGTGCATCAGAGGCAGTGGAAATCCTCCGTGGGCGCGGTGACGTCGACGTTGTTCTCAGCGATATTTCGATGCCCCACGGCATAAGCGGGCTCGAGCTTGCGCGTCTGGTGCGCTCGGAGTATCCCAAGATCAGGATAGTGCTTACGTCGGGATATTCGCCCGCCGCGCTTCGCGAAGGGAAGGGCGGACTGGGCGATGTGCTATTCGTACCCAAGCCCTACCGCCTCGCGGATCTCGCAAAGGCGCTGCGAGCGTGAGCGGCT
>CBJLAJ010000182.1:0-9664 GCA_966421005.1 uncultured Paraburkholderia sp.
GATATCGAACTACCGGCGTTCTCGACGCTCGATCGGCTCACCGAGCAGATCCATGCCCGGGCCCAGTCGAGGCTCTTCAAACGCGTCACGCGACGCCTGACCGATGAGCAGAAACTCGCGCTCGACCGGTTGCTCGCGCGTGATCTGTCGAGCCGGCAAACTGCCTACAACCGGATCAAGCGTCATGCGAAACGCCCATCACGCCAGCATCTGGACCTGCTGATCGACCAGGTCGCCTGGCTCGACGAGCTCGGCGATTTCTCACTGGCCATCGCCGGGATTCCAGCCTCAAAGCTGCGCTCGCTCGCCAATCAGGCGATGGCGCTCGACGCGTCGGCGCTCAGAAACGACACACAGCCCGAGAAGCGCTATACATTGATCGTTGCGCTGCTCAACCGCATGCGCGTGCGCGCCCGCGACGATCTCGCCGACATGTTCGTACGGCGCATGGGCGCCATCCACAAACGCGCGAGCGACGAGCTGGACGCCATTCAGCGAAAACAGCGTGATCAGGTCGAGGATCTCGTCGGCTTGTTAGACGGCGTGGTCGACATTCTCGCCGATGAATCCGACGAGACGGCCATCGCCCGAGCGGTCAGGAAGCTGCTTGCGCCGAAAGGCGATCTGGAGCCGTTGCGCGAGAGCTGCGCGGCGATCCGCGCCTTCAGCGGCCGCAACTATCTGCCGCTGCTCTGGAAGCACTTCAAGGCGCACCGCTCGGTCATGATGCGCGTCGTCCGTACGCTCGAATGGGATTCGACCAGCCCGGTTCGCTCGCTGCTGAATGCACTCGATGCGGTGCTGGAGAACGAATCGTTGCATCGGGAGTGGATCGGTGCGGATGTCGACATGAGCTTTGCCGCGCCGCGGTGGCGCAAGCTCGTGCGGCGCTCGCACGGCGAGGGGTCTCCGACCAATCGCCGGTATCTCGAGCTTTGTGTGTTCTCGTACATGGCCGAGGAACTACGGGTCGGTGATCTATGCGTGTCGGGCTCCGACGCGTACGCGGACTATCGCGATCACCTGTTGCCGTGGCGGCAATGCGAGCAACAGCTGCCGGACTACTGCGACAAGCTCGGCATGCCCACGACCAGCAGTGACTTCGTGCGCCACCTGCGTCAATGGCTCACAGACGCTTCCCACAAGCTCGACGTTGAATTGCCGCGCAAGCGCGAGCACGTCGTGATCGATCGTCACGGCGAACCGATCTTGCGCAAAACCATCGCGAAGGAGATCCCGGCGAGCGCGATTGCGTTGCAGGAACGGCTGAACGCTCGCCTGCCGACGCGGAACATGCTGGACATCCTCGCGAACATCGAGCACTGGACGCATTTCACGCGGCACTTCGGGCCGTTGTCCGGGAGCGATCCGCAGATTCGCAAGGGCGCCGAGCGCTACCTGCTCACGATTTTCGCGATGGGCTGCAATCTCGGCCCGACCCAGGCGGCCCGGCATCTGGATTCCGATGTCACCGCGCACATGCTGTCGTTCGTCAACCGTCGGCATATGAGCCTGGACAAGCTCGAGACCGCACAACGCGAGCTGATCGAACTGTACCTGCGGTTGGACCTGCCGAAACACTGGGGCGATGGCAAGACGGTCGCGGCCGACGGCACGCAGTACGACTTCTACGACAACAACCTGCTGGCCGGCTATCACTTCCGCTACCGGAAAATGGGCGCGGTCGCCTACCGGCACGTCGCCGACAATTATATCGCGGTGTTCCAGCACTTCATTCCGCCCGGTGTCTGGGAAGCGATATATGTGATAGAGGGCCTGTTGAAAGCGGGCCTGTCCGTCAAGGCGGACACCGTCCATGCGGACACACAGGGCCAGTCGGCCGCCGTGTTCGCGTTCACATATCTGCTCGGCATCAACCTGATGCCGCGGATTCGCAACTGGAAGGATCTCGTGCTGTACCGGCCGGACAGCAAGACCAAATACAAGCACATCGACAAGCTGTTCACGGCGACCATCGATTGGGTCCTGATCGAGCAGCACTGGCAAGAGCTGATGCAGGTCGCGCTGTCGATTCAGGCGGGGACAATCTCGTCGCCGCTGCTGCTGCGCCGGCTCGGCTCAGAAAGCCGCAAGAACCGGCTGTACCTGGCCGCGCGCGAGCTCGGCAATGTCGTTCGCACGGTGTTCCTACTCGACTGGATCGGTAGCCTCGAATTGCGGCAGGAGGTCACTGCGAACACGAATAAGATCGAGTCGTACAATGGCTTTTCCAAATGGCTGTCGTTCGGAGGCGACGTGATCGCCGAGAACGAGCCGGAGGAGCAGCAGAAACGGCTACGCTACAATGACTTGGTCGCGTCGGCCGTGATCTTGCAGAACACGGTGGACATGATGCAGGCGCTGCGCGAGATGGCGGCAAACGGCGAGAGAGTGCGTGCCGAAGATATCGAGTTTCTGAGTCCGTACCCGACCCACAACATCCGCCGCTTCGGCCACTATAAACTGCACCTGGATCGTCGGCCGGAAGCCTGGATCAAGGATCCGTTGTTCGGCCATGCTGCCCGAACCTACGCATCCCGCCCATGACTGCACGCCCGGCCATCACTACAACCCGTTTCGGCGATGTCAACACCGCCGCGCTTGAGCAGCTTGAATTGAGCTACGACACAACGCGCCTGTTGGCCGCCGTCGATATCGTCGATCGCATTCGCACCCAGCTTCATGACCCCGAGGGGTTACGCGACGATCTGCTCGAGATCCACAGCATGGCGCACTCCGTGTTGAATGGTGCACCGTCGGTGCCGTCGCGACGCGAAGGCACCTTGCCCGAACAGGTGCTGAACGCGCTCGATCTGATTGACGAATTTGTCATGGAGCTCACTCGGGTGAGGACGATCCTCGAGCCTCTCGAAGCGCTACATCCGGACGACGGTTTTGGCGAGGGTTGAACGGCGCCCGCCCACTGATCGAGATCCAGCCGCTCGCCCGCGCGCTTAGACGGACACTCAAACGCCGGCTCCTCTCAGATCTTAGCTGTTTCAGTTTCTTTGCTTCGCGATTGCTGCGCAACGGACCTTTTGCCATCACACTACTCCGATGGTATCGATGCTCTCCAAAAAGCGCGAACGTCCAAGCAGTGTTCGCTGATTTCACGTCGCTGTCGCGAAGCGTTTTTGCGATCTGGCCGTAGCAGAGGATTTTCTTCGACAGACACGACTACCGCGAGTGCAAAATGCAAAAACCCGCCGAGCTTGCCGAGAAATTCCTCGGCGTACCCTATGAAACGTTGGACGAACGCGCCAAGAATGTTGCGCGACTGGTCGCGGAGCGCAGACACGTGGCAAGAGATGCGGCGAAAGAACTGGATGCCGCGATGACGCGAGGCCAGCGCGCAGCCGATGCCGTGGCGACCTTCGGCGGATCGTGGATATTCATCACGTGTTTTATCGTGATCATGATTGTCTGGGTTGGCTTGAATTCGGCGATTCTAGCCAAGTACAGCGAGACTTTTGATCCATACCCCTACATTCTGCTCAACCTGTTTCTCTCGATGCTTGCGGCCATTCAAGCGCCCATCATCCTGATGGCGCAGAACCGGCAGTCGTACAAGGACCGGATGTCCGCCGAGCACGACTACGAAATCAATCTGAAAGCCGAACTCGAGATCATGTTGCTGCATGAAAAGGTCGATATCCTGCGTGACAAGCAATGGACCGAATTGCTGAACATCCAGAAGGAGCAGATGGAAGCGCTGAAGAACCTGCTCGTCTCCAGCAGGACGTCGAGCGACAAAGCGTCGGGGTCGCCCGCTGCGTAAAACGATATGATCGAACAGCGACGGTCTGATATTCGGTCCGGCGGGGTCCGCTTTCCGGAATCGCTGTACATCCGCCAGGAAGGGTATAAAGTCGGTATTGTTGCGGCGCAGCATTAACAGTACTAGTCGCTCCGACCTGCTGATCTTTAGCGAAACACTCGCCTCCGAAATCCCTTGGACGCACGTGCCGGGTCGATTCGGGAGCATACAATGAACACCACCACCGTTGAACAATCCGCTGACTTCGGCCGGCGTACTTTACCGGCAATTTTTCGTTTTCAAAATGAAGGGTTCGAGCGTCTGCGGAAGCTGACGGAACTCAATCTCGCGGCCATAAAGGGGATGCTGGACGGGGGACAATCCCCCTTGTCATCGTTGCCATCTGGACTACCGTCATCCACTGGTGCGGTCGGCCTGCCGCAGCAATTTTTCGAGCCCGCCCTGGCGTATGCGGAGCAGGTCCAACAGATCGATTCGCAGTTCTTGGCAGCCGTGACACGGGCGGGCGAGGACCTGCATAACCAGTACAACGTCATATGCAAGCAGTTGGCAGCCAATCTTGGGCAGACCGCACCCTTTGGTTCTGACGCCGCCTACACCGCGATGCTGTCTGCAATCGGTGGGATGATGCGGTCCCAGGGAATGATGCAGGAAGCCGTCAATCATGCTGGTGCGCGCACGCCCGGCAACCCCGTACCTGACATCGCATAGGCGATAGCGATGCGCGGCTTGCGCGCAAGCACGAAAACGACGCCCTGCACGAGCGGGTCGTTGGGCGGTCTCGCCGCCTAGGGGGAAGCCGGCAAGACGCCGGCTTCCCCCATTTTGGGCCGTCAAAATATAGTTTGCTTTGCAATGGCATTGAGCGCATTGTGAAATGATCCAGATGTACCTGACCGCCCTTTTTCGCATCCGGATAAACACTGTTCGATGACGGTCAGCACCGCTTAAGGAGCACGTCATCATGTCCATCCCGACCATCGAATACAGGGGGTATGCGCTCAGCGCGTACCCTCGCCAGGAATTCCCCCTGCATCGCGATCCGTATGCCAAAGGTCAAAGGCAGTTCTCGTGCATCGTGAGAATTGACCCCATGCCGGCCGGCAGAGTCAAGGCCGGGCGCTACTCAACGTCATTCGGGACAGTAAGTCCCACCAATGAAGACGACGCGGTCGATCTCGCGATGCAATATGCCAAAGACATCGTAGACGGAAAGGTTCAGGCGACCGAACTCTGACGCATTGAATGCCAGTCAGTCGACCGCTCAAGGGGGCGGCTCATGAAATATCCAATTTACGTCCACCGCGATGGCGACACCGGATTTCGCGCCAGTTTTCCTGATTTTCCCCGCGCAGATGCGCACGGCCATTCGTTGGGCGAACTGAATCGCAACGCGCAAGAGATGGTCGAGTTGATGTACGACCGCAGCGAGCAACTCATACCCGCCCCCACCTGCAGTACATCGGAATTGCAGGCGCTCGACCTGGACGACGGAGAAGGGATCTGGATGTTCATCGACATCAACCTTACGCGGGTTACCTCGAAGGCCGTGGGCGTTGAATTGAGCCTGCTTGAGAGTGTGCTGCAGCGAGTCGATGCGGCGGCAAGAGAGCGTCATATGACGCTCTCAGCGTTCATCACGCTGGCTGCCGTACATGAACTTGAGCCCATAAGAATGCAATCGTCGTGCGCGCGTGTCGCCTGCACGACGGAGGAACTACCATGAATCCCATCACACTATCTCTTTCCGCCGCGTTCGCGCTGGCGGGCTTGGCCGTTGGCGAGTGGGTGAGTCTGTACCTGGCTCCCCCTCTTTTCGTCATCGCCATCCTCATCGCACTATCGGTGAAGGTTGCCAATGTCTGGCAGAAGTTCGTCATCCTGCGTGTCGGGAAACTGCAAAGCGTCAAAGGTGCGGGCTTTTTCATGATCATCCCCGTACTGGATAACGTGGTTGCGATCATCGACGAGCGCATCCAGACGACTGCCTTCAACGCAGAAGAGGCACTGACCAAAGACACCGTGCCGGTCAATGTCGACGCGATCATTTTTTGGCACGTCCACGATGCGCAAAAGGCCGCGCTTGCGATCACCGATTACCGGCAGGCGATCGATCGTGTCGCACAGACGACGCTACGCGAAATGATTGGCTCCTCAATGCTGGCTGCGCTGCTCTCCGATCGAAAAGCCGCCGACGCGCATTTGTGTGACGAGATCGGAAGCAAGACGGCCGACTGGGGCATTACCGTCCGCTCCGTGGAGATTCGGGACGTCGCGATTCCTGTCGCGCTTCAGGACGCCATGTCGCGGCAGGCACAGGCCGAACGCGAAAAGCAGGCGCGCGTGATTCTGGGTTCCGCAGAAGCCGAGATTGCAGCGAAGTTCGTCGAAGCAGCGCAGGTCTATGAAAACCATCCAGGGGCGCTTCAATTGCGGGCGATGAACATCATCTACGAAACGACCAAGGAACGCGGCGCGACGATCCTGATTCCGAGCTCGATGGTGGACAGTCTGAATCCGCCGCTAGCGCTGGCAATTGCAGGACATGACGTGGCCGGGGCTGCGTTGGCACCCCTCAAGACTGCGGCGTAGCTCGATTGGGCATGAGCGCTGGGTTGCCTGGCGGAGCGGGGTGCGACAGCCGCCGGCCCGCACAGCGCCTCGCCGCGTTGCCCATGTTCACCGGCTGGGTTTAACACCAGTTTCCGATTCATGAGCGATGCGGACGGAATGAATTGCTCGGTCCGCATCGCATCAGATCGACGATGGCATCTCACTCTTTCCCCCCACCGTTGATCCCGCTTCCAGTTCGCCATACCTGCTTGCCCCGCTCGGAGAGTTCGCCGCAACTATGCTCGGCGTCGGCCTCCGTCCCTTCTACCGCCATCTCGCCGCCAGCCTGTTCCTGCGCTTTTTGTTTCTGCCTGTGCCGTGCCGCCATGGCTTCGTCGTGCGACCTGCCTGCGTAATTCAGCGTCATTTCGTCTGCTCCTTGAAAAACAGCCTTTACCGCTTGGCAATCTGCCGAGGTACGTCATTTTTGAAGCTACCGTCCGAATTGCTTGCGCAGCCTGAGCATGACATGGCGTTCATCCAGCCAACGGGCTTCCCGCTTCCGCCGGAGGCTGCGCCGATTTCGCCGCAGCGGCGCGCCGAACAACAGTACCCGCCCGATCACGATGCCCCACATTGCGTAGGCCATATCATCCTTTTCACTCAGTTCTCGATTTATACCGACCAATAGACTATGCGTTAGAGAAACGGCGCTTCTGTGCCCCGGCTCTTCCGAAAGTCACATGCTATGTCGGTCAGTGACAGCGCCTATGACACATTCATTCGCGGAGCGGATGCCAGTCTAGCCTTTTGGAGCATTCGTTATATTGTTGGTTACCTGAGGAAAAGCACCGGCCGGACTCATTCACCAAGCCTCGATTGCCGGGAAACCTGCTGTTTCAGGGCGCCGTCTTGCCATTCTCAACACTGTTTGGGTGTTCCGCCTGGTCACTGGCTCTCGGGTGTAACAGGCATGTCATCACCCGTCGCGTTGTCCGCCACGTCTCACTGTTCTTTTCGCCCTTCGAGGAATTGTGTGCGCACGACGAAGGCAGCACGTGCCGCATGTAACGCCCGCGTTACGAGGTACGACGCGTCCCGTAGTGCGTTGCTACTCAGCGGGCCCGAGGATTACATCGACAGCGGCCTGGCCGGCGATCTCCGCAACAAGGTAGGCCCAGCGTTCTGAAAACGGACCACCCCGGATTTTGATGCGCTCGCCGAGCGCTGCCACACCAGGAGGCTTGATGGGTCCTTTGATGCGAAACCAGACATCGAACATATCCGCTGATGTGGAAAGCAGATCAATGTGAATCTCGAATCCGCGATATGCGACTGTTCGTTGCATGAAGACCTCGGACTGTAGCAGCGTGAGAAGCCACAAAAACCAATGGTAAGCCTATTTTCTTGGCCTGCGTTAGCGGTTATTCGATGCCGGCCCGCACGCGTCCGCGCGCTCATAGTCACGCGAATGAGGGCCGGCATCGAATAGCCATTAACGTCTGCTGCCGCCCCGTCGGTCATGCATCAGGAGCTGACCGGCGAGCGAGACCGGGCTGCCCTGGGCTCGGTTGGGGTGCACGGAATACGAGACGGACTGATAAATATCATTATCAGTCCATCTCCTATTTTGAACTAAACTGCCGATCATGAAAACGCGTGAGACCGAACCGATCATGTTTCCCGACGACGCCGAACTGGCCGCGCTGCGCGCCTGGTACGCCGGGCTCAACGCTCGAGCAGCCGTCGCGCGCTATCTGGGCGACCGAAGAGCAGCCGGCGGGTCGTCGCGCGGCGTGCTCGGCCGCATCCGGCGTGCCTTGGTCGCATATGCGGCAAGCCGCCATCGCGACGATCTGGCGGAGGTATTCGGCGAAAGGGGGCCCAGGTCGGCCGACGCCGTTGCGCGTGCAATCGAAACGTTGCGCAGCCTGCCAGCACCGGTGCCGCACATTGCCGACGAGATCGACCGGTGGTTGCCGCCGCGGGCGGTGGCCACCCTGCAGGCGCACGGCATCCGGACGCTGGCCGAGCTGACTGTGCGGATTCCGCGCCGGCGCCGCTGGTGGGCGGCAATCGATGGTCTCGGTGTCGCGAGCGCACGTCATATCGAGGCATTCTTTGCCGCCCATCCGGCGCTAACCGAACGGGCGCGGGCGTTGATCGTCGCGACGCCGGCCGGAGACGTCGTGCCATGGGAGCTGTTGCGCGTGCCGAACGAAGTCGACGGCTCGCACGGACAGTTCCGCGCACCGCAGGCCGCCTGCCTGCTTAACGCGTCCAACGACTACGAAGCGGTCCAGTCCTGGCTGTCGCTGCACGAATCGGCGGCCACGCAGCGCGCTTACCGAAAAGAGGCGGAACGCCTGATCCTGTGGGCAATCGTCGAACGAGGTCGTGCGCTGTCGTCGCTCAACACCGACGACGCGATCGCCTACCGAGCATTCCTGCGGCGGCCGACGCCGCGCGAACGCTGGGTCGGACCATCACGGCCGAGGCACAGTGTCGAATGGCGGCCGTTTACCGGCCCACTGTCACCCCGCTCGGCAGCGTACGCATTGAATGTTCTGTCGGCGCTGTTCCGCTGGCTGGTCGAGCAGCGCTACGTGCTCGCGAATCCGTTCGCCGGCGTCAAGGTCAAGAGCCATGCGCCGAGCGCCGGATTGGACGCGTCGCGGGGCTTCTCCGAGGGCGAGTGGCTGCTGATCCGCACGCTGGCCGATGGCCTCGAATGGTCTTATGGCTGGAGCGTGCTGGCCGCGCAGCGCTTGCGGTTTCTGCTCGACTTCGGCTATGCGACCGGCCTGCGCGCGAGCGAACTGGTCGGCGCGACGCTTGCCGACATTCGCCGGGACGAGCACGGCGATCATTGGCTGCACGTGCTCGGCAAGGGTGGCAAGCGCGGCAAGGTGGCATTGCCACCGCTTGCGCGGACAGCGCTTGACCAGTTTCTCGTGCAGCGGGGCCTGCCAGTCACGCCCGCGCGCTGGAATCCGGCGACGCCGCTCGTCGCGAGCCTCGAGGGGGATGGCGCGCACATCGAAAGCACAAGGCTTTGGCGCGTGCTGAGGCGGTTCTTCGTGCTGATCGCAGATGCGATCCAGGACGAGCGGCCCGCGACAGCCGAGAAGTTGCGCCGCGCAAGCCCGCACTGGATGCGGCATACGCACGCGTCACATGCGCTGGCCCGAGGCGCCGAGCTAATCATGGTGCGCGACAATCTGCGCCATTCATCGATCTCGACGACGTCAACCTATCTGCACAGTGACGAAGTGGAGCGAGCCCGGCAGTTCGATCAGGCGTTTGCCGCACGCGACCTCAAGCGGTAGCTCG
>CBJLAJ010000183.1:0-9654 GCA_966421005.1 uncultured Paraburkholderia sp.
GGCCCGGCCCACGCCAATTTGCAAACGCGAGCCGCGCGTATTCGTAGAAGGAGCCGACCGCCGGCATGGCGCACGCCATCTCGCCGAGCATCCGCATCACGAGCACGACGAGTCCGCCCGTGATCAGGAATGAAAGGATCGCGGCCGGGCCGGTCTGCTGAATGACCACACCGCTGCCAACAAACAGCCCCGCGCCGATGACGCCACCCAGCGCGATCATCGTCATATGGCGCTGCTTGAGCCCACATTTCAATTTGCTTTGGTCCATCGAAGGTTGCATGTCTTCTCCATATCCTGTTTGCGCGGCGCCGCGGGCGCGCTTGCGAGCGCCGCCGATGACGAAACGTGCAAAAGCGCCTGCGCGCCCCGCCGCATGGATTGTCTTATTGCTGTTGCAATCGTTGAAGCGACGCCCGGACGGCCGTACACCGGGCGTGCAAGAAAGAATCGCAGCCGAAAGCGAGCGGGAGGCTCAAGGTCTTTCGTCGCGTCTGAAATATTGGTAGTACAGCATGCGCTGTCCGATCCGCCGGAATGGCGCAAACAGATGGCCCGGAAGCGGGCTCGTGAAAATCGGCAACGTCAGATTCGCGCCCCTACCCGCGATGCGCTCGGCCAGCCGTCGCCCCGCCTGCTGCGAGTACGACACCCCGTTGCCGCCGTATCCGAGCGCGTAATACACGGCCTGCTTCGGGTCCGGTTGGCAGATTCGCGGCATCATGTCGTGACTGACGTCCACCCAGCCCCACCACGAATAATCGATCTCGACGTTGCGCAGCGCGGGAAACTTGCGCGCCATACCTTCCTTCAGCAGATCGAGATGGCGCGGATTCGGCGCGTCGTCGCCCGTGATCGCACTGCGGCTGCCGATCTGCAGGCGCCGGTCGGGCAGGAACCGATAGTAAAAACGCAGCGTGCGCGTATCCGTCAAGACCTGCGTCGTCCGGAAATTGCAAGCCTGGATTTCTTCCTCGGTAAGCACACGGGTGACCATCGAATTCGACAGGATCGGCATGATCTTGCTGCGCAGCGACGGATGAAGCGTCTGCGCGGTGTATGCGCCGGTTGCAATGCCGACGGCCCGTGCGCGAACGATGCCCCCCGGCGTGCGCAGATGATGCACGCCATCTATGGTTTGCCACCCGATGACGGGACTGCTCGTATGGACTCGGGCGCCGGCCCCGCGCGCCAACCGCAGATAGCCAAACGCGAGCTTGAGTGCATGAATGCCGATGCCTTCGGGCTCGTGCAACGCACCGGCTGCTTCGTGGTCGTTCAAGAATTCGCGGCGGAACGTCTGAGCGCTCAACAGTTCCGAGGGATAGCCGAATACGTCTTTCCAAACCTTCGCCTCGGCCGCCAGCATTGCCATGATGCGAGGACGATGCGCGATCAGGAAATGCCCGCCCGGCTGCGGATCGCAATCGATCTCGGTCAGAAACGACTTGAAGTGATTGAAGCCTTCGAGGATCTCGTCATGCATTTTCAGCGCGACGCCCTTGCCCCATCGTTCGATCCATTGCGAACGCGACAGGCGCCCCGAAGCGTTCTGCGCCTGCCCACCGTTGCGGCTGCTGCAACCCCAGCTCGTGCGGTTGGCCTCAAGCACGACCGCCTTGATGCCATGCTCGCGCGCGAGACACAACGCCGTCGCGAGCCCCGTGTACCCGCCGCCGATAATGGCAACATCGACATCCATATCCCGCGTGACCGGACCGTCGTCGGGCGGTGGGCTGCCCGCGGTCGCGACCCAGTACGTCGGCGCATAGTCCTTGCCATGGCCGGGCCCCGGCGAGACGAGCGGATCGTAGGTGGGATCGTAGCGTCTATCGGACGGTGCGCTCGTCGTGAATCCCCCCGCCACCCGCTCGACTGAGCTGTATTCCATGATTAGTACTCCTGCCTGATGGCCATGTCTTCCTCCTGACCGTTCTGCGTGGCCGATCGTGCGTGGCCGCTTGGATGCGTGGATGCAGTGAGGAAAGTGTAGGTAGGCGAATTTCGGCCAGGTAGAACCAGTCGCGCGCATTCGCTTGGACCAGTGCGCGGGTTGGGCCTCGCAACATTGAACCGCTTCTGCAATTGCGTGAGCGATGCCCCGGTGCCTCGACTGCATGCCGGTATTTATCGGCATAAACCAGCATGTTCAAGCGCGCATTCTTCGATCACGCTAGGAATGTGGTACGAAATGGTCCATTTTCGCCGCCCGCCAGCGGTCATCTTTCCGACATGCGGCGCGTCATTCAGGGAGCACACAATGTCCGCCACCGTGTCCGCATCGGCCGATGCCGCGCCCGCCGACGACGCGCGCGTCCTGCGCGCGCTTGCCGTGCTCGAGGCCCTCGCGTCAGCCGGACAGCCGTATACACTCTCTCAGTTGTCCATGCGCTTGCATATCCCGAAGGCCACGTTGCTACGCATGGTCGAATCGTTGGAGACACGTGGCTACGTGATGCATATGCCGGACTCGCGCGGTCACGATCGCGCTATCGCGCTGGGGCCCCGCGCGTCGCAGTTCGCGCTGGCGACGCTATCCAACAATACGTTCACACGAGGATGCCGATCGGTGCTGCGCGCGCTCGTGGATGTGCTTGGCGAAACCTGCAACCTCACCGCGCTCGACAACGACACGGTGCTGTACGTCGAGCGCGTGGAAACGACGGAGCCGTTGCGGCTCGAGATGCGGCCCGGGATGCATGTGCCGCTGCACTGCACCGCAAGCGGCAAACTGTTCCTGTCGCAGATGACGGCGCTCGAGCGCAATGCGCTGCTCGCGCAACTCACACTCAAGAAGATGACCTATCGAACGATGACCGATCCGGAGGTGCTTGCGGCCGAACTGGACCGCCTGGGCAAGCGTGGCGTAGGCATCGACAACGAGGAATTCGTGCGTGGCATGGTGGCCGTGGCGGTGCCGGTACGCGCCGCCGCCGATGGACACGTGCTCGCTTCGCTCGCCGTGCACGCGCCGACGGCACGCGCGACACTCGACGATCTGCTCAAGGCCGTGCCGCAGATGAGGCAAGCGGCAACGCGCCTGGCTCCCCTGCTTCATATGAACGAGCGCTAACCCCCACGCCCGCTCAGTGCGCGAGGATGGCCATCGCGCGCTTTTTCAGCTCCAGAAAATGCGGCTCGAACGCGACGTTCGGCGTACGCGGCCGTTCGAGCTCGATCGGTACATCCAGCGCGACACGCCCCGGCCGCGAGGAGAGCACGACAAGACGCGTACCTAAAAACACCGCTTCGTCGATGTCGTGCGTGATGAAGACGATCGTGCACTGCAGTTGCTCCCACAGCGAAGTCAGGAACGTCTGCATCGCACTGCGCGTTTGGGCATCCAATGCGCCGAAGGGCTCGTCCATCAGCAACACCTTCGGCTTCATGACGAGCGCGCGAGCGATCGCGACGCGCTGCTGCATCCCGCCGGAGAGTTCATACGGTTTGTGCCGCGCAAAGGCCTCGAGGCCGATCGTCCGCAAGATCTCCGCCGACGCCCGCCGACGCTGCGCCTTCGGCACCGAATGCAGCGACAGCCCGAACTCGATGTTTTCCTCCACGCTGAGCCATGGCAACAAGCCCGCCTGCTGGAACACGACGACCCGATCCTCACCTGGCTGGGTCTTGACCTCACCGTCGATATAGATGTTGCCGCCCGTCGGCGAAGTCAAACCGGCCAGCAGATGCAGCAAGGTGGTCTTGCCGCATCCCGACGCCCCGAGCACGGTGACGAATTCACCGCCCTGGAAGTGCAGATTGATGTTTTCGAGCGCCGAGGTGGCGCCGAACGTCTTGTACAGGGAATCGATGACGATGTTCAAGTGCGTCTCCTGCCTGGCGAGTCGTGCTCAATGAGCGAAGGATTGCGAATACTGAGGCGCGACGTTCGTGTCGAAACTGGCCGGCACCGACTGTATCCGGCCAATCGTGTTGAGCACCTTCGCCGTATTGACCAATGTTTCGTACGTCGCCGAGGTTTTCACGCCGGCGCCGCTGCCCATGACTTTCGGTGTCGTTTGATCGGCACCGGAAAACAGTTCGTAACCGGCCAGTTCGCTTTGCGCGACGGGAACGGTCACGCCGGTTTGACGAGCCATTTCGGCGATCGCCTTGTTGCGATCCTTCTGCGTCACCTGATAGCCTTCGTCGAGCGCGGCCACAAAGCCGCGCACCAGATCGGGGTGATCTTTCGCCCATTGCGCGTTGGCGATGCACACGTTGTAGCTCGATGCGCCTCGAGGCAGATCACCGTCCGTCTTGATCGTTTTACCGCCCGCCGTGCGCAGCGCGCTGAATACCGGGTCCCAGACGATGGCCGCGTCGATGGCGCCCGTCACCCACGAGGTCCGCATCTGCGGGGGCGCCATGTTGACTTGCGTCACCGACGAATAGGGCACGTGCGCTTCGGCCAGAAACGTCGCCAGTTCGAAGGACGCTTGCGAGCCCGCGACGATCGCAATTTTCTTGCCCTGCAAGCCTGCCACGTCACGGATACCGCTTTCGGGCTTGACCACGATGCCGGCCGCATTCGTATAACGTTCCTGGTTGTAGACGATGGTCATCGGCAACCCCTGAGCGATCGCCGTGACGAGCGGCGGAATGCCGATGCCGCACATGAACGTCAGACTGTTGGATGCCAGCGCACTCATCGCCGCGGGGCCCGAACTGAACAGTTTGTACTGCACGTCCGCCTTCATCTGATGTTCGAACAAGTGCTCCGCCATCGACACCATGTACGGGTCGGCGCCGTTATCCTCGTAGCCGATGATGACCTCGGGTTTGCTCTGTGCATGGCTTACGCCGGCGATCACGCAACTCGCGACTAACGCGGCTGCGGTTGCCGCTTGAACGGTGTGTTTCGCGGTGTGTTTCGTTTTCATAGCCAGTCTCCTCCGATGAGCTAACTCATTCGTGCCCGCGCCAAGGCACGACCACGTTCTCGATCTTGCGAATGATCAGCTCCATCGCATAACCGATGACCCCGATGATGACGATGCCGACGATCACGACGCTCACTTGCAAAGCCTGGCCGGCGAACTGAACGAGCCAGCCCAGACCGCTGCTGGCGGCGATCAGCTCGGCCGCGACGAGACATGTCCAGGCGACGCCGATGCCGACCCGCATGGCGGTGAATATCTCCGGCATTGCCGAGGGGAGCACGATTCGTCGGAATATCTGGGCGTTGCTCGCACCGAGCGTGCGCGCCATCGAGATGCGCAGTGGCGGCGTGCCTTTTACCCCCGACATGGTCCCGATGATGATGACGGGGATCGTTCCGACGAGAATCAGGATCGCCTTGGGCAGTTCCCCGATGCCGAACCACACGACGAGCAACGGGATGTAGGCAAGCGGCGGCACGGGACGAACGAACTGCAGAAACGGATCGATGATGTCGAACACGAACTTGTTGCGCGACATCAAGAGTCCGACCGGAACGCCGATCGCCACGGCGCCCACGAAGCCGATCACGATCCGAAAGCAACTGATCAAGATATCGCCGATCAGCGATTGCCCGCCGTATCCATTGCGCAGAATGTCGACGAACGCCTGCCATACGGCCACCGGAGAAGGCAGCGCGAACGCGGGGAAGATACCCGCCATCGATATCCCCTGCCACGCTACGACGGCTATTGCCAGGACGGCGGCAGTCAACCAATAGGAATTCACCTTTGTACGAACACGCCGTAGCTTCAACCTCGGCTCGCCAGGCGACATGGCGGGAGGTTTGATCGTTTTGCCGTCTCGGGATAGGGCTTTCACTACCGTCTCCTTCAGTTCCTGATGCACTGCCTGCGGCGCGATGCGTCTGGCGATGCTTCAGATTGCACAATCATCAAAAAAGTATAGTCAGTGCGCCCCCGGACGAATCTCGGTCTTGCCCTGGACGGCGTTTGCGAATTCGCTCGTTTAATCAAGGATTGTCAATCAATAAAAGAGGAGGTAGTACCACGCGGAATAATCCGATGGGTCCAGCCAGCAGCCCAGCCCCACCTTGCGCTGGCCCAAGCGATACCCCGGAACTGGCGCTACCCGTGCAAGCGCGCCGCCGATAACGTGCTGATATCCGGCGCCGCATCGTGCCGAAAACAGGTTTGCACCGATAGGAGATACGCATGACTGAAACGCCCCTCGCCCCTTGCACCGTGACGGTCGAAACGCTCGCCGCTTTTTCCGATGCATTCAATCGGCATGATACGAATGCGCTAATGGGTTTCATGACCGAGGACTGCGTATTCGATGCGGCCGCCGGGCCGGATGTCCACGGCGCCCGTTTCGTCGGACGGGAAGCCGTACGCGCCGCCTTCGAGGCCGTATTCCGGACCTTTCCGGACGCGCATTGGGGCGAGGGACGCCACTACATCGCGGGCGAGCGCGGGGTCTCCGAATGGGTCTTCACCGGCACGCACGAGCAAGGTTGGCGGATCGAGGCCCAAGGCTGCGACCTGTTCGAATTTCGCGACGGGCTGATCGCCGTCAAGCGCGCGTTCCGCAAGGAACGTCCAAAGCAACCGGCGTGATTACGCCGGGCGCATTGTGCCGCGGACTGTGTCCGCGCTTTTGAAACGAATCATTTCATTTCATTCCAAATTCGTCATCGACATTCGGAATGCCTTGACCCGGCTTGCGCCGTGCATAGCATCGAGAAAAGGCATTCCGTTAAATGAGAACCGGAGACACTCCATGAGCGACCATTCCTCCTCCCCGCGCACTACAGCCAGCGGCCCGCAGGACATGACACCGTCCGAAGCTTTCGTCGAAACGCTCGCGGCGAACGGCGTGACCGACATGTTCGGCATCATGGGCTCCGCCTTCATGGATGCGATGGACATCTTCGCCCCGGCAGGGATTCGTCTGATCCCGGTCGTACACGAACAAGGCGCGGGCCACATGGCTGACGGGTATGCGCGCGTATCGGGCCGCCACGGGGTCGTCATCGGCCAAAACGGCCCGGGCATCAGCAACTGCGTCACCGCGATTGCGGCCGCCTACTGGGCCCACAGCCCCGTCGTCATCGTGACGCCCGAGGCCGGCACGATGGGTATCGGGCTCGGTGGTTTCCAGGAAGCGAACCAGCTTCCGATGTTCCAGGAATTCACGAAATACCAGGGGCACGTCACGCACCCCGCGCGGATGGCCGAATTCACGGCCCGCTGCTTCGATCGCGCGACGGCCGAGATGGGGCCGACCCAGTTGAACATCCCGCGCGATTATTTCTACGGCAAGATCAAGGTCGAGATCCCTCAGCCGCGCAAGCTCGATCGCGGCCCCGGCGGCGACGAGAGTCTGGACGAAGCGGCCGAACTGATTGCGCAAGCGAAGTTTCCCGTCATCATCTCCGGCGGCGGCGTGGTGATGGCCGATGCCGTCGACGAGTGCAAAGCGCTGGCCGAACGCCTGGGCGCACCCGTCGTCAACAGCTATCTGCACAACGACTCTTTCCCTGCCAATCATCCGCTGTGGTGCGGCCCGCTCGGCTATCAAGGCTCGAAAGCCGCGATGAAACTGCTGTCGCGCGCCGATGTCGTCATCGCGCTCGGCTCGCGACTCGGACCGTTCGGCACATTGCCGCAGCACGGCATGGATTACTGGCCCAAAGACGCGAAGGTCATTCAGATCGACGCCGATCACAAGATGCTTGGCCTCGTGAAGAAGATCTCGGTGGGCATCTGCGGAGACGCAAAGGCCACGGCGAACGCGCTCATTAAGCGTCTGACGAATCGCACTCTGGCTTGCGACGCGACGCGCGATGAACGCGCCGACCAGATCGCAAGCGAGAAGGCCGCGTGGGAGAAGGAGCTCGACGGTTGGACGCACGAGCTCGACGCGTACAGTCTCGACATGATCGAGGAGCAAAAGCGCGAGCGGACGTTCAACGGCGGGCAGTACCTGCACCCGCGTCAAGTGCTGCGCGAACTCGAGAAGGCTATGCCAGAGGACGTGATGGTGTCGACCGATATCGGCAACATCAATTCGGTCGCGAACAGCTACCTGCGCTTCAACAAGCCGCGCAGCTTTTTCGCCGCAATGAGCTGGGGCAACTGCGGCTACGCGTTCCCGACGATCATCGGCGCGAAGGTGGCGGCACCGCACCGTCCGGCCGTGTCATACGCGGGCGACGGCGCGTGGGGGATGAGCCTGATGGAAACGATGACGTGCGTGCGGCACAACATCCCTGTGACGGCCGTCGTTTTCCATAACCGGCAGTGGGGCGCGGAAAAGAAGAACCAGGTGGACTTCTACAACCGGCGGTTCGTCGCGGGCGAGCTCGACAATCAGAGCTTTGCAGCGATCGCGCGTGCGATGGGCGCGGAAGGCATCGTCGTCGATCAGATCGAGGACGTCGGCCCCGCCCTCAAGCGCGCGATCGACATGCAAATGAACGAGGGTAAGACGACGATCGTCGAAATCATGTGCACACGCGAACTCGGCGATCCCTTCCGCCGCGACGCATTGTCGAAGCCGGTGCGCCTGCTCGACAAGTACAAGGATTACGTCTGAGCGATACATGAAAGCCCTGAACCGCATCATCGAAGCCGCGCGCCAGTCGCCGACGCGCATCGTGCTCTGCGAGGGCGAAGACCCTCGCGTGCTGGCCGCAGCTGTCCGGGCCAGCCGCGAGGGGATCGCGCGCATCGCGCTGGTGGGCGATCCGCAGGCGATGCGCGCGGCCGCCGAACGAAGCGCTCTCTCGCTCGACGAAGTCGCGCTGGTCGATCCGGCCGCGTCGGAATGGCATGCGCAGCTCGTCGATGAACTCGTCGCGTTGCGCGGCAACAAGGGCATGACGCATGACCTGGCCCAAAAGGAGGTGCTCGAGCCGCTCGTCTTTGCGGCGTTGATGGTACGGTGCGGCTACGCGGACGGATCGGTAGCGGGCGCCGTTCACACGACTGCCGATGTCGTGCGCACAGCCATCCAGCTGATCGGCGTCGAGCCGTCGTTCAGGCTCGTGTCGAGCTTCTTCCTGATGATGCTGTGCGAGCCGTTCCATCGCTACCAGGGCGGGCTCATTTTTTCGGACTGCGCGCTCGTCGTCGATCCCGATGCCCAGCAGCTGGCCGAAATCGCGATGGCCGCGGCGGATAGCGCGCGCAGTCTCCTGATGGAAGAGCCGCGCGTTGCGATGCTCTCGTTCTCGACGAGCGGCAGCGCGCATCACGCGCACGTCGACAAAGTGATCGAGGCAACGCAGCGCGTGAAGTCGCTGCGTCCCGCGCTCGCCATCGACGGCGACGTTCAGCTCGACGCGGCGATCGTGGCCGAGATCGCGGAACGTAAGATCGCGCATTCGCAAGTGGGCGGGCACGCGAACGTGCTCGTCTTCCCGAATCTCGACGCGGGCAATATCGGGTACAAGCTTGCGGAACGCATTGGCGGCGCAAAGGCCATTGGCCCGTTGCTGCAGGGTCTCAATCGCCCCGCCAACGACTTATCGCGCGGCTGCAGCGCCGAAGATATTTACTACGTCATCGCCGTGACGGCTGTCCAAGCGCAAGCGGCGCGCGATCGCACCGCGCATCACGACAGCGCGCCCCACGCTGCTTAATACGTGCGGCGCGCTCCAATCCATTGCGCAAGGCTCGTGAGTTGCGTCATGTCGAGGGGCGAGTCCGGGTCGAACGCCATGCAGTGCCGATAGACCGCGCTGAGGTC
>CBJLAJ010000184.1:0-9583 GCA_966421005.1 uncultured Paraburkholderia sp.
CGGTTTGGCAGTGGGTTTATTGTCCTTGGGTCCTGACGGAGTGGTTTGCTTTCGGCTTCTCGTGGTGGTTTGTTGTCCCGCCCCGCAACCCGTCCATCAAGCTGTTCGCAGCATTGGCGGCGATCAACTTCTTCCGAATCGGCTATCAATTGGTCGTGGTCGCGTGGTCGGCGGTGCAGAGCACTGGGCGAGCAGACGCTGCCGGAAAAATTCTGTTGATTTCGACCGTGGCCAGCCTGTTCCTGTCGCCGATTCTCGGAGCAATGGTTGACTACTTCGCCAGGAAAAAAACGATGCTGCTCGTCGGTCACCTCGGTATCGTCGTTGCGGGCGGCATCCCGCTTTTCACGCAAACGATGCTGACCGGTCAAACTGTGTTCGAGAGCATTGCAGTCGCGGTGGTCCTTGCTGCTATGTCCAGCTCTGTCTTGGGCGGCGCAATGGACTATTTTCTCAAGACTTATCTTCAGCAATCGCAACGATCTCGACACTTGGCGATGCTCAATTCGACGACGCAGATCGCGCTGATTGTCGGGACAGCATTGGGCGGTCTTGTTGTCTCTCGAGGCGACTGCGTGCACGCTTTCCTCTTGATTTCCCTTTGTGGCGCGCTTTTGGCTGGCGTCAGCGGGTGTTTGCTGCCTGCCTTGATCGTCGAGCGCGAGAGCGCTCGATCCAGATGGAGACGCGGAGTGTTCTCCGCCGGGCCGATGCTCTATTTTCGCCACCGCCGATTGTTCGCGATAGCAATTTGCGCTGCGTTTGCTTTTTCGATCGGCCAAATCACGAACACGTTGTTACCGGCGCTTATTGCCCTCTATTTTCGCGGCTCGAGCGCCAACTATTCGATGATCGAGGCTGCGTGGTCGATCGGCGCACTCGTGGTCGGCTTGTGGCTCGCAAGGTTTGCCGTGAATTCGCCGGCTAACATGCGCCTCGATTTCATCGTGATCGGAGCAATGGCGATCGCTCTCGCAGCAATCCCGCTTGTTTCCGCTTTTCCTGCGCTCCTCGCAGCGCACTTTTTTCTCGGTGTCGGTTTCTCCCTGGTGCGTATACGAAGCGAGACTCGATTCCTGGCTGAGTGTCCGAGACACCTGCTAGGTCGATTTCGCGCCAATAGCGTTCTGATGACCAGCGGCATTGGATTGCTTATCTTTGCTGCTCCCAGCCTATACAGTGGCGCCTCGGTTGCCGACCTCTACGTTGCGATGGCTGGCGTCGTTGCTGTTTCGGCGCTTGGCTTGTTCTTCATGACGAAGCCGAGCGGCCCCTCCTCGGGGTACGCGCCGCAGCGGCGCACATTGCTCTGAGGCTCAACTCGGCGCCGTAGCGGCCGTGCTCCGCGATTACTGCCCGTCGCCTCCCAGAACCCGTCTCAAGGTTCTCACGTCTCGCCGCATACCCATGACCGCGTCGCTCAAGCGGTCAAACGCCCAGGCGTCCGTTCCCGCTTTCCCGACTTCTCTTTCAAACTGCTCTTTGAAGTTGTGAAAAGAACGTTGGCGCGTTCGGACGGCTGTGCTGAACTCCGATGACGGAGCGGCTTTCGTTTCTTCGATCAACAACCCGAAAGCTTGATTTGCCTGCTGCGCTGCTCTGTCGATATGCTGCCGCGCTGCTGCCAAACGCTCGAACAATCCCTCATTTTGATATTGATTGGAAAGAATCCACTCCAGCGGTGTTTCCGCTTCTTCAAATGCTGCCAGAGACGAGCCCAATAGCACCTGCGCTTGCGCACGCGGCGAAAGCGCGGTGGATGCGGCATCGGAATGAAGCACCTGTTCTGGCGTTGGCAGCGCAGTGGGAGCGGGCGCCGGCGGCGAATCGTCGTCCTTCGATGGGGCGAGCGTTTCGTCAGCAAACCGGGCGGCCTGGGATGCCATCACCGACAGCTTCTCTCGATCGTCCGCGTGCTCGACGCCGAGTTCACGGACGGCATCGTCGAACGTCCAAAGCCCCGCATCCAGCTTTGTCCGCGCTTGACTCCACTCAGGCAAGGTGAGCTGTCGAACGCTGCCCGGAACCGCCGTGCCGATATCGGCCCGAAAATCGGGATCGCCGTGCGCTGTGCGTTCCTGGCGCGAATCGCGGGCGGCCGCTGGCGCCGACCACATTACCGGCGTAGGGTGCGTCTTCGGTTTGGGTGCGTCTTGCCTCGTTCGGTGGGAAGGGGGCGTCGCCGCGTCGGTCTGGGCGAACTTGCCCGCCCACCCGTTACCGAGTCTGTCGCTGATGGACAGTCCGGTGAGGCCGGCGAGTTGCGCAGTCGCGGCGGCGGGTGCCTGGGGGGAGACCACATTGATGCTGCTATCGGGACTTTGCAACTCGTCCGCTTCGTCCACGGAGCACAGTCCGTCGAGCCTGCGAGAGATATAGGAGTCGCCGTTCGAAATGTCTGTCATATCCGTGGCACACAAGACTTGTTCGTCTACCATCATCGCCGATGCGTGCCGCATCGAAACGAAAGCAACGCGAAAGCTACGATTGCGAACCGAAGTTGCAACCTATTATTGAAAGCAGCCAGTCTCCGCACCGGCAGAACTGTGACCTGCCGCACGTCCTGATTTCCCGCAGCGCCCGGCCGCGCGGACTGTCGCAGATATAATGCGCCAATGACCGCCCATCATCAGACGTTTCACATCGCCGTCGTCGGCGGCGGCCTCGTCGGCAAATGCGCCGCGCTTGCGCTCGCACAAAACGGCCTGCGTATCGCACTGATCGCGCAGCCCGCAGCGCCGCGTCCGGCCGATGTGCTTTTCGATGCACGCATTTACGCGCTTTCCGCGAGTTCCCAGGCGCTGTTGGAACGCCTGCGGATCTGGCAGGCGCTCGATCACGATCGCCTGTCGCCCGTCTACGACATGCGCGTTTATGGCGACGCGCAGGCGGAGCTCCATTTCTCGGCATTTCAGGCGGCTGTCCCGCAGCTCGCATGGATCGTCGAATCGTCGTTGATCGAGCAGTCGCTCGACGCCGCTTTGCGCTTTCAGCCGCACGTGAGCTGGTTCGACACGCGGGCGCAGGGGCTCGACGTGAAACCCGATGTGGCCACGCTCGCATTGGCGAACGGCACGGTGATCGAAGCCGATCTCATCGTCGGCGCGGACGGCGCCCATTCGTGGGTGCGCGCGCAGATCGGCGCAGAGGTGACGCGGCGCGATTACCGGCAAACCGGTGTCGTGGCGAACTTCAAGGCTTCGAAGCCGCACGGCGAAACCGCGTATCAGTGGTTTACAGGCGATCGCGAAGTCATCGCGCTACTGCCGCTGCCTGGTGGTCATGTGTCGCTCGTCTGGTCGGCTCGAACCGACCATGCGCGAGAACTCGTCGCGCTGGCGCCCGAGCAACTGGCGGCGGCGGTCGAGCGGGCGACGCACGGGCAGCTCGGTGAACTCGAATGCGTCGGCGCCGCGCACGGCTTTCCGCTTTCGCTGCAACGCGTGAACCGCCTCGTCGCGCCGCGCGTGGCACTTATCGGCGATGCCGCGCATCTCATTCACCCGCTCGCGGGACAGGGGATGAACCTGGGCCTGCGCGATGTGACATCGCTCGCCGATGCGCTGAGCAAAAAAGAACCGTTTCGCGATCTTGGCGACCCGGTGCTGCTGCGCCGTTACGAGCGCTCGCGCCGGGAAGACATCGGCGCCCTCGCGCTGGCAACCGACGGGTTGCAGCGCCTCTTTTCTTTTCCGGGTCTTTTCGCCCGCACGGCGCGCAATGCCGGCATGTCACTGGTCGGCGCGCAGCCGCTCGTGAAACGCTGGCTGGTTTCCGCGGCGCTTGGCTAGGCTGGACGGGCAAATACGAATTCATGTGCCGCGTGGGGAATACACGGCGGCCGACGATCAGAAGGACTTGCAAACCATGGCTACTTTCCTGCGAGGCGCGGCAAGCGCCGCTCTCATCGCCGCGATGACGCTCGGGTGCTCCGCACACGCCGATCAAACGACGGACAAACTCAAAGCGACGCTGCAGGCCCGCCTGCCTGACGTTCAGATCAAGAGCATTACCAAAGCGCCGGTCGCGGGGCTTTACGAAGTGAACGTCGGCGCGCAGCTGCTCTACAGCGACGCAAATGGCGACTATGTTTTCGTCGGCGATCTCCTCGACACAAAAAACCGCACCAACTTGACCGAAGCGCGGCTCGCCGAAATCAACAAGGTCGATTTCGCGAGCCTGCCGCTCGCCGATGCGGTGAAAGTCGTGAAGGGCAACGGCAGCCGCAAGATCGCCGTATTCTCCGATCCCAACTGCCCGTATTGCAGGCAGCTCGAGACATCGCTGAAATCGATCGACAACGTCACCGTCTATACATTCCTCTATCCGGTGCTGTCCGACGATTCGACAGCCAAAGCCAAGGCCATCTGGTGCTCGGCCGACCGTGCCAAGACATGGGAAGCCTGGATGCTTGAACGTCGCCCACCGTCGGGTTCGGGTAGCTGCGACACGAGCGCGATCGACAAAAATCTCGCGCTTGGCCACGGCATGAACGTGACGGGCACGCCTACGATCATCCTCGCGGACGGGCGCCGGTTGCCCGGTGCGGTGTCGGCCGATGCGCTCGCGCGCGCGCTCGACAAAGTACGCTGAAACGGGCCGGGCCGAACCGAGCACGCCGACCCGCATCGATTCCCACTTATCGCCAACCTCGCTTAGCTGCCGATGAAGCCAATCCGCTACGTCATCGTTCCCAAGCATCCAGCCGCGCATATTTTCGAAGTGACACTGACGCTGGCCGACCCCGATCCGGCCGGTCAGCGTTTTGCGTTGCCGACCTGGATACCCGGTAGCTACATGGTGCGTGAATTCGCGCGCAACATCGTTTCGCTGCAGGCGTTCGGCGAAACCGGCCGCAAAGTGCGAATCGACAAGATCGACAAGCGGACATGGCAGGCGGCGCCGCTGAAAAGCGGCGCGTTGACGCTGCGATACGAGGTCTATGCCTGGGACTTATCGGTACGGGCAGCCCACCTCGACGATACAACGGGCTTTTTCAACGGTACGAGTGTCTTCCTCACGGCACTCGGCCACGAAGCGGCGCCTTGCCGTGTCGACATCCGCAAGCCCACGGGCGCCGGCTACCGAAACTGGCGCGTGGCGACGGCACTGACGGAGGCCCGCGGCACGAAACGTTATGGCTTTGGCGAATATCAGGCGCAGAACTACGACGAACTCGTCGATCATCCGGTTACGCTGGGCGAATTCGAACTCGCCACGTTCAACGCGCATGGCGTGCCGCACGACATCGTCATTTCCGGTCGCACGACGCATGTCGACATGGGGCGGCTCGCCGCCGACCTGAAGCGTATCTGCGAGGCGCAGATCGCGCTTTTCGAACCGCGCTCGAAAAAAGCGCCCGTGTCGCGTTATGTCTTCATGACGCTGGCGGTGACAGATGGTTACGGCGGGCTCGAGCATCGCGCCTCGACGGCGCTCATTTGCAACCGCACGGACTTGCCGGTCGCGGGCCGCACCGAAATGACCGACGGCTATCGCACCTACCTGGGGCTGTGCAGCCACGAGTACTTTCACACGTGGAACGTCAAGCGCATCAAGCCAGCCGCATTCGTTCCGTACGATCTCTCGCGTGAAAACTACACCGCGCTGCTGTGGCTCTTCGAGGGCGTGACCTCCTACTACGACGACTTGATGCTCGTGCGCAGCGGCGCGATATCGCGCAGCGACTACTTCGTCCAACTCGGCAAGACGATCGGCGGGGTGCTGCGCGGCAGCGGACGGCTCAAGCAGAGCGTGGCGGAAAGCTCTTTCGACGCCTGGATCAAATACTACCGTCAGGACGAAAACGCGCCGAACGCCATCGTCAGCTACTACCAGAAGGGTTCGCTCGTCGCGTTAGCCTTCGATCTGGCCATCCGCGAACGCACGAATCACCGCAAGTCGCTCGACGACGTCATGCGGCTGCTCTGGCAACGCTACGGCCGCGATTTTTACCGGCGCGGGCACGAGGCGCAGGGCGTGGGCGAGGATGAGGTGAAGGCCCTCATCGCGGAGGCGACGGGCGTCGACCTTGGGCCGCTTTTCGACGAGGCCGTGTATGGCACACGCGATTTGCCGCTCGATGGGCTGTTCGCGACGTTTGGAGTCGAGCTGCGCCCCGATCTTGGCAACGGCGAGGCGGGGCGCGTCGGCAAGCCATCGCTCGGTGTTCGTGTGCGGCCAACCGGCACCGATTGCACGCTTGCCGCGGTTCACGATGCAAGCTCGGCTCAAAAAGCGGGTTTGTCGGCGGGCGACATCGTTGTTGCCATCGACGGTTTGCGCGTCACCGGTTCGAATCTCGATACGCTGCTCGCGCGCTATCTGCCGGGTGCGACGGTCGACATCCACGTGTTTCGCCGCGACGAGCTTCGGGTGGTGCGGGCGAAGCTCGACGGCCCCGAGATCACGCGCTACAAGCTCGTGGCCGACGACAAGGCGCGCGCGCCGGTGCGCCGGGCGCGCGAGCGCTGGCTGCTCGGCTAAGTCCGCCGGAAGGGGCGCGTCGGCTTGGCGCGCCCGGCTGCAATCGGCCGCGAACGAGCCGATTGTCCCGTTGGTGCAACAATGCGTCGCCGCGGCCCTACTTTCTGAACCGGCTCGAAAAAAACACAATGGCTCCACTCGCGCGGCAAATCAAACGCGCAACTCAATCGACGGAGCCCAACATGACCACGATCCTGCAACTGAACTCGGCAGCCCGTTCGCAAGGCGCGAACTCGACGCTGCTCGCCAACGAACTGACGGAAAAACTGCGGGGCGCCAACCCCGGTGCGAAGGTTGTCGTGCGCGACTTGCTCGCCGACGCACTGCCGCACCTCGACGATTCCGTTCTTGGCGCGTTCTTTACGCCCGCCGAGCAACGTACGTCGGAGCAAGCAGCGATTGTTGCGCGCAGCGATGCGCTCATCGCCGAGTTGCAGGCCGCCGACATCATCGTCATCGGCGCTCCGATGTACAACTTCGGTGTTTCGTCGCAGCTGAAGGCCTATTTCGACTGGATCGCGCGTGCCGGCGTGACGTTCCGCTACACGGCGAACGGTCCCGAAGGCTTGGTGAAAGGCAAGCGGGCGTTTGTCGTCTCGGCCCGCGGCGGCAAGTATGCCGGCACGCCCGCCGACAGCCAGGCACCGTACCTTCAGACATTCCTCGCTTTCATCGGCATCACCGATGTGAGTTTCATCTATGCCGAAGGGATGAACATGGGCCCTGATGCTGCGAGCGCCGGACTGGCCAGCGCGCGCGAAGCGATTGCCGCTGCCGCCTGAGCAAGCAAGAGCACGGCGAGCCGGCCCGAGATGAAGCCGGCTCCCGGTTGGATAGAACGACAGTCGGGCATACTCGACACCAATGCGTCCCCGATAGCTCAATGAGCCTGATCGGGCACTACGCCTCGTCGCGCAACTGCCAGTCGATCGGCTCGCGCCCGTTGGCAGCGAGATATTCGTTCGCCATCGAAAAGTGCCGGCAGCCGAGAAAGCCGCGATGGGCCGACAGTGGCGATGGATGCGGTGCTTCGAGCACGCAATGCGGCCTCGAATCGAGCAGCGCGCGCTTGGCCTGCGCATGCGCGCCCCACAGCATGAACACGAGCCCCTCGTGCCGCTGCGCGAGCTCGTGAATCAGCGTATCGGTGCATTGCTCCCAGCCGCGTTTCGCGTGGCTCGCGGCCTTGCCACGCTCGACGGTCAGCACCGTGTTCAATAGCAACACGCCTTGCTTTGCCCAGGCATCGAGGCATCCCCGAGGCGGCATCTCATGACCGAGGTCGGCCGCGATTTCCTTGAAGATATTGCGCAGCGAAGGGGGGGGCCGCACCGGCAATGGGACCGAGAACGCCAGCCCGTGCGCTTGCGGGTGTCCTCCGTCGTCGCCATGGTAGGGGTCTTGTCCGACGATGACGACCTTGACGGCATCCGGGCTAGTCAGTCGCAGCGCTCGAAAAACATCGGCCGGGTAGACCGTCTTGCCCGCCGCCCATTGGGCGTCGACGAAGCGGCAAAGCGGCTCGTAGGCGTCGCTTTCGAGGAAAGGCCGCAGGTGTTCGCGCCATTCGAGCGGAAGGGCGTCAAACTGCGCCTCGAGTGGCGTGTTCAGGCCCGCTTGCGAGATTGCGGGCGGTGCGGCGGGTGCGTCGAAGAGCGACGCTTGCGCCGAATCCGAACGGTGAGGGGAGCGCGAGCGTGCCATCTGCTATCAGTCGCCCGCTCGCAAAGCGTAGCCGCGCTGCGCTTTGTTGATGTTTTCGGGGACCAGCCCCGCCACATTCGCTGACAGCTGCGCGGCGAACGAAGCGAGCACGGATTCCTCACCTTCGATCAGCTCGAGTTCGAGCTCGCTGATGGGAGCGCGTCGCACCGTACCATCCACTTCCGCAGTGACTTCGCCGCGATCGATGGCCGCTTCGATCAGCGAGCCCGCAACGGCGATGCGCCATAGGCGCCGGACAAACGTCGTACGGAAGAGCGCGATGAGTTCCGGCTCGGCGCGTCGCAGCACGGCCAGCGCGTGCGCATCGTCGCAGGTCTTGGCCAATACATCGGGTTCGAGCGCAGCGCCCGCGACCGATGTTTCCCACTCGTGACGGCTATGCAGCCCTTGCTTCGCGGTTCCTGCGGTTTTGAGCGTCTGCAGCCAGCCATTCGGCGTTTTGCGCAGCCTGAGCGCGATCTTTGCCTGCGTCAACGCGAGCGAGGGCGTGTCGAAATAGATATTTTCGAGCGGCAAGTCGCGGCCGGCTTCGCCCGTTAGCGCCGCGAGGTAGCGCTCGGCTGCTGGCGCTTGCGCGCTCGGCAGCGCCAGTTTGATTTCGCGTTCGATACCCATGGCAATAAGGCGGCCGCGCTCGGCGCGGCGCAAGAAGACATCAGAAGAACATGCGCGCGAGTTCGGCACCCGGATCGTTGGCGCGCATGAACGCCTCGCCGACGAGGAACGTATGCACCGAGCGCTCGCGCATGGCCTCGACATCGGCGCGCGTGAGAATGCCCGATTCGGTGACGACGATGCGATCGGCCGGCACGAGATCGAGCATGCCGAGCGTCGTTTCGATCGACGTCTCGAAGGTGCGCAGATTGCGGTTGTTGATGCCGATGAGCGGCGTCTTCAACGTCAGCGCCTCGGCGAGTTCTGTCTTGTCGTGCACCTCGACGAGCACCGCGAGACCCAGCGAATGCGCGAGCGCTTCGAGGTCCTGCATTTCGGGCGTCGACAGCGCGGCGGCGATGAGGAGAATGGCGTCGGCGCCCATCGCGCGCGCTTCGACGATCTGATAGGGATCGACGATGAAATCCTTGCGCAGCACGGGGAGTTCGCAAGCGGCGCGTGCTTCTTCGAGGTAGGCGACGCTGCCCTGGAAGAAACGCACGTCGGTCAAGACGGACAGGCACGCCGCGCCGCCGCGCGCGTACGAGCGCGCGATATCGGCAGGCACGAAGTGCTCGCGCAGCACACCTTTCGACGGGCTTGCCTTTTTGACTTCGGCGATGACGGCCGGTTGCCCGGCCGCATGCCGGGCGCGCAATGCACCGACGAAATCGCGCGAGTCGCGGGCCGATGCTTCGAGCCGCAGCGCTTCGAGCGG
>CBJLAJ010000185.1:0-9490 GCA_966421005.1 uncultured Paraburkholderia sp.
TCGAATCGATGCCCGATCGCGACGAGGCCCTCACGGGGATTTCGGAGCATATCCGGCGCTTCTGGGAGCCACGTATGCGGCGGACGATTCTTGCGGCACTCGACGATCCCGAGGCGAGCGCCACCATGCTGCCCGTCGTCAAAGACGCGCTGATCCGAACTCGCGAGAAGCTCACGCCAGCCGAACCTGCGTGACCCTCACCCCGGGGAATCGCTTCCCCGGGGACAACAACCATCGCATCAACCGTTTGCGCGCATCGCCGCAAACCACGTCTCGCAGTGCCTTGCGAGCGCGCTCGCATCGGATGACGGGCGCCCGCGCGCGCAAATGTAGCCGTCTGGCCGCACCAGATAGAACGCCGGGCGGGTTCTGCCGTACGCTTCCGTGAGCGGCGTGCCGCTGCCGCTTTGCGCATCGGTCACACGCCAGATGCGCACACTCCCCGACAACACACGCTCGATGAGCGAGGCAAGTTTGTCGACGCTCGGATCGATCGAGACCGAGCTCGCGGCGAGCGCATCGCCCGCATCGAAGCGCGCTCGCTCGTCACCGGGCACGCTGACCAGCAAAAAGAGCGAAAAATAGGCCGGGTCGTGCAGATCGAAAACGCAGCCGGTACCCGGAGCGCGGCCGAGCGGCCCATCGATCACGTGCACGAGCGCGTCGGGCGCCCGCTCGCCTGCGCGCGGCCCACCGTCCAGCACGCGCTCGAGCGTAAGCGAGCTGCGCCGGTATTGAATCGACAGTTCGCTCACCATCAGACGTGCGGCGTCGCGCAGCGGCCCGAATGCGGCGAGGATCGGCATCGCCCGTTCGCGCAGCAACTTGAGCGGCCCACGTTCGGCTTCGGCCAGTTGCGTAATGAAGGTCGTCTGCCGCAGCACATCGCGTTCGATCGGGTGACGTTCTGCCTGATAGGTATCGAGCAGGTGCTCCGAGGCGTGTCCTTTGAGCACGCGTGCCAGCTTCCAGCCGAGGTTGAACGCTTCCTGAATGCCGGTGTTCATGCCCTGCGCGCCCGCCGGGCTATGCACGTGCGCGGCATCTCCCGCCAGGAACGTGCGTTGCACACGCAATCGCTCCACCATCCGGCTGTTCAACCGGAAATACGAGGACCATTCGATCCCCGATAACTCGAGCGGACGATGGATTCGCCGCGCGGCGGCTTCGCGAAACAGCGAGAGCGGCGGGTCCTCCGGCGGGTCGTCATCGGCGGCCGTTCCCGCATCGGCAACCTCCTCTGACTTCATTTCGTGACCGGCGACCGCCTCCGGATGATCGGCGATGAACCGGTGGCGGCCGCCGCCCATCGGCAAGATGGCCGCCAGGCCCTCCCCTGATGCGAAAAGGTGAAACTCGTCGTCGGACAAGTCCCAGTCGGCATGCAGATCCGCTAACACGAACGTCTGATCGAATGTCTTGCCGGCAAAGCTGAGCCCGAGCAGGCGACGCACCGTACTGTGAGCGCCGTCCGCCGCAACGATAAACGGCGTGTGCACGATCTCGTGCCGGCCGTCGGCGTGAAGCAGCTCGGCCTCGGCGCGCGCGGTGCCCTGCGTCAGGCCGACGAGCTCGATGCCGCGCTCGATGCTCACGCCGAAGCTTGCGAGATGTTCGGTCATGATGCGCTCCGTCACCGTCTGATCGAGGCACATCAGGTAGGGATAGCGCGTCTGCAGCGGGTCGAAGTCGAGCCGCGCGAGCCGATGACCATTGGAAAACAGGTTGACTGCGCGCAGCCGGTGCCCGGCCGCGAGAAACGGCTCCACGACGCGATGCTGTTCGAAGAGTTCGAGCGTGCGGGCTTGTATGCCGATCGCACGCGAGTGCGCCGCCGGTTGCGGCGCCCGATCGATGATGCGTACGGCGACTTGCGCCCGTGCGAGGCTCATCGCGGCAGCAAGCCCTGTCGGGCCTGCGCCGACGATCAGCACCGGCTGCTCGTTTCCGACGGCGGCCATGCTTTTTCCTCCGGCGAACGACGACCCGGCTAGTGTACGCTGGCTACCGGCGGGTGCGCACGAAGCTCTCCAACCGCAAAACACGGACCGTGAGACCGAACGCACTTTTCGCGCGGCGCGGCGAGTGTGGGAAAATGCCGCGTTCGCCGCTTTTCCCGCCGTCATGGATTCTCTTTTCGTTCGCGCTTATGCGGCCCATCGTGACGGAAGGCTCGCTGACGCCGAGCGCGATTATCGCGCGGCGCTGGCCGCCGACCCCACGCACACCGACGCCTTGCATCTGCTTGGCGTGCTGCGCCATCAACAAGGACGACACGCCGAAGCTGCCGATCTCGTCGGCCGCGCGGTGCGGCTGCGCCCGGACGACGCCGGCCTGCAGCTCAATCTCGGCAACGCACTGAAGGCACTGGGCCAACTGGACGGTGCAATCGAGCGATTTCGCAACGCGCTGACGCTCGCACCGGAGTTTCCGCTCGCCCATTACAACCTCGGCAACGCCTACGCGGCGGCGGGCCGGCACGCGGATGCCGTCGACGCATTCGAGCGCTCGGTGCGCCTGCAGCCCAGCGATGCGCCCACCTGGAACAATCTTGGCAATGCGCTGCACGCGATCGGGCGCCACGACGACGCGATCCAGGCCTTCAAGCGGGCACTGACGCTGCGTCCCGATCACGCGGGGGCTCATAACAATCTCGGCATGGCCTATGCGGCGCTCGGCCGTGCCGAGGACGCCGTCGCGCATTTCCGCGAAGCGCTGACGCTCGAGCCACGCTTCATCGCCGCACAGTTCAATCTCGGCAACACACTCGACGCGATCGGCCAGCACGAGCAGGCCGTCACGGCATTCGAGGCGGCACTCGCGCTACACGCGCCGTTCGCGCCGGCGTTGCTCGGACTCGGCAATGCGCTCGCCGCGTCGGGCCGTCATGCGCAAGCGATCGGTGCGCTCGAGCGCGCCGTCGGGCTCGATCCGAGCATGAGTCTCGCCTGGCTCAGTCTCGGCAATGCGCATCATGCGCTTTGCGCGCACGAGGCGGCGTTGCGCGCCTACGACCAGGCATTGAGGCTGCGTCCCGGACTCGCATCGGCCCGACTCAACCGGGCGCTCACGCTGCTGACGCTCGGCGATTTCGCGCGCGGCCTGCCCGAATACGAAGCTCGCCTCGAACTCGCGGCGACGGCCGGCGCCGCATCGCCCCCCGTGGCGCCCCGTACGCTGCCCCGATGGCATGGTGAACCGATCGACACGCGTACCCTGCTCGTCGAAACCGAACAGGGATTCGGCGATACGCTCCAATTCATGCGCTTCGTGCCGCTCGCGCGCGAACGTGCGGCGCGTCTCGTATTTGCGGTGCAGCCCGAGTTGCTGCCGCTCGTGGAGCCGCTCGGCCAGCGATGGCGGGTCAAGGTGGTCGCGCGGGACGAAGGCCCGATCGAGGCCGATCTGCATTGCCCGCTACTGAGTTTGCCGCTCGCGCTCGGCGCGACGCGCGACGCGCTGCCCGCCCAACGCCGCTACGCCGAGGTCCCAGCGCCGTACAAACGTCGCTGGCGTGGCTCGCTGGGCGGTCAGTCACGCTTCAAGGTGGGCGTCGCATGGTCGGGCCGCATTCAGGCCCACGAGACCCGCTCGATGCCGGTGGATGCGCTGGCGCCGCTTTTCGCGCTCGCGGGCATCGACTGGATCGTCTTGCAGCCGGCTATCGGCGAGCTCGACGCCCAATCGCTGCAACAGCACGCCAAGCGCGCGTCGATCCATCGCTACGACGGACGGATTCGCGACTTCGCCGATACAGCCGCGATCGTCGAGCGGCTCGATGCGGTCGTCTCGATCGATACCTCCATCGCACACCTTGCCGGCGCGCTCGGCAAGCCGCTTTTTCTGATGTTGCCGTTCGCGGCCGATTGGCGATGGTTCACCCCAGAGCCTGGCAAGCCGGCGCGCAGCAATATCGAGGGGGAGTCGAGTCCGTGGTACCCGAGTGCGCGCCTCGTACGCCAACCGGCGCCGGGTGCATGGCTCGACGTCACCCAAGCCGCGGCCCGGCTCTTGCGGCACGAACTGGGCCTTCCTTCCTGAAGCCGATACCGCCGCGACCTCATCGGATGGTTGGCCGGCGCGCGATGCCTAAAGAATGCCGCCGCGCTCGCGAATCTGCGGCCAGGCAAGCTTCATGTAATAGAGCATGGACCAGATCGTCAGCACAGCAGCGAGATAGATGAGCCAGACGCCCCACACGTGCGTCGCAATGACCCATCCGCCGATGTGCAACGGCGCCTCGAAAAGCAGCATCGGAATCGCCACCATCTGGCAGGCCGTCTTGAATTTGCCGAGCTGGTTCACCGCCACGCTTTTCGACGCCCCGATTTGCGCCATCCATTCGCGCAGGGCCGAAATCGCGATTTCGCGCCCGACGATCACGAGCGCGATCGCCGCTTCGATACGCCCGAGCTGTACCAGGATCAGTAACGCGGCCGTCACCATCAGCTTGTCGGCGACGGGATCGAGAAACGCGCCGAACGCGGACGTCTGATTCCACTTGCGGGCAAGATAGCCGTCGAACCAGTCGGTCAGCGCCGCGAGCACGAATATCGCGCATGCAGCCGCATTACGATGCGGCTCGCTCATCCACGCGTCGGGCACGTAGAACACGCCGACGACGAGCGGAATCAGAACGATCCGCAGCCACGTCAGGAAAATCGGAAAGTTGAACGGCATGAGCGAATGGCCGGCGGCCCCGCGAAGTTGACGAAACAAGGAGACGCCATTGTGCCGTGTCGACGAACCCGCCACAAGCCAAGGCTCGAGCGGCAGCCAAGCCGCCACGGCGGCGGGGGGGGGCCGGCCGTGCCCCTTCAATGCAACTGCTTGTAGATCTGCTCGGCCAACGCGAGCGAAATCCCTTCGACGCTCGCCAGATCCTCGACGCTTGCGGCCACTACGCCGCGAAGCCCGCCGAATCGCGCCAAAAGCCGCTGCCGGCGCTTGGCGCCGATCCCCTCGAGCTCTTCCAAGCGGGAAGTCTGGCGCGCCTTGGCACGCTTGGCACGCATGCCCGTGATCGCAAAGCGATGGGCTTCGTCGCGAATCTGGGCGACCAACATGAGCGCCGCGCTTTCCTTGCCGAGTTCCAGCGGCGAGCGGCCGTCAGCGAATATGAGCGTTTCGAGCCCCACCTTGCGCCCTTCCCCCTTCGCAACGCCCACGAGAATCGATTGGTCGAGCCCGAGCTCCGCAAACACCTGGCGCGCGACCTCCACCTGCCCTTTGCCGCCATCGATCAGCACGATATTCGGCAGCGTGCCACCGGCCGCGCGCGGTTCGGCCGCATCGGCCGCCAGCCCCGGATCGGCCGCCGCCTCGGGCTGCAGCTCGGCAGCGCGATCGTCCGCATTGCCCGCGGCGGACTCCACCATCTTCTCGTACCGGCGTGTGAGCACCTGTCGCATCGCCGCGTAGTCGTCCCCCGGCGTGATGCCGGCGATGTTGTAGCGCCGATATTCGCTCGACTGCATCTTGTGATCGCGATACACCACGCACGAAGCCTGCGTGGCCTCGCCCATCGTATGGCTGATATCGAAGCATTCGATACGCAGGTGCGCGAGATCGTCGCATTCGAGACCCAGCGTTTCGGCGAGCGCGCGGGTGCGCGCCTGTTGCGAACCCTGTTCCGAGAGCAGCCGCGTAAGCGCAAGACGCGCATTTTGCTCGGCCATGCCGAGCCAGACACGTTTTTGACCTTGCGGTTGTCGCACGAGCGTCACCTTGTGACCGGCCTGCTCGCTCAGGAGCTCGACCAGTTCGCGGCTCGCGGGAGCATGACTGACAACGAGCACTGGCGGTACGCGATTGCCGAGGTAGTGCTGCGCGATGAAGGCCTCGAGGACCTCGACTTCGATACCCGCCGTCGCGACGGGTTCGGACGCCTCGTCGATAACGGACGGCTCGGACGGCTCGGACGTCAGGGCCGCCTCGGCCTCGGCGCCCGGCGCCGTTTCGCCGCCCCCCAGCGCGCTGTCCACATGCGCAGGGAAGTAGGCCTTGTCGCCGAGGTGCCGCCCGCCGCGGACCATCGCCAGGTTGACGCAGACACGTCCGCCCTGCGCGACGACAGCGAGAATGTCGACATCGCTATCGCTGCCGACTTCGATCGCCTGCTGATGCAGCACTGTCGATAGCGAACTCATCTGGTTGCGCACAGCCGCGGCCTGCTCGAACTTCAGTTCGGCCGCGAACGCATGCATTTTGGTTTCGAGCTCCTTCATCACCTCGTTTTGGCGGCCGAGCAAGAAACGCGATGCGTTTTCGACGTCGCGCGCGTAGTCCTCCTCGCTGACAGCGCCGACGCACGGCGCCGTGCAGCGCCCAATCTGATGCAGCAGGCAAGGCCGCGTGCGGTTGTTGAACACCGAGTCCTCGCAGGTGCGCAACTGAAATACGCGCTGCAGGATCTGGATGCTTTCGCGTACAGCCCAGGCGCTCGGAAACGGCCCGAAGTACCGATTCTTTTTATCGACGGTTCCGCGGTAATACGCCATACGCGGAAACTTGTGCCCCGTGAGTTTGAGATAGGGGTAGGACTTATCGTCGCGAAACAGGATGTTGTATCGCGGCGCCAGCGCCTTGATCAGATTGTTCTCGAGCAACAGCGCTTCGGCTTCGGAACGCGTCACCGTCGTTTCGACGCGGGCAATGCGCGTGACCATCATCGCGATGCGCGGCGAGAGCTGTGTCTTCGTGAAGTAGCTCGAGACGCGCTTTTTGAGGTCGCGCGCCTTGCCCACGTAAAGCACCGCACCGAGCTTGTCGTAGTATCGGTAGACGCCGGGCATATGCGGCAATTGAGCGAGGATTCGCTTCGGCTCGAAGGCGGCGGGGGGCGATTCTGGGGCGAGCGGTTCGGTCATGCGGGTGTCGGACGGAGAGCGCCGCGCCTTGCAGCGAAGCGGTGCGGCGCAGCGTGCTTTAGAATCGCCAGTTTAGAACATTTGCGCATGCTCCCGCGCTCGCGCGGCGCGCTGCATCATGTCCGATCCGTCCCGCCCCAGCGCATCCTCGCCAGTGAGCGCCGCGCCATCCGCCCTCGCCTGCGACATCTTTTGTGCCGTCATCGATAACTTCGGCGATGTCGGCGTCTGCTGGCGTCTGGCCCGCCAGCTCGCGAGCGACGAGGGCTGGCAAGTGCGCGTGATCGTGGACGATCTGCATACGTTCGCCAGGCTCGAGCCGGCCGTCGATCCGACAGCGGCGAGCCAGACGGTGGCCGGCATCGAGATCGAGCACTGGCGCGAGCCTCGCCATGCGGGCGACACGCTGCGGGTAGCCGATATCGTCATCGAGGCCTTCGCCTGCGAACTGCCGGGCGCCTATCTTGCGGCAATGGCACGGCGCGAGCGGGCGTCCGTCTGGATCAACCTCGAATACCTGAGTGCCGAGGATTGGGTGGCCGACGTTCACTTGAAGCCCTCCCCTCATCCGCGCCATGCGCTCGTGAAGACATTTTTCTTCCCCGGGCTCGGCCATGGCACGGGCGGCGTCATCAAGGAACGCGAGATCGACGCGGCACGCGAGCATTTCCTCGCGTCCAGCGAGGCGCGCGGGGCCTGGTGGCAGCGCATGACGCTAGGACCGCCCCCGGGCCCCGAAGCGACGGTCGTCTCGCTGTTCGCGTACGAAAATCCCGCGATCGAAGCGTTGCTTGCGCAATGGCGCGACGCGCCCACCCCCGTGGTGTTGCTGGTGCCGGAAGGGCGAATTTCGGGCGCGGTCGCCCGCTTTTTCGGTGTTGCGTCGTTCAAGGCCCCAGCGTTGGTGGAGCGTGGCAATCTGCGCGCTCATGCACTGCCCTTCGTGCCCCAGCCGGCTTTCGACGCGATGCTCTGGGCGAGCGATTTGAACTTCGTGCGCGGGGAAGATTCGTTCGTGCGTGCGCAATGGGCGCGGCGGCCGTTCGTCTGGCACATCTATCCGCAAGCCGACGCAGCCCATTTACCGAAGCTCGATGCCGCGCTGGCGCACTATGCCGCGCCGCTGCCGGCCGCGGCCCGCGCTGCGATGGATCGCTTCTGGCACGCCTGGAACGGGGCCGGAACACCCGACTGGGCGGACTTCTGGTCCCACCGGGAAGCCTTTTGCGCGCGGGCGGCCAGCTGGGCCGATGAACTCGCGACGCTCGGCGATCTCGCATCAAACCTAGCACGGTTTGCAAAAAGCCAGTTAAAATAAGCGGTTATCCCCAACGGCTGGCTAGCGTTACCACGCGAGGTCTTCGAATGAAGTCTTCAAGCAATGGATGCCGTTGAGCAACAGGAAACCTCATTCGCAAGGACACGTGTTTTTATGAAGATCGCACAGGAACTCCGCACGGGCAACGTCGTGATGATCGGCAGCGATGCCATGGTCGTGCAGAAAGCCGAATACAACAAATCGGGCCGCAACGCCGCCGTCGTGAAGATGAAGTTCAAGAATCTGCTGACGGGCGCGGGCATGGAAACGGTCTATAAGGCGGACGACAAATTCGACGTCGTCGTGCTCGATCGCAAGGAAGTGACTTACTCGTACTTTGCCGATCCGATGTACGTGTTCATGGACGCCGACTACAACCAGTACGAAGTCGAGCAGGAGATGATGGGCGACGCGCTCAACTATCTCGAAGACGGCATGGCATGCGAAGTCGTCTTCTACAACGAGAAGGCGATCTCGGTCGAACTGCCGACCACCCTCGTGCGTGAAATCACCTACACGGAACCCGCGGTGAAGGGCGATACGTCGTCGGGCAAGGTCCTCAAGACGGCGAAGATCAACACCGGGTTCGAACTCCAGGTTCCCCTCTTCTGCAATATCGGCGACAAGATCGAGATCGATACCCGCACGCACGAATATCGCAGCCGCGCGTAAGCTGTTTGAAAGAAAAATCGGCGGCAGGCACTCTGCCGAGTCCGGGCGCCCCATCGGGGCGCTTTTTTTTTCGTATGACTGGTGTATGGTTGAGAAAACTTTACCGGTCGTTTTTCCCGTCCTGCTCGGACAAACCTGCGGCGCCGCTAGGCAGAAAATGCTAGTGCGCTGTTTTACAAGAAATAATTCTTATGGCGTGAAACCTGCTTGTCGCACCGATTGCCCTTCGCCTTGAAACGTTTTCGCCCCGCGCTCCGCTGCGCCGGGCGAGCCGCTCCCTCGAATTGATTGATTGCCGCCCGCAATGCCACATGCTCTGATTGTCGAAGACGATCCCAACAGCCTGTCCGGCCTCTCTGCGATCGTCGCAGCCGACGGATTTTCCGTCGATACCGCCGTCTCGCTCGCCGAAGCGCGCGCCGCGTTGAGCCGCTTCATTCCCGATGTCGTGTTGATCGACCTGAATCTGCCCGACGGCAGCGGCCTCGATCTTCTTTCGCACCTGCCCGCTCAGCCCGATGGCGTGTTGCCCGTCATCGTCATGGCGGGCAACGCTCCAGTCGAAAACGCGATCGCAGGGCTGCGCCCCTGTATTTGGGCTTTCCTGCTCAAGCCCGTCAAAATCCCGCGG
>CBJLAJ010000186.1:0-9203 GCA_966421005.1 uncultured Paraburkholderia sp.
CGAAGCTGATGGGCGGCGAGGGCGAGTTTGCGATTCTTTCGGCAACGCCCAATGCTATCAATCGGAACACTTGGATCAAGTGGATGGAAGACGAGTTGAGAAAGCCCGAATACGCCAAGATTCGGCTCGCTTGGTGCGCACGACCTCGCTCACGGCGGCAATGGCTCGAGCCACGGCATTTTTATCGGTCTGCCAATTGCAGACCGAGATGCGCATGCACCGTCTGCCGCGCCACGTCGTGTTGCTGAAAAGTGCCTCGCCGGTTCGCAGCACCGCTTCGGTGATGTCGTCGGTCCAGGCATCGTGATCGGTCTCGGTCGCATCGGGCCTGGGATCGAGAAACCGGATCAAGCCCTGGTTGATGCGCGGTTCCCAGACGAGCTCTACGCCCGGCTCGGTCGCGATGCCGACGGCCAGCGCATGCGCCGCATCGCAACAGCGCTCGACCAACCCCGCGATACCTTCGCGGCCGAGTTCGCGCAGCGCCGCATAGGCGGCGAAGCCGCGCCCGCGCCGCGACCATACCGGCGTCCAGTCCTTTTGCTCGCGAACGGCATCGTTGTACGAAACATAACTCGCGTAATGCGCCATGGCCGCGCGGTGCGCGTCGGCGTGGGCCACGAAGGCAAAGCCGCTGTCGTAGGGCACGTTGAGCCACTTATGCCCATCGGTCGCCCAGGAGTCCGCCTGCTCGACGCCGGTGAGCAAAGACCGGTAACGTTCGCTCGCATTCGCCCAGAGCCCGAATGCACCGTCCACGTGGACCCATGCGCCGTAGCGGTGCGCAAGCGGAATCAATTCGGAGAACGAATCGTAGGCGCCGATGTTGAGGTCGCCCGCTTGCAGAAGGACGATGGTCGGCGCATCGGGCGCGGCGCGTAGCGCTTCCTCGAGCGTCGCGGCTTCGAGCTCGCCCGCTTCATTCGATGGCAACCCTTGTACGCACGCGGTGCCCATGCCGAGCAGACGCACAGCCTGCGTGATGCTGCCGTGAAATTGATCGCTGCTGAGCACACGGATGCGGGGCGCGCCGAAGAGGCCATCGTGCTCGACTTGCCAGCCGCATCGTTCGAGTAACGCATGGCGCGCGGCCGCGAGCGCGGTCACATGCGCGGTCTGGCAACCGCTCGTGAGCGCGAAACTTGCCGCGGACGGCAGGCCGAGCAGGTCCTTCAGCCACTCGCCGCAGACTTCTTCGACCACAGCTTCCGCCGGCGCGCATGCGTAAGAGGCGGCGTTTTGATCCCATGCGCTCGTGAGCCAATCCGCTCCCAGCGAGGCAGGCACCGCGCCGCCGATCACCCAGCCGAAGAAACGGCCGCTCGCACTTCCGACGATGCCGCCCTCCGTATCGGCAACGAGCTCGTCGATGACGTGTTCGGCTGCCATTGGCGCGCTGTTGAGTGGCTTTGCCAGCCGGCTTCGCAATGTTTCGAGCGTGGCACGAGCGGCGACCGGGCGATGTTCGAGGTTCTCGAGATAGGTGAGCGCGTGACGTAGCGCGTGTTCGAGTGCGGGGCGGAACGGAGAACCTTCGCTCATGGGCTTGTCTCGCGTGTTCGATCGATGTCCGCGCGCAGCGTTCGAACTGCGCTGCGGCGCGCGTGTCAGGCGTTGCAGGCCGGACGTTCGCTACCGGGCCGCTCTCGTGCCGCTTTGGCGCCTTCGACCTGAAGCAGCGTTGGCAACGATACACCGTTCTTGGCGGCCGTTACTTCAGCGAGAATTGAAATGGCGATTTCGGGCGGCGTACGGCTGCCGATATAGATCCCGACCGGCCCGTGCAGCTTTGCGAGTTGCGCATCGTTCAGATCGAACTCCTTGAGCCGCTCGCGCCGTGCCGCATTGTTGCGGCGGGAGCCGAGTGCCCCGACGTAGAAGGCCGGCGTTTTCAGCGCTTCCATCAATGCGAGATCGTCGAGTTTCGGGTCGTGCGTCAGTGCAATCACGGCGCAGCGCTCGTCGAGCTTCATGTCGGCAACCGTATCGTCCGGCATCGTGCGGACGACGGTGGTGCCGGGAATATTCCATTCCTCGGTGTATTCCTCGCGCGGATCGCAAACGGTCACCTGATAATCCAGGCCCACGGCAATGCTGCAAAGATACCGTGACAGTTGACCCGCGCCGATCACGAGCATCCGGTAGCGCGGACCATGGATCGTCATGAGGGTATTGCCATCGAACTGCACGCCGTCGGTTGCTTGGGCGGGCGTCAGGATGGCCGTGCCGGTTTTCATGTCGAGCGTTCGCGCGACGAGCCGGCCGGCTTCGACGGTACGGTAGAGCTCGTCGATGGCGCTCGCTTTCGTCAGCGGTTCGAGCACGAGCTCGATCGTGCCGCCGCAGGGAAGCCCGAAACGATGCGCCTCCTCGGCCGTGATGCCGTACTTCACCGCCTCGGGGCGATCGCCGCCTACGCCTTCGCGGCGTACGCGGTCGATCAGGTCGTCTTCGATGCACCCGCCCGAGACCGAACCGGCCACGAGCCCGTCATCGCGCACGGCGAGCATCGCGCCTTGCGGGCGTGGGGACGACCCCCACGTTTTCACGACGGTGACGAGCAATACGCGATGCCCTTCGTCGAGCCAGCGCGCGCTCGATTTCAGGACTTCGAGATCCACGCTTTCCATGATTTATGTCCTTTGCCTGCGGGTGCCTGCTCGGCAGCTTGCTCTGTGGGCGCCGATGCGTCGCGTTCGTCGCTTTCATTGCTTTCGTCGGCGCTTTCGTCGCTCGCCTCGGCCGCTCCGGCTTCACCCGTCATCTGCGCCGTAAAACGCTTGAAAAACTCGCCTGCTACCTTGCGCGCGGCACCATCGACGAGGCGCGAGCCGATCTGCGCAAGCTTGCCGCCCACCTGGGCGTGCGCTGTATACGATAGCTTGGTCGACGAATCCCCGTCGGCTTCGAGCGTTACGTCCGCGCTACCTTTCGCGAAACCGGCGACACCGCCCTGGCCCTCGAATACTACGGTATAGCTCTGCGGCGCGTTGATGTTGGTCAGCGACATGCGGCCCTTGAAGTGTGCTTTGACGGGGCCCACCGCGGCGAGCATCGAGACGGTATAGGCATTGTCACCGTCAGCTTCGATGCTTTCGCACCCCGGTATGATGGTGCGCAGGACCGCTGGGTCGCGCAGCGCTTCCCATGCCCGATCGCGTGAGACGGGCAGTATGTATTGCTCGGTCAGTTCCATTGCGGCGCTCCTTCGATTGGCGAAACCGGCATGGGGTGGCGGGGCACGCGCGAGAGATGCGCGAAGTCGCGCGCGAGCGCATCGAGGCTCTCGAGGTTGTGCACGGGACGGTGTGCGTCGACGTGCGGCAGGATGGCACGTACGCCGCGCGCACGCGCGGAGAACCGGGCATAGCGCAGCAGCGGGTTGAGCCAGACGATGCGGTAGGCGTTGCGCGCGAGCCGCGCCATCTCGGCGTCGAGCAAATCGATGGCTTCATGATCGAGGCCGTCGGTCACGAGCAACACCGTCGCGCGTCCCGCGAGCGCGCGCTTCGCCCAGCGCCGGTTGAATTGCGCAAGCGCCGCGCCGATGCGCGTTCCGCCGGCCCAGTCCTCGACGCTTCGGGCAAGCGCGGCGATCGCCGCATCGGGATCATGCTCCCGCAAGGCGCGCGTTGCATGGGTGAGGCGTGTGCCGAACAGAAAAACCTGCAATCTCTCGCGCGATTGCAGCAGCGCATGGCAGTAGTAGAGCACCGCACGCGAGTAGTTGGCCATCGAACCGGAGATATCGAGCAGCAAGACGAGCGGCGGTTTGCGTTCGCGCACGGCCCGGTACTTCCAGACGAGCCAGTCTCCACCCGCGTGCACCGCCTGGCGAGCGCTGGCGCGAACATCGGCGTGGATGCCGTGCGAGGCCGCCCGCAACCTGCGCGTCGGAACGGTCGCGAAGGACATGCGACGGTTGCGGAGCGCATTGCGCAACGTGCGCCATTCGTCGGCGCTCAAGGTATCGAAGTCGCGGTGACGCAGGCGTTCGTCCGCGCTGAACGTTGCGTGCGCATGCAGTTCGCGGCGGTCCCCCTCGCTGGCGTCGCGCCGGGCCGGCTCGGACGCACGTGTCGCGAGGGCATCCGCAATCCGATTGCTTCGCATCGGAGGTGGCATGCCGGCCCGCGCCTTCGGCAATAACAGCGCGCGCAGTTTGCCCGCCCAATCGGGATCGCGCCAGAACAGATCGAAGGCAGTGTCGAAGAATGCGCGCTCATCGGCCGAATGCACGAGGATGGCGGCCAGCGCGTCGTGCACGTCGTCGCGTCTTTCGATCTCCACGAGCCGCAGCGCATCCAACGCGTCGATCGCGTGAGCTGGCGACATCGGCAAGCCCGCTGCCCGTAGCAGTCGAACGAAGTGCACGACGTTGCGCGCGAACATCGGTAGTCCGGAGGGCAAGGAGGGCGAGGCCGGCGACGCCATCGAGACTACCCCGCTTCGGCCAGGCATCGCGCGATTTCGGCGGTATCGAGCCGTGCGAGGTCGTCCTGATATTTGAGCAGCACGCCGAGCGTGTCGTGCACGGACTGTGGATCGAGCTCCGAGATCGAGAGTGCCGCGAGCGCGCGGCACCAGTCGATCGTTTCCGCAATGCCGGGTGCCTTGAACAGATCCATCGCGCGCAGTCGGTGCACGAAGGACACGGCGCGCTGCTGCAACTGCGCCGCCGCTTCGGGGGCACGCGCCGCGACGATTTCGAGTTCGCGTTCGAGCTCCGGATAGCCGATCCATTGATAGAGGCAGCGGCGCTTGAGCGCGTCATGGACCTCGCGAGTGCGATTCGATGTGACGATGACGAGCGGGGCGCGAGCGGCGCGCACGGTGCCGTATTCGGGAATCGACACTTGGAAATCCGAAAGCAGCTCCAGAAGAAAGGCCTCGAACGGCTCATCGGCCCTGTCGATTTCATCGATGAGCAGCACACGTTGCGCGCCGGGATGCTGTTCGTCCGGCATCAACGCTTGCAGCAGCGGGCGTTTGAGCAGGAATTCGCTGCGATAAAGCGTATCGTTGCCGGGCCGCTCGCCGGCCGCTTCCGCAAGACGCAGCGCCATGATTTGGCGTGGATAGTCCCATTCGTAGAGCGCGCTCGCCGTGTCCAGACCTTCATAGCACTGCAGACGCAAAAGCGTCGTGCCGAGTATTTCGGAAGCGGCCTTGGCGAGCTCCGTTTTGCCCACGCCAGGCTCTCCCTCGAGAAACAGCGGGCGGTCCATCCGCAACGCGAGAAAGAGCGCCGTTGCAAGTTCGCGGCTCGCGAAGTACCGGTGCGCCGACAGCGCGGCGCGTGTTTCGTCGATCGTGTCCGGCCGCATTGTCGGAATCCGGGTGAGAGCGCCGCCCGCTAGCGTGCGCGCTCGACCGCGCGCGCGGCGAGGATGGGAATCAGATGCGCACGATATTCGGCGCTCGCATGCAAATCCGCGTTCATTTCGTCGGGGGCAAGCGTCATTTGCCGGGCTGCGTCGCGCGTGAAGCTGCTGCTCAACGCGGCTTCAAGCGCCGACGCGCGAAATACCGATGACGCGGCACCTGTCACGGCAACGCGAACGCCATCCTTGTGCTTGGCCACGAATACGCCGACGAGCGCGAACTGGGATGCGGGGTTGCGGAACTTCTCGTAAGCGCTTTTCTCAGGCACGGGAAATTCCACCGCGACGATCAGCTCATCGGGCTCGAGCGCCGTCTCGTACATGCCGACAAAAAAGTCGTCGGCGGCGATTCGTCGGCGATCCGTGACGATCGTCGCGCCGAGCGCGAGCACGGCGGCCGGATAGTCGGCGGCGGGATCGTCGTTGGCGAGCGAGCCACCCAGTGTGCCGCGCGCGCGCACCTGACGGTCGCCTATCGTGCCGGCCAGTTCGGCCAGTCCGGGCAGCGTGCGCCGGATTCCATCATGCTCGGCGACGTCGGCATGACAGACCGCGGCGCCAATCGAAATCGTCTGGCTGTCGACTCGAATCTCTTTCAACGCGCCGATGCGAGTGACGTCGACGAGCTTCGTCGGTTGGGCGAGGCGTAAGCGCATGGTAGGCAGCATGCTTTGTCCGCCGGCCAGGTATTTGGCGTCGCCGTCCGCTTGCAGGGCTGCCACGGCAGCCTTCGTATCGGCCGCGCGCTCATAGTCGAATGCGTAGGAATACATCGAATATCTCCTGTCGACCGTTCAATGGACCGATGACTGCGCGGCCTGAATCGCGGACCAGACACGGTGCGGGGTGGCCGGCATCTGGATGTCTTTCACGCCAAGCGGCGCGAGCGCGTCGACGATCGCGTTGATGACGGCCGGCGGCGAGCCGATCGCACCCGCTTCTCCGCATCCTTTGACGCCAAGCGGATTGTGGGTGCACGGCGTGCCTTTGCTCGTCTCGACCGTGAATTCCGGCAGATCCGACGCGCGCGGCATCGCGTAATCCATGTACGAGCCGGACAATAACTGCCCCGTATCGGGATCGTAGACGCACCGTTCGAGCAGCGCCTGGCCAATGCCTTGGCCAAGTCCGCCGTGCACCTGTCCTTCGACGATCATCGGATTGATGACGTTGCCGAAGTCGTCGACAGCGGTGAACCGCTCGATACGCGTTTCGCCCGTATCGGGGTCCACTTCGACTTCGCAGAGATAGGCGCCCGCTGGATAAGTGAAATTGCTCGGGTCGTAGAACGCGTTCTCGTCCAATCCCGGCTCGAGTTCCTCGAGCGGGTAGTTGTGCGGGACGTATGCGGCCAGCGACACTTCGGCAAACGTTTTGGTGCGGTCCGTGCCGGCCACACGAAAGACGCCGTTGGCGAATTCGATATCGGTGGCGGAGGCTTCGAGCAGATGCGCCGCGATCTTTTTCGCTTTGGCTTCGATCTTGTCGAGCGCCTTCATGATGGCGGTGCCGCCCACCGCGATCGAACGCGAACCGTAGGTTCCCATGCCGAATGGGATGCGGCCGGTATCGCCGTGGACGATTTCGACGCTGTCGATCCCGAGCCCGAGCCGGTCGGCGACCACCTGCGCGAACGTCGTTTCATGCCCTTGGCCGTGGCTATGCGACCCGGTGAAGACGGTGACCGTGCCAGTGGGATGCACACGCACCTCGCCCGCTTCGAAGAGGCCAGCCCGCGCGCCGAGTGCGCCCGCAATTTTCGATGGAGCGAGACCGCACGCTTCGATGTAACACGAGTAGCCGAGACCGCGCAGCTTGCCATTTTGCTTCGATGCTTCGCGACGTTGTGCGAAGCCCGCCACGTCGGCGAGTTCGATGGCGCGTGCGAGGCAGGTTTCGTAATCGCCCGTGTCATAGGTGAGGCCGACCGGTGTCGCATACGGGAACGAGCGGATGAAATTGCGTCTGCGGATTTCAGCCGGGTCCATGCCGAGTTCGCGCGCCGCGGTTTCGACCAGCCGCTCGACGACATAGGTGGCTTCGGGCCGTCCCGCACCGCGATACGCGTCGACGGGGACGGTATTGGTAAAGACGGCTTTGACCTCCGCGTAAATGGCCGGTGTGGCGTATTGGCCCGCGAGCAGCGTCGCGTAGAGAATCGTGGGCACCGACGAGGCGAAGGTCGACAGATAGGCGCCCATGTTTGCGGTGGTGTGCACACGCATCGCGAGGAAATGGCCGTCGCGATCGAGCGCGAGCTCCGCTTTCGTCACGTGATCGCGGCCATGCGCATCGGAGACGAACGATTCCGAACGTTCCGCCGTCCATTTGACGGGGCGACCGATGCGCTTCGAGGCCCAGGTCAGGGCGACATCTTCGCCATAGAGGAATATTTTCGAGCCGAATCCACCGCCGACGTCTGGCGCGACGATGCGTAGTTTGGATTCAGGCAGCGACAGGACGAATGCGGCCATCAAGAGCCGCTCGACGTGCGGATTTTGATTGGCGACATAGACGGTGTAGCTATCGTCTTGCCGCGAGTAGCTTGCGTTGACCGCGCGCGGCTCGATGGCGTTGGGCACCAGGCGGTTATTGACGATGTCGAGCGTCGTGACGTGCGCGGCCTGCGCGAAGGCCGCGTCGGTCGCGGCTTTGTCGCCGTGGCCCCAGGTGTAGCAGACGTTGTCGGGAACTTCGTCGTGCACGGCGGGCTGACCTGCGTCGGCCGCGTGGGCCGTATCCGCCACGGCCGGCAACAGGTCGTAGTCGACTGTCACGAGTTCGGCGGCGTCCTTGGCGGCTTTCGCGGTCTCGGCGATGACAAGCGCGACCGGGTCGCCCACGTGCCGGACTTTACCAACGGCCAGGACGGGATGCGGAGGCTCGCGCATCGGCGAGCCATCGGTGCTGTGGATGAGCCAGCCGCAGGGCAGGCCGCCCACCTGCGCGGCGGCAAGGTCGGCCCCGGTAAAAACGGCGACAACGCCCGGTGCGCCGCGGGCGGCTTCGATGTCGATGTTGCCCAGCCGCGCGTGCGCGTGGGGCGAACGCACGAAGATGCCGTAGGTCTGTTGCGGCAGCACGATGTCGTCGGTGTATTGACCGGCGCCGGTTAGAAAGCGGTAATCTTCCTTGCGTTTGACGGAGGCACCGATCAGGCGGCGTTCTTCGGGTGCGTTCATACCACCTCCTTGCGCATGGCCGCTGCGCCTTCCAGCACCGCCTTGACGATGTTGTGATAGCCCGTGCAGCGGCACAGATTGCCGTCGAGCTGACGGCGCACGTCTTCGGCAGTGGCCTCGGGTTGCGCCGCGATCAGCGCCATCGCGCTCATGACCATGCCCGGCGTGCAAAAGCCGCACTGCAGGCCGTGGCATTCGCGAAAGGCGGCTTGCATCGGGTGGAGAGCACCATCCTCGGCAAGCCCTTCGATCGTGGTGAGCTTTGCGCCATCCGCTTGCACGGCGAGGACGTTGCAGGCTTTGACGGCACGTCCGTCCATGTGGATCGTGCACGCGCCGCATTGTCCCGTGTCGCAGCCAACATGCGTTCCGGTCAGGCGCAGCGTGTCGCGGATGAAATGCACGAGGAGGGTGTGAGGCTCGACTTCGGCGCTCACCGGCGCCCCGTTGACTGTCAGACTGATGCTGATTGCCATGGATTGTCTCCGGTCGGCCAGAGTCGGGCAAGGCAGGGGGGCGGCAGCCGGCACCTTCGATGCGTGCAGTGCCGCTTGTCCGGCTATAGCGCTTTGTTTTCGAGATGCACCGGGAAGTAAAGCACAATTTGGCGCCGGCTGCTTTCGAGAGAGACCCTCAC
>CBJLAJ010000187.1:0-8877 GCA_966421005.1 uncultured Paraburkholderia sp.
AAATCCTGGCGGAAAGGGTGGGATTCGAACCCACGGTACGGTATAACCGTACACCGGATTTCGAGTCCGGCGCATTCGACCACTCTGCCACCTTTCCGTCTTCATGAAAGCGTGCAGCAAAGCTGCCACGCCATCATTTACTTCGCTTCGCCAGCTGGTCGCTGTTTGGCGAAGCGAAGATTATAGAACATCGGAAGCAGCATTCCAAGCTTTTTTACCAAGAAGCGCACAAGCTCAGCCGCCGCACCGATCGATCAAGCCCGCACCGGCTCCAGCCGCTCGACGCCGCCCAGATACGGACGCAACGCCGCGGGCACTGTCACCGACCCATCGGCATTCTGGAAATTCTCGAGCACGGCCACGAGCGTGCGCCCTACCGCGAGGCCGGAGCCATTTAGCGTATGGACGAGCTCCGGTTTGCCCTGAGCGTTGCGATAGCGCGCCTGCATCCGACGGGCCTGGAAGGCTTCCGTATTCGAGCAGCTCGAAATCTCGCGATAGGTGTTCTGCGCCGGCAGCCATACTTCGAGGTCGTACGTCTTCGCCGCCGAGAAACCCATGTCGCCCGTACAGAGCGTGATCACGCGATACGGCAGCTCGAGCTTTTGCAAAATCGCCTCGGCATGCGTGACCATCTGCTCGAGCGCATCGTACGACGTCTCGGGCGCCACGATCTGCACCATCTCGACCTTGTCGAACTGGTGCTGGCGGATCATGCCGCGCGTATCGCGACCGTATGAACCCGCTTCCGAGCGGAAGCACGGCGAATGAGCAGTCAGCTTCACGGGCAGTTCGGCCGCGTCGAGAATGCTGTCGCGCACCGTGTTCGTCAGCGGTATTTCGGACGTCGAGATCAGGTACTGCGTGACGACGCTCTCGGCACCGCCCTTTTCCACCCGAAACATGTCGTCCGCGAACTTCGGCAACTGGCCCGTACCCACGAGCACCTCGGGATTGACGATGTAAGGCGTGTACGTTTCGGTGTAACCATGCTGCTGCGTATGCGTATCGAGCATGAACTGCGCGAGCGCTCGATGCAGACGCGCCACCTGCCCACGCAGCAGCGTGAACCGCGCACCGGAGAGCTTCGCGCCCGTTTCGAAATCGAGCCCGAGCGGGGTGCCCACATCGACGTGATCCTTGACCTCGAAGTCGAACTGGCGCGGCGTGCCCCAGCGGCGAACTTCGACGTTGCCCGTTTCGTCGTCTCCCGTCGGCACGCTTTCGTGCGGCAGATTCGGCATTTCGAGCAGCAGTCTTTGCAAGCGCGCCTGAACGCCTTCGAGCGCTCCGGCCGAAGTCTTCATGTCATCGCCGAGCGTGCCGACTTCCGCCATCAGTGCCGAGGTGTCTTCACCGCGGCCCTTCATCGCCCCGATCTGCTTCGACAATGCGTTGCGCCGCGACTGCAGCTCTTCGGTGCGGGTCTGAATGGCGCGACGCTCGGCTTCGAGCGCCGAGAACGCCGCGACGTCGAGCGTGTAGCCGCGTGCGGCAAGGCGCGTGGCGACGCCTTCGATGTCTTTGCGCAGCAACTGGATGTCGAGCATGGGGAAAGTCTATTGTCGTGAGAAGGAAACCGCGATTTTAGCGCACCCGCATCGACTGTCTGCCACGCGGCGCGCGAACCGGAACGCTCAACTGTCCTTGTTCTTGTGCTCGTTGCGCCACGCACGATCGAGCTCGCCGAGGCGCGCGAGCTTTTCGCCGATCTTGCCTTCGAGCCCGCGCGGCGTCGGCCGGTACCAATGCGGTTCGCGCATCCCATCGGGCAGGTAGGTCTCGCCCGCGGCGTAGGCATCGGGCTCGTCATGCGCATAGCGGTACTCGCGCCCGTAACCGAGCGACTCCATCAACTTCGTCGGCGCGTTGCGCAGATGTACCGGTACGCCGCGCGAACGATCCTTGCCGACGAAGCGCCGCGCCTCGTTGTATGCGACATAGCCAGCATTGGACTTCGGCGCGACGGCGAGATAAATCAGTGCCTGCGCCAGCGCAAGCTCGCCTTCCGGCGTACCAAGACGTTCGTAGGTTTCCGCTGCGTCGAGCGCGATGCGCGGTGCCCGCGGATCGGCGAGGCCGATGTCTTCCCAAGCCATGCGCACGATGCGCCGAGCGAGATAGCGCGGGTCCGCGCCGCCATCCAGCATTCGGCAAAACCAGTACAACGCACCGTCGGGGTTGCTACCACGCACCGATTTATGCAAAGCGCTGATCTGATCGTAAAAGGCATCGCCGCCTTTGTCGAAGCGACGCAGGTTCTCCGTCAGCGCGCTGGCGATCAACGTGCCATCGATCTCTGCAACCTTTTGCGCTGCCGCCGCCCGGGCGACGATTTCGACGTTGTTGAGCAGCTTGCGTCCGTCGCCATCGGCGGAACCGATCAGCACCTCGCGCGCCTCGTCTGTCACCTGCAGGCCGCCCAGCTCCGCGAGCGCGCGTTCGAGCAACGCGCGCAGCTCGTCATCGTCGAGACTTTTCAGTACGTAGACAGCGGCCCGCGACAGCAACGCGCCGTTCACTTCGAACGATGGGTTTTCCGTCGTCGCGCCGATGAAAACGAAGAGGCCCGACTCGACGTGCGGCAGAAAAGCATCCTGCTGACTCTTATTGAAGCGATGCACTTCATCGACGAACACGAGCGTACGCCGGCCGTGCGCGCGGTGCGTCTGCGCGATCTCGACGGCCTCGCGAATGTCCTTCACGCCGGAAAGCACCGCCGACAGCGCGATGAACTCCGCGTCGAATGCGTTCGCCATGAGCCGTGCAAGCGTCGTCTTGCCGACACCGGGCGGCCCCCAGAGAATCATCGAATGCGGCTCGCCCGACTCGAACGCGACGCGCAGCGGCTTCATCGGCCCGAGCAAATGCTTCTGGCCGATCACGTCGTCGATCGTGCGCGGCCGCAGCCTTTCGGCCAGCGGCATATCGACGGCGCTGCGAGTGTCTTCGAACATGGTGCGTTCTTCCCGGCGAGGCTCAGCCGTTGATGACGTCGGCGCCCTTCGGCACCGTGAATTTGAACGAATCGGCTTTGAGCGGCGGGTTCTTCTGGATGTTCGTGAAGGTGAGCAGCGTCACGTTGCCGAATACATCGTGCAGCTCCATTGCCTCGAGGTTGCCGTCCTTGAAGCCGATGCCGACGCGTTCGAATTGCGTGTCGCGCGACTTCGGCCGCAGTTCTAGCCAGTCGATCCCCGCCTTCACACCCGCATCGCGCAGCGTGAAGTTCTGCTCGATATCGTTGCTGCCAAAGAGAATGGCCGCCGGGCTCGCGCCAAGCGCACCGCCCAATTTGCGGATCGTGACCTGGTTCAGGTCTTTGTCATAAACATAAAGATTCTCGCCGTCAGCCTGCAAGACCTGCTCGTAAGGCTTCTGGTACGTCCAGATGAACTTGCCGGGGCGCGAGAAGACGAACGTGCCGCTCGACGTTCCGCCGGGCGCGGACTTGCCGCCTTGCGCCTTCGACGGGGCCTTCACTTCCTTTTGCACGAATTCGCCGCGCGCCGAGTGCACTTGCGAGACGAACGCCTTCAATTGCTCGGTGCCGCTGGCAAGGGCCGCCGGCGCGGTTACCGCCAGTGCGGCACACAACAGCGCCGCCGCAAGCCGGCGGTCCATCGGGCGCGAGACACACGAAAACGACGAGAGCAGGCTCAACGCGAAATGCCGGAAACGATGCTGCATGAGGGTGATTCTCCGTGATGAACTGAGCCGTGCGGCTTGTCGGCCGGACGGTAACGATGCCTAGTCGCCGTCGCGCGCGGGCACGAGGATTTCGCGATTGCCGTTGGAGGACATCGCCGAGACAAGCCCCGATTGCTCCATCTGTTCGAGCAGTCGCGCCGCACGGTTGTAGCCGATGCGCAAATGGCGCTGCACGAGCGAGATCGAAGCGCGGCGGTGCTTGACGACGATCTCGACGGCCTGATCGTAAAGCGGATCGGACTCCTCTGCCCCGCCACCTGCGCCGCCCAGCGCGGCCGAGCCCTCGTCGCCCTCGCCCGCCGCGCCGCCTTCGAGAATCCCTTCGATGTAGTTCGGCTCGCCCTGCTCCTTCAACTTCTCGACCACGCGATGGACCTCATCGTCCGAGACGAAGGCGCCGTGCACACGAATCGGCAAGCCGGTACCGGGCGGCATATAGAGCATATCGCCCATGCCCAGCAACGATTCGGCGCCTTGCTGATCGAGAATCGTGCGCGAATCGATCTTCGAGGACACCTGGAACGCAACGCGCGTCGGCACGTTGGCCTTGATGAGGCCCGTGATGACGTCGACCGACGGACGCTGGGTAGCCAGGATCAGATGGATGCCCGCCGCGCGCGCCTTTTGCGCGATGCGCGCGATCAGCTCCTCCACCTTCTTGCCGACCACCATCATCAGATCCGCCAGTTCGTCGATGACGACGACGATGTTCGGCAGGCGCGTCAACGGTTCCGGTTCGTCCGGCGTCAGACTGAACGGGTTCGGCAGCTTTTCGTCGCGCTTGGCCGCTTCGTCGATCTTGTGGTTGTAGCCGGCGAGGTTGCGCACGCCAAGCTTGCTCATGAGCTTGTAGCGACGCTCCATTTCGGCGACGGTCCAATTGAGCGCGTGGCCGGCCTGCCGCATATCGGTGACGACGGGGCACAACAAATGGGGAATGCCTTCGTAGACGCTCATTTCGAGCATCTTCGGATCGATCAGAATCATGCGCACTTCGTCGGCGCTCGCCTTGTAGACGAGCGAGAGGATCATCGCGTTGATGCCCACCGATTTGCCCGAGCCGGTCGTGCCGGCCACGAGCAGGTGCGGCATCTTGGCAAGGTCCGCGCATACGGGCTTGCCGCCGATGTCCTTGCCGAGACCGATCGTGAGCTTCGACGCCGCATCGGCATAGACCTCCGAACCGAGAATCTCGGAAAGCCGCACGGTCTGGCGTCGCTGATTCGGCAATTCGAGCGCCATGTAGTTCTTGCCGGGAATCGTTTCGACGACGCGAATCGAGACGAGCGACAGCGAGCGCGCGAGGTCCTTCGCGAGATTGACGATCTGGCTGCCCTTCACACCCGTGGCCGGCTCGATCTCGTAGCGGGTCACCACAGGCCCCGGATAGGCGGCCACGACGCTCACGTCCACACCGAAATCCTTGAGCTTCTTTTCGATGAGACGCGAGGTGAATTCGAGCGTATCGGCCGACACCGACTCTTGCACGGCGGGCGCCGCGTCGAGCAGCGCGATCGGCGGCAGCGTGGTATCGCCCGGCAGGTCCTTGAACAGCGGTACCTGCTTTTCTTTCTCGACGCGCTCCGATTTGGCCGGCGTCGCGATGGGCGGCACGATCGTGACAGGCTCGTGATCCTCGAGCCGCACGCGGCTTTGCTCGACCTTGCCCTCGCGCCTGACCGCTGCCGCTTCGCCCAGCTTGCGATCGCGGCCGGCCTCGCGGCGCAGCTTCGCGAACGTCACGGCCGAAATGATGCTCTCGCCTACGCGTTCGGCGACCGAAAGCCATGAAAACCGGAAATAGAGCGACAAGCCGATGGCGAGCGCAACCAGCAGCGCCAACGTGCCGCCCGTGAACCCTAGCGCGTGCGAGACGCCGCGCGCGACCGCGTCTCCGACAATGCCGCCCGGCGCGCGCGGCAGCGGCACGCGCAGCGACCACATCCGCAAGGCTTCGATTCCGTCGCACGCGAGCAACACGAGGGCGAACGCGAACGCATCGGCCAGCCACGATTCGCGCGGTTTGTCCTCTTCGAGCTCCACCCGATGCGTCAATCGCCGGTAATTCGCCGCGATGCGCCGCGCGAGCAGCGCGACCCACCAGTAGGCGGACAAGCCGAACAACAACAGCAGGATGTCGGACGTCCACGCACCCACGCGGCCGGCCCAGTTCGAAATGCGCTCGACCTGCTCGGCGTGCGTCCAGCTCGGATCGTGGCGGCTGTAGCTGACGAGCGCCATCACGAGGAACACCCCGAGCGCGACCTGCAATATCCAGCGAATTTCGGTGAAAAGGCGCGACATGCGATGCGGTAAGGCTTGCGCGTGCGCCGAATAGGGAGCTTTGGCCATGAATCCGTAAAGGCTTCGCGTGCCCGCGGCAGCGCCGGCACGCCTGTCGTTCGATGCGGGCTATTGTAAACGCTGCGTCGCACGACGGGCTGTAAATGACGGTAACGGCACTTTCGACCGTTGTATCGGGCGCGACCCGAGGCTGCGCGGGCCCTTTTTGCGCCGATGAAGGGCCGCGGCTATCGCCGCGATTGAAATTCCCTGGGCGGCAAGCCTTGCCTCGGCCCTTTATAATGCGCGGGTGTGCCCCACTTAGTGTCTTGGGCCAAGACGCGCAACGGGTGCGCGCCGCCAAGTGCAGCACCGGCCGCGCCGCCGCCCCGTCAGCCCCTTTCGCGGTATTCATTACGGATTCAACTCCATGTCCACGCGCAAACACGCCAAAGTCCTCATCCTCGGTTCCGGCCCCGCCGGCTATACGGCCGCTGTCTACGCGGCGCGCGCCAATCTGTCGCCGGTGCTCGTCACCGGCCTCGCGCAAGGCGGTCAATTGATGACGACGACCGATGTCGAGAACTGGCCGGCCGACGCCAACGGCGTGCAAGGTCCCGAGCTGATGCAGCGCTTTCTCGATCATGCGGAGCGGTTCAACACCGAAATCGTGTTCGATCACATCCATACGGCCAAACTCGACGAAAAACCCATCCGTCTGATCGGCGATTCGGGCGAATACACCTGCGACTCGCTCATCATCTCGACCGGTGCGTCGGCGCAATATCTGGGTCTGCCCTCGGAAGAAGCGTTCATGGGACGCGGCGTCTCGGCCTGCGCGACGTGCGACGGTTTTTTCTACAAGCAGCAGCACGTCGCCGTCGTGGGCGGCGGCAATACGGCTGTCGAAGAAGCGCTCTATCTGGCCGGTATCGCAAGCAAGGTGACGGTCATCCACCGGCGCGACAAGTTCCGCGCCGAGCCGATCCTGATCGACAGGCTGCTCGCAAAAGAAAAGGAAGGCATCGTCGAGATCAAGTGGAACCACGTGCTCGATGAAGTCAAAGGCGACGATTCGGGCGTCACAGGCCTGCGCATCAAGCATACGAAGACGGGCGAAACGTCCGATATCGCGCTGCAGGGCGTGTTCATCGCGATCGGCCACAAGCCCAACACGGACATCTTTGCCGGCCAGCTCGAGATGAAAAACGGCTACATCGTCACGAACGGCGGCTTCAGCGGCAACGCGACGGCGACGAGCGTGCCAGGTGTCTTCGCCGCCGGAGACGTGCAGGATCACGTGTACCGGCAAGCCATCACGAGCGCCGGCACGGGCTGTATGGCGGCGCTCGACGCGCAGCGCTACCTGGAAAGCATCCACGAAGTCGATCAGGCTCACGTCATGAGCCACGAATCGGACCGCTGACACCTGAGCTCGTCGGGCTGTGTCATGAGCAGACATCGAACGCGTCCCGGTAGCGTCAAACCGGGCGAAGGCGCCGCGCGCGGTGGCGGTCTTGCCGACCTCGGCGCGCTGCGCGACGCGCTCGAACGCAGCGCGGCCCAGCGCGAACGCGAGCGCGCCGCCGCGGCGAAGGCTGCACGCGAGGCCTCCGCCGACGCCGAGCTTTTCCGGCGCGAGATCGGCGACGTGTCGCCGCTCAAGGCGTCGGCCCGCGCCGTACACGATCGCGCGGCCCCGCCCGCGGTCGCCGTGCAGACGCGGCGCGACGAGCGTGCCGTGCTGGCAGAGGCGATCTCCGACGAATTCGACCCCGAGGTGCTGCTCGACACCGACGAGTCCCTCTCCTACTGCCGGCCGGGCATCGGCCATGAAGTCGTGCGCAAACTGAGGCGCGGCCACTGGATCGTACAGGCCCAACTCGATTTGCACGGCATGCGGCGCGACGAAGCGCGGGAGGCATTGGCCGAATTCATTCGCGAAACGGTCAAGCGTGGCTTGCGCTGCATACGCGTGATCCACGGCAAAGGGCTCGGTTCGGCCGGCAAGGAGCCCGTGCTCAAGGCCAAGGTACGCGCCTGGCTCGTCCAGAAAGCGGAAGTCATTGCATTTTGTCAGGCGCGCGAGCGCGACGGTGGCGCCGGGGCCGTGCTCGTGCTGCTGCAGCCCGCGAGCCCGCCGAAATCGCCGCCCCGTTCGACCTGAGCTTCCCAAGAGCGCACGCATGCATCCGAGGCTTACCCTCGCCCTGTCGATCATCGAGGGGCTCGCCATTTTCGCCTTTGCCGTCTCGGGCTTCATCGAAGCGCGCAAGCGGCGGCTCGACGCGGTGGGGACATTTCTCGTCGCCACCGTCACCGCCTTCGGCGGCGGCACAGTCCGGGACGTATTGCTGGGCCGGCGGCCCTTTTATTGGGTCGAGCACGAGACCTACGTCATCGTGATTTTCGTCTTGTCGTTCTTCGCGCCCGTCATGCTGCGCATGGCCTCGCGCGTGCTGTCGGAGCGCGCGCTGCTCATTGCCGACGCGGTCGGTCTTGGGCTCTTCAGCGTATCGGGGACGTCGATTGCCCTGGAGTCGGGCATGCCGTGGTTCATCTCGGCGATGATGGGCGTGGTGACGGGCGTCTTCGGCGGGATTCTTCGCGACGTGCTTTGCAATGAAGTGCCGCTGATTCTGCGGGACTCGCGGCCTTACGCGACTTGCGCGCTTGCGGGCTGTGGCCTCTATCTGCTGCTCGCGAAAGCCGATGTGGACCCGGTGTACAGCGTACTCGGCGCAACGGCATTCATCCTCGTCGCACGGCTCGTGACGTTCAAGCTCGACGTGGGCTTGTCGCACTGAACACAGCAAACGCGACACACAAACCCCACCCGAGCATCCAAAAATGTGCACTTCCCCTGCCGGGTCGAACAGCACC
>CBJLAJ010000188.1:0-8781 GCA_966421005.1 uncultured Paraburkholderia sp.
CGGCGCGTGCGGGCCAACGCGCCGCGCACGCTCGCGGCCGGCGGCCATGTGGCGGCGCTGGATGCGGCGCAGCTTTCGGCCGCCGAGCCGGCGCTGGCCGGACGGTTCGCTCAGGGGCTGTTGCTGCCCGACGAAGGTCAGCTCGACAACCGACAGACCCTCGCCGCGCTGGCTGCCGGTCTGGCCGAACGCGGCGTCGACGCACACTGGAATACGGCCGTCGACGATGGGGCCCGGCCGGCAGCGCGCGTCACGATCGATTGCCGCGGGCTTGGCGCGAAGGCGGCTTTGCCGACGCTGCGCGGCATTCGCGGCGAAGTGGCGCGCGTACATGCGCCCGGCATCGCGCTGACGCGCCCGGTTCGCATGCTGCATCCGCGCTATCCGATCTATATTGCGCCGAAAGAACAGGATATTTTCGTGATCGGTGCCACGGAAATCGAAGGCGAGGACCGCTCTCCGATGAGCGTGCGCTCCGCGCTCGAGCTGCTGAGCGCGGCGTTTGCCGTGCATCCCGGGTTCGGCGAGGCACGCATCCTCGAACTCAATACCCAATGCCGTCCCACGCTGCCCGATCATCGGCCCTCGATCGTCTGGGACGGTGCGACCACGCTCGCTGTCAACGGGCTCTACCGGCATGGCTTCATGATCGCACCCGAAGTGGCGAGTACGGCGGCTGAGCTCGCCGGCGCGTTGCTGACGGGCCGTATCGCCGATGCGGAAGGCTTCGCGCAATGGCGCAGCGAAACGCGATGGGCGCCCATGCTGCATCTCGCGGGCGAGCGCGCGGCGCTTGCGCTCTAAAGCGCGATGCCGCCCATCCCATAGGAACACATCGAGCAACTCTATCGTCGGACCGTTCGAATCATGGAAATCCAGATCAACCAGAAGTTACTTTCGCTTCCCGACGGCGCGACCGTGGCCGATGCGCTCGCGGCTTTCGGTGCGCGGCCGCCGTTCGCTGTGGCGCTCAACGGGCAGTTCGTCGCACGTGCGCAGCATCCCGCGCGCGCGCTCAACGCAGGCGACAAGCTCGACGTCGTTCATCCGGTCGCGGGCGGCTGATGACCGCTTTGCCGCCAACAGCCCTTATGTTCTGAGGATTTTGCGATGACTTCCGCTTCCGCTGCCGATTCGCTCACGCTCTACGGCACCTCCTTCGCCAGCCGCGTGCTGCTGGGTACCTCGCGTTATCCGTCGCTACGTGCGCTGTCCGATTCGATCGAGGCCGCGCGACCCGGCATGGTCACCGTGGCGCTGCGCCGCCAGATGCAGGCCGAGACGGCCGAGGCCGGCTTTTTCGATCTGCTCAAACGCCACGCCGTGCCGCTGTTGCCGAATACGGCCGGTTGCCAGACCGTCGACGAAGCGGTGACGACGGCGCACATGGCCCGGGAAGTCTTCGAAACGGATTGGATCAAGCTCGAGGTCATCGGCGACGATTACACGCTACAGCCCGATCCGCTCGCGCTCATCGAAGCGGCGGCCCGGCTCACGAAGGACGGCTTCAAGGTGCTGCCGTACTGTACGGAGGACCTCGTGATCGCGCGGCGCCTGATCGATGCGGGCTGCGAAGCGTTGATGCCCTGGGGCGCGCCGATCGGCACCGGCAAGGGTATCGTCAATCCGTACGGTCTGCGTACGCTGCGCCAGCGGCTGCCGGACGTGCCGCTCATCGTCGACGCGGGGCTCGGTGTGCCTTCGCACGCGTGCCAGGTGATGGAGTGGGGCTTCGACGGCGTGCTGCTCAATACGGCCGTCTCGCAGGCGACCGAGCCGGCTGTCATGGCGCGCGCGTTCGCGATGGCCGCCGAGGCCGGGCGGGCCGCTTATCTCGCCGGTCCGATGGACGAACGCGATAGCGCCCAAGCGAGCACGCCCGTGGTTGGCATGCCGTTCTGGCATCAGGACCAAGGCTGAGGCGTCGGCATATGAACCGTACGCTCGCCTTCGCCGATCGCGAAATCTTCTGGCCGCCCGCCGACGAACTCATCGAAGCGGCCGAGCGCATCCGTGCGCGCCTCGGCGAGTGGCCGCGCGGGCAAACGCCCTGGCGGATCTGTCTGACACCGCCCGAGGCGCCGGGCGCAGGCGATCTGATCGTCGCCGCGCTCGACGAAAGCGGCCCGCCGCCCAGCCAGGCCGCGTGGCTCACGGCCGGCGCCGGTGTCATCGAAACGTCCGCCGACGGCGCATGTCTCGTGCTTGGCCGGGAGCGCTACCCCCTTTTGGGCACGCTTGCCGAAGACTGGCTTGCCGCGCTCGCCAGCTTCCTCGATTGTGGTTTTGCGCCGCACGACGCGCTGGTATTGGCGATGGCCTGGCGCGACGGCGATGAAACACGCGCCGACGACGCGTGGCCCGGCGAGCTCGACCGTTTCCCGCGCATTCGCGCGTTGCCGCCCGCGCCCCTCGAGCGCTTCGCGGATTGCCCGTCGCGGCTCGGCCTCTATGCGATCGTGCCGAGCGCGCAGTGGGTCGAGCGCGTCGCAGCGCTCGGCGTACGCACCGTCCAGTTGCGCGTCAAGGATGCGCCGCCGGCGCAGCTCGCAAACGAGATCGCGAAGAGCGTCGAGGCGGGACAGCGTCACGGCGCACGCGTTTTCATCAACGATCACTGGCGCGAGGCGATCGCCGCGGGGGCGTACGGCGTACATCTGGGGCAGGAGGATCTCGACACCGCCGAGCTCGGCGCGATCGTGGCCGCCGGGCTGCGACTCGGACTGTCGACGCACGGCTACTACGAAATGCTGCGGGCGCTGCACTACGCGCCGAGCTACCTCGCTTTCGGTGCGGTTTTTCCGACGGCGACGAAGACATTGGCAAGCGCGCCGCAAGGTCTCGCGCGGCTCGAGCGCTACGCGCGGCTCCTCGGCGGCAAAGTGCCGCTCGTCGCGATCGGCGGTATCACGCTCGAGACGCTTGCCGCCGTGCTGGATACCGGCGTGGGCAGCGCGGCCGTCGTGAGCGCGGTCACGGCGGCGCCCGATCCGGCTGAGGCCGTGGCGGCGCTCCAGCGCATTTTTGCAAATCGGTAATAGAGTTTTGCACTTGGAAAGGTGGCTGTCACGGCAACGTTTCGGCTGAGGCCCTATAATTCCGCTTCCGCGTAAAAGGAGCCGCCGCTTCGTGCCGCCTACATCCGCTGAGCCCATTCTCGAGCTGCGTAACGTCGATTTCGGCTACGCCGAGGATCGTCTCGTCCTTGCCAACCTGAACATGCGCTTCTTGCGCGGCCAGGTCGTCGCCGTCATGGGCGGCTCGGGCTGCGGCAAGACGACGGTGCTGCGTCTGATCGGCGGGCTCGAGCGTGCCCGCCGCGGCGAGGTGCTGTTCCAGGGGCGCGACATCGGCAAGGAAAGCCGCGAAGGGCTCTACGCCTTGCGCCGCAAGATGGGCATGCTGTTCCAGTTCGGCGCGCTTTTCACCGACATGTCGGTGTTCGAAAACGTCGCATTCGCGTTGCGCGAGCATACGGATCTGCCCGAAGCGCTGATTCGCGATCTCGTGCTCATGAAACTCAATGCGGTGGGCCTGCGCGGCGCGCGCGATCTCGCGCCCTCGCAGATCTCGGGCGGGATGGCGCGACGCGTGGCCCTCGCGCGCGCGATCGCGCTCGATCCGCAGCTGATGATGTACGACGAGCCGTTCGCCGGCCTCGATCCGATTTCGCTCGGCATCACGGCCAATCTCATCCGTACGCTGAACCGGGCGCTCGGTGCCACGTCGATTCTCGTGACGCATGACGTCCCCGAATCGTTCGCCATCGCGGATTACGTCTACTTTCTGTCGAACGGCGCCGTGCTCGCCGAGGGAACGCCGGCTGAGCTGCGCGAGTCGGTCGACCCATCGGTGCGGCAGTTCATCGACGGTGCGCCCGACGGCCCATTTCGTTTTCACTATCCGACGCAAACGCCGCTCGAAGCGGATTTTGGCCTCGGCGGAGGGCGCGCATGATCGGTGCAATCGGAACGTTGGGGCACTGGGTGCTCGCCGGCATTGCGCGTACGGGTTATGCAACGCGCATGTTCGTTCGCCTCGTGCTCGAGTTTTTCGCGCTCGTGCGCCGGCCGAACCTCGTCATCAAGCAGATTCTGTTCGTCGGGAACTATTCGCTCGTCATCATCGGGGTCTCGGGCCTGTTCGTCGGTTTCGTGCTGGGTCTGCAGGGCTACTACACGCTCAATCGCTACGGGTCCGAGCAGGCGCTCGGTCTGCTCGTCGCGCTGTCGCTCGTGCGCGAGCTGGGGCCCGTCGTCACGGCGCTGCTGTTTGCCGGGCGCGCTGGTACCTCGCTGACGGCGGAAATCGGTCTGATGAAAGCAGGCGAGCAGCTGACAGCGCTCGAAATGATGGCGATCGATCCGCTTGCGAACGTCATTGCGCCGCGCATGTGGGCGGGCATCATCGCCATGCCGGTTCTGGCCGCGATCTTCAGCGCGGTCGGTATTCTCGGTGGCTATGTCGTCGGCGTGCTGATGATCGGTGTCGATTCGGGGGCCTTCTGGTCGCAGATGCAAGGCGGGGTGCAAGTCTGGGCGGACGTCGGCAACGGCGTCATCAAAAGCGTGGTGTTCGGCTTTGCCGTCACATTCATCGCGCTGTTTCAAGGCTATGAGGCAAAAGCGACACCTGAAGGTGTCTCGCGGGCGACGACCCGCACGGTCGTCTACGCCTCGCTCGCCGTACTCGGACTCGATTTTCTGCTGACGGCGTTGATGTTCAACTGACCCCGTCCTATTGCACCACTGGCACTATCGGCGCCCGCGCGCCCACGATTCTCTTGGGATGACGATGAAAAAGACTGTTCTCGACTTCTGGGTCGGTTTGTTCGTAGTGCTCGGTTTCATCGCGCTGCTGTTTTTGGCGCTGAAGGCCGGCAATATGAGCTCGCTCTCGTTTCAGCCGACGTACCCCGTGAAGCTCAAGTTCGACAACATCGGCGGCCTCAAGGTGCGCGCGCCGGTCAAGAGCGCGGGTGTCGTCGTCGGGCGGGTGACATCGATCGGTTTCGACACGAATACCTATCAGGCGCTCGTGACGATCGACATCGACAAGCAATTCCCGTTTCCGAAGGACACGTCGGCGAAGATTCAGACGTCGGGCCTGCTCGGCGAGCAGTACGTCGGCCTGGAGCCCGGTGGCGACAGCGAAATGCTGAAAGCCGGCGACACGATCACGATGACGCAATCGGCGATCGTGCTCGAGAATCTGATCGGCCAGTTCCTCTATGGCAAGGCGGCCGATGCGGGCGGTGCCAAAGCGGTACCGCCTTCGGCCGCGGCGCCAGCGCCTTCCGCCTTGCCAGCAGTACCCGCAGCTCCCGCTGCATCCGCCACCGCGCCGGCCAGCGCAGCCGCGTCGGGGGCGGGCGGTTGAAGCGGACCATTGACGCGGGTGGCGATGTGCCGCCCAGTACCGATCATCACGGAGAACAATAATGCAGACCACGCGCGCCAAAAACGTGAGGCTGGTGTTAGCGGCGGCGATGCTCGCCGGGTGTGCGTCGGTTCAGACGCCCACCCCGGGCGACCCGCTGGAGAGTGTGAATCGCGGCGTATTCAAGTTCAACGACACGCTCGATACCTACGCGTTGAAGCCGGTCGCGAAGGGGTATCAACGCGTCGTGCCCGACCCGGTGCGCAGGAGCGTCACGAATTTCTTCTCGAACATCGGCGATGTCTACATCGCCGCGAACGAGTTGCTGCAGCTGAAAATTGCGGACGGCGTCGGCGACATCATGCGCGTGACGATCAACACGCTGTTCGGCGTAGGGGGGCTATTCGACGTCGCGACGCTGGCGAAGCTGCCCAAGCATGCGTCGGACTTCGGTGTCACGCTCGGGCATTACGGCGTGCCGCCGGGGCCGTACCTCGTTCTGCCGTTGCTCGGGCCGAGCACGGCGCGCGATGCAACCGGTCTCATCGTCGATTACTATGGCAATCCGCTGACGTACGTGCAGCCGTCTTCCGTCAGTTGGGCGCTGTATGGCCTGAATCTCGTCAATACGCGTGCCAACTTGCTGACGACGGTCGACGTGCTGTCGGGTGCGGCGCTCGACAAGTATTCGTTTGTGCGCAATGCCTATTTGCAGCGGCGACGGTTCCTGATCACGGGCGGCGATGGCGACGGTGCCCAACTGCCGAACTACGATCAGTCGTTGCCGAAGTACGACGACGATGGCGCGGCAGCCGGCGCCGCCGCGCCGGGCGCGGGTGCCGCCGTTACACCGGGGGCGGCGGGGGCGGCCGGTGCGGCGAACGCGGCAACGCCGGCCTCCGCCCCGGCCTCCGCGCCGGCCTCCGCTTCGTCGCCGGCCGCGCCCGAGCCTGCGGGTGCTCAGCCGTCGGGCGCGCAGCCGGCCGAAGCGGCCTCGGCCGCGTCGGGCACTGCAGTACCCGCGCCGCTTGGCGGACCGAATGACGGGACGGTTCCCGGGCAGCAGTACGTGCCGCCGCCGCAACGGACGGGTCTGCCTATCATTCGTCTGAAGTGACGCTTTCGCGGTAACACTTCGACACGAATCTTGCGGGGCCGTGCGACATGGATCATGCCGAACCGTGCAAGATGCGGCTGAATCTGCATGTTCGGCGAGGCTCCGACCTCGGCGTTTTTTTCGATATCAGGATTGACGATGAAAAAATTCTTTCTGATTCCTCTTTTTGCGGCGTTCCTTTCGTTCGCCGGCGCGGCGTTCGCGCAGACGAACACTGGCAGCGTCGATACCAGTTCGCCCGACAGCATGATCAAGACGGTCACCAACCAGGTGCTCGATACGATTCGCGCGGACAAATCGATCCGTTCGGGCGATATCAACCGCATTACCGAAGTGGTGAACAAGGAGATCCTGCCCTATACGGATTTCCGTCGGACGACGCAGCTGGCGATGGGCCGTGCGTGGCGCCAGGCAACGCCCGATCAGCAAAACCAGATGGTCGAACAGTTCAAGATGCTGCTGATCCGCACCTATGCGGGTGCGCTGTCGCAGTTCCGCGATCAACAGGTTCAGTTCAAGCCCTTCCGCGCGGCGCCGACCGATACCGACGTCGTCGTACGTAGCGCGGTGATCAACAACGGGCAGCCGGTCGAACTCGACTATCGTCTGTACAAGACGCCGCAAGGCTGGCGTGTCTACGATCTGAACGTCGCTGGTGCGTGGCTCATTCAGGCCTATCAGCAGCAATTCGCGCAGAAGATTAACGAGAGCGGTGTGAGCGGCCTGATCCAGTTCCTGACCGATCGCAACGAGCAGCTTGCCGCCGGCAAGCAGCCTTCGTGAGCACCACAATGAGCCGCTTTGCCCTTGGCACGGCGCTCACCCACGCGAGCGCGAAAAGCGCGCTCGCGGCCGGTCTGGCGAGTATCGCGGGCGGCGCGACCGGCGTGGACTGCGCCGCGCTCGTCGAATTCGATTCGTCGGCGCTCGCGGTGCTGCTTGCCTGGCAGCGCGCGGCCGAGGCGCGCGGCAGCGCGTTCGACATCGTCAATGTGCCCGAGGGGCTCGCAAGCCTCGCCGCGGTCTATGGAGTCGATGCGCTTCTGACGGCGCGACACCGCGCACCACCCGAAGGCGTCGCCTCGCCGCTTTGAGCGGCAACGGTGCCGCCGCCGCGGCACGGCGCCTGGCAGGGCATCCGCGCCCGCCAAGTGAGGCGCCTCGACTTGGCCTATAATCAACCGTTTTTCCGGGCGTGCGCTCGACTCCGGTTTGTCCGGGAGTCCACGCGGCGCTGCCGTGGCGCCGGCCCGGGGATCAGGTCCAGTCACGTCTAACGTCACGTCCAACAAAAGGCGCGCCACTCGCGAAAGGCCGCGCACATCCATGTCAGCGATAGAGATCCGCAACGTCAAGAAGCGCTACAAGGCGCTGCAAGCGCTCAAGGGCGTCAGCTTGACGATCGATGAAGGCGAATTTTTCGGCCTGCTCGGCCCAAACGGCGCAGGCAAGACCACGCTCATCAGTATCCTCGCCGGATTGGCCCGTGCCGATGAAGGCAGCGTTTCCGTGCTCGGCCACGACGTCGTCTCCGATTTTCGCGGCGCGCGCCGCTCGCTCGGGGTCGTGCCACAGGAACTCGTGTTCGATCCGTTCTTCACCGTGCGCGAGACGCTGCGTATCCAATCGGGTTATTTCGGCCTGCATCGCAACGACGATTGGATCGACGAGGTGATGGCCAACCTCGATCTCACCGAGAAGGCCGATGCGAACATGCGCGCGCTGTCCGGCGGCATGAAGCGGCGCGTGCTCGTGGCGCAGGCGCTGGTGCATCGGCCGCCCGTGATCGTGCTCGACGAGCCCACGGCCGGTGTCGATGTCGAATTGCGGCAGACGCTTTGGAAGTTCATTTCGCGTTTGAATCGAGAAGGGCACACGATCGTGCTGACGACGCACTATCTGGAGGAGGCCGAATCGCTGTGCGGCCGCATTGCGATGCTGCGTCGTGGCGAAGTGGTTGCGCTCGATCGCACGCGCGATCTGCTTGCGCGCTTTGCCGGCATGCAGCTCTTTCTGCGCTTGTCCGCTGGCGTGTTGCCGGCGGAATTGCGCGCGCTCGAAGTGGATGCGCCGGCGCCGGGTGCGCGCGAGCATTTGCTGCGCCTGGCGAGCTATGACGACGTGGGGCCGATCCTTGCCCGCTGCCGCGAACAAGGCTGTGCCTTTGAGGAAATCGACGTACGCAAGGCGGACTTGGAAGACGTTTTCGTCCAGCTCATGAGCGGCCCGGAACTCGTAGAGGGACTAGCATGATGATGAGCCCCCACGCTCACTATCGTTCGCTG
>CBJLAJ010000189.1:0-8588 GCA_966421005.1 uncultured Paraburkholderia sp.
CCGGACTGTTAATCCGTAGGTCCCTGGTTCGAGCCCAGGTCGGGGAGCCAAATACGCAAAAGGCCCGTCCATCCGACGGGCCTTTTGCGTTTCGCCGGTTCCATTCGAAAAAGCCGCCTGTGGTACCGTTCCGGGATGACGGTCGGCGTGCGTCACCGCGAGCTGTCACAGCAAGCTCTTTCACCACTCGCGCGCCCCTTTTCATCGACGACCCATGACTTCGCCCCGCTTCAGCGATTCCGCCCGCTACTGGCGCACGCCGCTCGTGCCCGGGGCCGATATGCTGACCGCCGAATACCGCGAACACACGTTCGCGCCGCATTGGCACGAAGCGTATACGGTGCCCGTCATCGAGGCGGGCGCGGAGGCGTACGACTATCGCGGTGCGCATCATGTCGCCGAAGCCGGCACGGTACCGGTCATCAATCCCGGCGAAGTGCACACGGGCTCGCGAGCGATCGAGGCAGGCTGGCGCTATCGCGTGCTGTACGTACCGATCGACTACGTCGAACGCATTGCCGAGGAACTCGCTGACAAGCGCCAGCCCATGCCATGGTTTCCGGTCGAACCCATTCGCGATACGGATCTCGCCATGCGCATCGCCCGCGCGCATCGGCTGCTGGAGGATGGGGCCGATTCGCTTGCCGCCGAGACCGCGCTTGTCGATGCATTGACGACACTCGTCACGCGTCATGCGCAAGCGCGGCCCCACGATGCGCGCGCCGGCGCCGATCATCCGCGCGTTGCGGCCATGCAAGCACGGCTGGCGGCCGATCTGTCGGAATCGTTGAGCCTCACTGAACTCGCCGGCGAAGTCGGCCTTTCCGCATTCCACGCGGCGCGCCTTTTCACGCGCGCGACCGGTCTGCCGCCGCACGCCTGGCGCAATCAACTGCGACTGCAACGCGCGCTCGGGCCATTGCGCGCCGGCGTGCCCGTCACCGAAGTGGCCGCCGCAAGCGGCTTCACCGATCAAAGTCACTTCACCCGACACTTCAGGCGCATGTTCGGTGTGCCGCCCGGCCGCTGGCAGGCGAGCTGAGCGCCTCGGAGACCGGCATGGGCCCGCACGGGCGCCCGAGCGGTGGAGCGCAAGAACATACAAGCCCCTTTTCAGACGCGCGGCTAAGCTCGACGGAAAAGGAGGATTTGGCAGTGAACCCACGCACTTCGCTGAACGAATTCGCCGACGGCGCGCGCGACATGGTCCCGATGATGGTCGGCGCGGCGCCGTTCGGCGTCATTTTCGGCACGCTCGTGAGCTCGGGCCCGCTGCATCTGTGGCAGGGTCAGCTGATGTCGCTGACGGTGTTCGCCGGTTCGGCCCAGTTCATCGCGCTCGGCATGATCGCCGGCCACGCCGGTCTCGCGGTGGTGTGGGCGACGACGTTCGTCGTCAATCTGCGCCATCTGCTCTACAGCGCGACGCTCGCACCTTATGTCGCCAAGCTGCCGGCCCGCTGGCGATGGGGGCTCGCCGCGCTACTGACCGACGAAGTGTTCGCCGTCGCCTACGCGCACTATCGCCATGCGCCGCCTGGCACGATCGGTCCGCACTACTTCCTTGGCGCAGGTGTCGCCATGTACGCCAACTGGCAGATCTGGACCCTCATCGGACTGCTCTTCGGGGCGGCCTTTCCGCGGCTGCAATCGATGGGCCTCGATTTCGCCATGGCCGCCACCTTCATTGCGATCGTCGTGCCGCAGCTCGTCGCGTTTCGCTATATCGCGGCGGCGCTTACGGCCGCTGTGCTGGCCCTCGCCTGCGCGGCCTGGCCCTACAAGCTCGGGTTGCTCGCCGCCGTGGCAGGCGGCGTCGCCGTCGGCGTGGCGCTCTCGCGCCCATGGGCCGGTCGGCCGGCACATGCGGAGGCAACACGATGAATGCTGTCGTCCTCATCCTCGGCATGGCCGTCATCACGTGCCTGATCCGGGCCACCCTCTTCGTACTCGGCGAGCGCATCACGTTCCCACCGCTCGTGCGCACCGCCCTCGGCTTCGTGCCCGTTACCGTGCTGACGGCGATCATCGTACCGATGACCATAACGCCCCACGGAGGCGGGCCGGAACTCACGTGGCGCAACCCGCAGCTCGTCGGCGCGCTCGCCGCCTGCCTCGTGTCGGCCGTGACGCGCAGGCCACTCGTCACCATCGCGGCGGGGCTCGCCGTCTTCTTCGTCTGGCAGGGGCTCTTCGCGCACTGACACGGTGCACAAAAACCGCTCAAGTTCCGGCTCGGCGGGCCGATAAACAGACGAAACGCGTGCGCCGGACAGCACTCCAGCGCACGTATCGTACTGGCGATACATCGACGACGCGCGCCTTCTCGTCTGGGGGCGCGCCGCCGCCCGGTCGCGAGCGACAGGCGCACGGCATGCCGATGCCCCGCTCGCGCTCTCGTCGGTGCCGGCGCAAACGCTCGGACGGGCTATCAGGACATGCCATGGGTCAGATCACCCTTTCTCTTCGAGACGAGACCATCGCCTCGCTGCACAAGGACTTCGAAGCCTTCGTGCGCGTGTCGCTGAAGCTCGACCCCCAATTCGCGACGCCGTCGTTCGAGGACTTCCTGCGCGCGAAGCTGCTCGACAACATGGTGCCGCTCACCGAACATGCCGTACAGCGCATGCTCCAGGGCGGCCAGTACGCATGGGCCAAGCGCACGCTGGACAAGGAATTTCCCGACGTCGTCGGCATCCTCGTGCGGCAAGCCGAAGAGTTCGGCTTCGCATTCACCTACCGCTCGCAGTGGACACCCGAGGAACTGGCCAAGGCCTGCCACGACTGGGCGTTGGCCATCGTCAAGGAAGCCGGCGGCGATGCGGCGCTCGTCGATCCGCTCTCGGCGCAAATCAAGTCGTCGGCCAAAGACATTCTGACGCTCGAAGAAAAAATGCAGACGCCGGCCTGGCGCCTCGCGGAATCGCTGCGCCAGCGCGTCTATGAAGCCAAGATCGCATGCGAAACGAGCGTCGGCAGCACGGCGCGCGAGAAGCTCGGGGAGCTGCGCGGACTGCTCAAGCTGGGCCTCGCGCACGGTTCGTTCCAAAAACAGGAAGCTCAGCAGATCATGGAATTCCTGCGTCTGCTCAAGCCCGAAATTTTCGTCGAAGAGCCATACGACATCTTTTCGCGCATGGCAGTCTGGCTGCGCAATTTCTTTATGCCGCCCGTGCGGCAGCCACGCCCCCAAGAACGCCGCCAGCGCTAAAGCGCGAGGGCGACCGCGCCCGATATCTGCTCGAAACGGCTCGCGTTCGGCAAGAGAATCGGATTCGTCCTATTCCCGCCCCCCGCTACTTGGCTTATGATGCGTGCCCTGTCTCCCGCTCGGTGAGCGCATTTGCGATGGCCAACCTCAATTTCACGCTCACCGGCGAATACGTCGAACTGCATAATTTGCTGAAGCTCACAGGGCTTGCCGATAGCGGCGGCTCGGCGAAGGCGCTCGTCGCCTCGGGCGTCGTCAAGGTCGATGGCCGCGTGGAGCTGCGCAAGACCTGCAAGATTCGCGCGGGCCAGGTCGTCATGTTCGGCGATACTCGCATTGCCGTACAGGAAGCGCCTTGACCCCGCCGCACCGTTTTTGCCGGCGCTGATCCGCAGCGGCGCATCCGCGGGTGCCTTGCACCTCCCGCGGATAGGGGCGTCGATGGACACACCGGCGGCAAACCAATAAGCTTTTCGTTTTTTCGACGAAACCCCTCACCGATATACCGAAAGCGTCTCTGGCCGGCGCTCGCGCCTACGATTTCTCATGTCGCACTCAGGTCTCTCGCACGCCACCGGCGCGCCTCCCACCTTCTCGAGCCATGCGGCCGAAACCGCCCGGTTGGCGGCACCGCTCGCGATCGCTCAGCTCTCGCAGATGGCAATGGGCGTCACCGACACCATTCTGCTAGGTTCGCTCGGCGCTGACGCACTCGCGGCCGGGGGCCTGGGCGCCGGCATCTTCTTTGTCGTCGTCACGCTGTTGCAAGGCGTGCTCAGTTCGGTCAGCGTCACCGTTGCCAACGCACGCGGCGCCCAAGCCGAGCATCGCGTACCGCACATCTACTGGACCGGCCTGCTGCTTTCCGTGCTGCTGGCCCTACCCGCATTCGTTCTGCTGTCGTTCAGCCAGCCGATTCTGCTGGCAGTCGGCGAGCCGGCCGCGCTCGCGCGCGATGTCGGCGCCTATACCGGCGTACTGCGCTGGGCATCGCTCGGCAGCCTCATCGGCATCGGCATGATGCGCGCATTCCTGCCGGCCATCGGCGCGGCCAAGCGGCTGCTCTGGATCTCGATTGCCAGCGTCGGTGTCAATGCGGTGCTCAATTACGGTCTCATTCATGGCGCCTACGGATTGCCGCGGCTCGGGCTGCTCGGCTCCGCGGCGGCCACGACGATCACCGTCTGGGCAACCGCTTTGGCGCTGGTGACACTGCTGCACGGCCGCCGGCGCTACCGACACTTCGTCGCCACCGCGCGCCCGAACCTGCCGCTCATGGGCGAGCTCGTCGGCATCGGCTGGCCAGTCGCCATTACGTATGGCGTCGAATCGACGCTCTTTCTGGCCACCGGCCTCATGATCGGCCTGCTCGGCGAGACGCAACTCGCCGCGCATCAGATCGCCCTCAACGTCGCTTCCGTGACATTCATGGTGGCCCTCGCGATCGGGCAAGCCGCCAACGTTCGCGTAGGCTACTGGCTGGGCGCGGGGCAACCCGTTGCAGCGCGGCACGCCGGTTTTGTCGCGCTTGGCCTCGGTGTCGCGTTCATGTCGCTCTCGGGGCTCGTCTTGATCGTCGCCCCACGCGCCATCGTGGGACTCTATCTGCGGCTGGACGATCCGGCCAACGCATCGACGGCCGCTATCGCGGCATCGCTGCTGGGCGTGGCGGCGGTCTTCCAGGTCGTCGATGGCATGCAGGCGATCGGCTCGGGATGTCTGCGTGGCTTGAAAGATACCCGGATCCCGATGCTTGCCGCGGCGTTCGGCTACTGGGGCGTCGGCTTTCCGACCGGCTACGTGCTGGCGTTCCATGCCGGACTCGGCGCGCGAGGATTGTGGTGGGGGCTCGCGGCCGGGCTCGCGAGCGTCGCCGTTCTCATGACATTGCGCTTCGAGCGCATGACGCGCGCGACACTGCGCCGACGGCCGAACTCGCCCGGCTGAATCCGCCAAACTCCAGGCGCACCGTCAAGTGGGCCTTCTTCTTGCATGAACTCCGGTCAATCCGCATAGAATGAGTTTTCGTGCCAGACCAACCCGCTTTTGCTGCGGCGCGATGGCTATTCTTGGCGACGGAGGGTCAGCAACGTGTTCGAATCGTGGCGAAAGTGCTCCACCGCGCATCCCGTGGGGTTGCACGTTCCGTCACGCCTCCACACTGCTCGTTGCGTTGCGGCGCGCGCCGCCGTGCGGCGTGCCGCAACGCTCGGGCTCAGTCTCGCCGTGGCGCTGGTGGCGGCGTGTTCGACGTTGCCGCCCGCGACTTCGCTCGACCGCCCCGAAAGCCATGCGCTCGCCGATCCGCAAAATACGCCGCTCGGCAAGGCGCTGGCCCCGCTCGACGCAACGCATCCCGGTCAAACAGGCTTTCGTCTGTTGACCGATGGCACCGATGCGCTTCAGATGCGCGTTGCACTCGCGCGCGCGGCAACGAAAACGCTCGACCTCCAGTACTACATCGCCTCCGAGGACACGACGGGACGATTGTTGCTCGCGGCCGCGCTCTATGCGGCAGACCGTGGCGTACGCGTACGGATGCTCGTCGACGATCTCAACTTCCATGACAGCGAGCGTCTCATGGCCGCGCTCGCCACACATCCGTCCATCGAAGTACGCGTCTTCAATCCGTTCGGCAGTACGCGCAGCAGTGTATTCGCGCGCACGGAAGATGTGTTCACGCGCATCGACCGCTTTACGCGTCGCATGCATAACAAGGCGATGATCGCCGACGGCTCGGTTGCCATCGTCGGCGGACGCAATCTTGGCGACGAATACTTCAGCGCGAGTCCGACGCTGCAGTTTCGCGACCTCGACGTGCTCGCCGCCGGCCCGATCGTGCAACAGGTTTCCCGCAGCTTCGACATCTTCTGGTCGAGCGCGCTCGCCTATCCCATCGCTGCGCTGGACAAGCATCGGTACGACCCGAAGGAATTGCACGAGGTACGCGAGGCATTGCGCGCGCATTGGCGCACGCAAGCGCAAGCGGTCGGCGCAAAGCCGCTCAACGGCGAACCGCTCGATGTGCAAATCGCGAAGAAAGAACTGGGCCTCATATGGGCTCCGGCGCAGTTTCTCTTCGATTCTCCGCGCAAAGTCACCGACGACGATGGCACTTACCGCAGCCCGCCCATGCAGCGGCTCGCGGATCTGCTGAAAAATGCTCAGCATGAAGTGCTGATTCTTTCGCCGTACTTCGTGCCGCACGATGCGGGTGTGAAACTACTGGGTTCGCTCACGCAACGTGGCGTGCGCGTCGCTGTCGTGACGAATTCGATGGCCTCTACCGACGCGGTAGCGGTGCAGGCAGGCTACAGTCCTTATCGCATCCCCCTGCTCAAAAACGGGGTCGAGCTCTACGAGTTCCAACCGCTGCAACAAGACACCTCGCGCATTTTCCTGGGCTCGACGTCGCGCTCGAGCCTGCACGCGAAAGCCTATGTGATCGACCGACGCACGCTCGTGGTGGGGTCGCTGAACTTCGACCCGCGCTCGGCCCATCTGAACACCGAGCTCGCGCTTTTCATCGACAACCCGACGCTGGCCGAGGCTACCGCCTCACTGATCCTACGTGCCATGTCACCCGAGGCGAGTTTCCGTGTCACGCTGGCTACCCCCGAGGAAAACGCACATCTGCGCGCGCTCGGCGCCCCGGTGTCGGGCCTCGTATGGACCGGCGACGAAGCATCGGGCAACACAACTTACCTGCGCACTTGGTCGCTCGATCCCGAGGCCGGCTTCGTGCGTAATTTCCTCACAGGGCTATTCTTGATGTTGCCGATCGATTCGCAGCTCTGAGCGCTTACGGGCAATGCCCGTATGCGTCCCTTCCTTCACTGTTCGATTGTCCAACCAACGGAGCGCTTCATGACCGAGGACGTACGTATGGAACGCGACACATTCGGCGAAATCGCCGTACCAAGTGCCAGTCTCTGGGGTGCGCAGACGCAGCGCTCATTGCAGAACTTCAGGATTTCGACGGAAAAACAACCGCAGGAACTCATTACCGCGCTGGCCCTCATCAAACGCGCGGCGGCCGAGGTCAACCTCGAGCTAGGTGTGCTGCCCGAAGACAAAGCGCGCGCGATCGTCCAGGCAGCCGAGGAAATCATCGAGGGCCGGCACGCGGGCGAATTCCCACTCGCTGTCTGGCAAACGGGCTCGGGCACGCAGACGAACATGAACCTGAACGAAGTCATCGCCAATCGCGCCAGCGAGATACTCGGCGGCGAGCGCGGCGAGAACCGCAAGGTTCATCCGAATGACGATGTCAACCGCGGGCAGTCGTCCAACGATGTCTTTCCGACGGCCATGCACATCGCCGCGGCAGTGGGCATCGTGAACCATCTGCTGCCGCGACTCGCCGCGCTGCGCGCCACACTGGACGCAAAAGCAAACGCATTCGCGGATATCGTGAAGATCGGCCGCACCCACCTGCAAGACGCCACGCCGCTTACGCTCGGCCAGGAATTCTCGGGCTATGTGGCCCAGCTCGAACACGGCATCGCGCATCTCGAAGCCACACTGCCGCATCTGTACGAACTCGCCCAGGGCGGCACGGCCGTCGGCACCGGGCTGAATGCGCATCCGCAGTTCGCAACGCGCGTCGCGGCCGCGATCGGACGGCTGACCGGGCTTCCTTTCGTCAGCGCCGCGAACAAGTTCGAAGTCATGGCCGCGGCCGACGCGCTCGTCTTCGCGCACGGCGCGTTGAAGACGGTCGCCGCGAGTCTCATGAAGATCGCCAACGATATCCGCTGGCTTGCCAGCGGTCCCCGTTGCGGGCTCGGCGAGCTGACGATCCCCGAGAACGAGCCGGGCAGCTCGATCATGCCCGGCAAGGTCAATCCGACGCAATCGGAAGCCGTCACGATGCTATGCGCTCAGGTGTTCGGCAACGATGTTGCAATCAACTTCGGCGGTGCGAGCGGCAACTTCGAACTCAATGTGTTTCGGCCGATGATCGCACACAACGTCCTGCAATCGATCCGGTTACTGGCGGACGGCGCGCAAAGCTTCAACGACCATTGCGCCGTCGGCATCGAGGCGAATCGCGCGCGCATCGATGCGCTTCTGAACGAATCGCTGATGCTCGTGACCGCGCTCAATCCGCACATCGGCTACGACAAGGCCGCGCAAATCGCGAAGAAAGCGCATAAGGAAGGCACGACGCTCAAGGCCGCGGCGCTCGCGCTCGGCTATGTAAGCGAAGCGCAATTCGATGCATGGGTACGTCCCGCCGAAATGGTTGGCCGTAACAGCGCTTGACCGTTGGTGTGGCGCGGGGGGGGCGCTCCAAAAAAGAAAGAACACACAAAGAACCCCACCCCAATCTTTCCCTTTGCCCCCCCTTCTGGCTTTGGCTCGACAACAGAAC
>CBJLAJ010000190.1:0-8460 GCA_966421005.1 uncultured Paraburkholderia sp.
GAGGGCGATCTGGTTTACGGATTAGCCCCCATGCGCAAGAGGCTGATTACACATTTCGCCGCGGCACTGATGCGAACCGGCGGTCCCGGGACAGTCGATCAGTATAGAAAGAGCACCATGGCGGCGTTGCGCCCTGAAGACCGCAAGACGCTGAAAAATTTCGTTCGAAGCAACGAGACCGACAAGCAGTACGGCCGCTTCGCCCAGGCGATCCGGGCCTACGGCGACGACGAAGATCGATTTGCCGCCGCCACCACAAACGAGCAGCTGAAAAATTCCGTCTGGCGTGCGAAATCGAAGTTCGGAATGAAGTGGACCATCGAGAATCAACGCGGACACATCCACTTCCTGCTCAATGAGATCGACATGCCCGCGGTGGTCGAGAAAACGCACTCGTTCTTGAATCCGCAGAATCCACGGGAGATCCTTGCCCAGGATCTCCCGCGCGGCAAGGCGCTGACGAGTACGAAGGAGCGCACCATTACCCACTCGGAGCTGCGCTGGATCTTCCGGAATCGAAAGAACCCGCTGGTGGCCGAACGCGTCCAGTTTTGGCACGAGGTTGGCGGCATCATGCAACCATGCAGCCCGCCGTGGAGTACCGACAATCATTCAACAGCAATGGTCGATGGTCAGCCGCAGCAATGGTGCTTGCTATGGTCTCGATATGTGCCGACTGCCGAGCCCGAGGTCTTTTAGCCACCTCGAGTTCGCCGACGGGCACGCTTTTACGCTTTCGCTCAACGAACGAAAGCGTTGCCGAAGCGATACTCCGCCGACGAAAAGAGAGACCAGGAGGCGGGGATGCATGGCAGGGGAGTCGGCCGCGCGGCCAGAGCGCTTGCGCAATCCGGCAGCGCGGCGAGAAAGAAGACAAATAAGCCGACTGGCGAGCAAGAGACGCCCACCGGCTCTTCGCGCGCTCAGAACGTTTCGCCCATGCTGTCCGCCTTGCCGGGCAGGCGTGTCAGTACCGTAGTGAGCGACACGCGAACCGATGAGAAAGGCAACGTTACGGACCCCGGACATATTCAATATCAAACATCGGAAGCCGAGCGCGCGCGTGATCCGGGTTTGGCCCGAGCCATCGGCCATTCGCGTCGAACCGACCCCCATGCTCCCAAGCCGCAGCGCTTCAAGGTCAGCGGTCATCTTCCCGATGGCAAACCCTTTCGCGTCAACGCGCTAAAGGGGGCAGCGATCAACGCTGGGGATGACAAGCCCATCGATCGGCAAAATGCGTCGCGCCTGATCGACCACGGAGAGATGACGGACGAGCAGATCGCGCGGATGAAGGACCTTCAGCAGCAGCCGATTTTCCCAGAGTACGAGACAAGTGGTGCGCACGAGAGCAATTGCGTTCACGGCCATGCCGAGGTGGCGCGCACGGTGTTCGACTGGGATGTGCAGCCCGAACGGCATGCGCGCCCGCAGGACCTGGCCGAGCAGATGGCCGGGTTCAGAACGGACAGCAAGGGGAAAGACAAAGGCCCTGAGGCGTGAGTTCGGTAGTCTTCTACCGATTGTCTCGTCACGGTTTGCATGTAAGATAGTCCGCTGAAGTGAGCAAATTCATCCATGTTTTTTCCTGTCAGGGGTAGACATGCGACTCGCTGCCTTCATCTTGCGGAATATCGAACCCATTCTGATCGAGTGGGAAGAGTTTGCCGCCACGCTACTGCCGGCTGCGCAGGATATGGACTCTCGCGCGTTACGCGATCACGCCCAGCAGATTCTGCTGGCCGTCGCCAAAGACTTGTCGACTCCTCAGACAAGAGACGAGCAAAGCGAAAAATCAAAGGGGCGCGCTCCGCGCGAGCCCGGCGCACCGGAGACGGCCGCGCAAGTACACGCGGTTCTGCGAGCGCGAGGCGGTTTCAATATCAGGCAGTTGGCCGCCGAATATCGCGCGCTGCGTGCCAGCGTGCTGCGCTTGTGGATGGACGAGTGCGGTCCGGCCGCGCCGCATGTCGACGACATGGTGCGGTTCAACGAGGCGATCGATCAGGCATTGGCGGAATCTGTAAGCCAATTCAGCGATCAGGTCGAACAGGCGCGGAACCTGTTGCTCGGAATGCTTGGACACGATATGCGCAGTCCACTCCAGACGATTCAGATGACTGCGTCGTATCTTGCGGCGCTCAATGCGGGGCATGAGGTATCGGAGGCAGCAGCCCGGCTGATCCGAAGCGGTGCCCGCATGCAGTCGCTGCTGAATGATCTGTGCGATTTCAATCGGACCAAGCTGGGGCTCGGAATCAACGTTGCGCCCCACGATGTCGATCTCGCCGAGATATTTGCCGATGAGGTCGATCAACTGCGTGCCTCCCATCCGGGCCGGCAAATCGAGCTGGTGATGGAAGGTGACACCCGTGGCGTCTGGGACGGACAGCGGCTGCAGCAACTGCTCGGCAATCTGGTGCTCAACGCTGTCAAGTACGGGGCACACGATAAACCCGTGCGCATAGTCCTCACGGGGACGGAGACGTACGTTCGCCTCGAAGTCCGCAATAGCGGCCCCGCCATTGACAGCATGACGCTCGCGACCATGTTCGATCCGCTCCAGCGTGGTCCGGGGCATTCGGAAGAAAACGGTGGCACAAGCGGTCTTGGACTCGGCCTGTACATCGCGAGCGAAATCGCAAAGGCGCATCACGGCGAAATCGATGCGCGTTCCAATCAGACCGAGACCACGTTCGCGGTGAGCCTGCCTCGCCGCCACGGGTGACTGGTGCCGGCGCGGCGATGCCAGGCGCCCGATCCCATTAAGTGATGGTTGCCGGTCTCTGCTTGACAGGGCAATCATCACTCCCCACACTTGCCCCGGATTGCGTCGATATACCTTTCGATGGGAGTAAGTCGATGAAAGCTTGGCAAAAAGCTCTGCATCCCATGATTGTTGGAACGCTGATGGCCATGTCGATCGGTTTGTCGACTCAGGCACTTGCCCAGAGCCCGAAGATCGTGAGTGGCCCCGGCGCCGATTCGGCCTGTTTCAAGCCGCAGTCGACGGACACGAAGTTCTTCCAATGGCCGGCAAAACACGGCCCCTATCGAATTGCGCTCGTGAACGGCTTTATTGCCAATGATTGGCGCGTCCAGATGATTCGCGTCGCCAAGGCCTATGTCTCCCAGCCGGCGGTGAAAAACGACATCAAGGAGTTCAAGGTTGTCTCGGTCGGCCAGGACATTGCCGCGCAGATTGCCGCCGCCAACAATTTCATCGATCAAGGCTTCGATGCCATCATCGTCGATGCCAATAACGCCGCGGCTTTCAAGGGGGTGGTGCACCGGGCCAATGCGAAGGGCGTCGTCGTCGTATCGTTCGATAACGTGATCGACAGCCCGGACCAGATCTCGGTCAATGTGAATCAGGTCGGGCTGGGCGAAATGGCCGCGACCTTCTTGCTGAAGGAAGCCAAAAAGAGCGGCGATCTGACGTTCCTGCACGTACGCGGCCCCTCGGGCCAACCCGTGGATCTCGCCCGCGACAAGGGCTTTCATGAGGTGCTCGACAAGTCGGGCCGCAAGGTCAGGGTGGTCGATGTAATCGGCAACTGGGCGCCCGGCGATGCGCAAAAGGCCACCGCCGACGCGATTGCCGCGGGCGGTATTTTCGATGGCATCTACGTTCAGGGCGGATCGCAGGGCACAGTTCAGGCCATGCTCGACTCCGGCAAATTCAAGGCGCCGATATCGGGCGAGACGGAGAACGCCTACCGCATGCTTTGCGACAAGGCCCATCTGACCTGCCAGTCAGGCGGTACCGGGCCGGCGCAAAGCGCGGTGGCAATCAAGACGGCGATTGCTGCGCTGCAAGGCAAAGCGGTCCCGCAAAGCATTGCGCTGCCGACCTCGGTCGACTACTCGCCATTCACGCCGGAAAAGAACGTCTTCCCTCAATTGCCGGGCAGCTTCTTTGCCGGCAACAACTTTCCGAGTTGCAACATCGGGTTCTCCGCTGAGGAAATTGCAAAGCAGAGCAGCCAGAACAACTGAACGCTCGCGGCTGCGGCGAGCGGCTTTGCCCCTCGCCGGCCCACTGGGGGAGAGACACGACGATGCAGGAGGGAACGCCGGAGCCACTTTTGCGCGTGGAGGGTGTATCGAAGCATTACGGCGGTGTTCGGGCGCTCGAAGAAGTGCAGTTTTCCTGCCGCGCGGGCTCGATCCACGCCCTGCTCGGTGAAAACGGCGCCGGGAAGTCCACGTTCATCAAGATTCTTTCGGGCGTCGTACAGCCCGATCGCGGCCGCATCTTCCTGGGCGGCGCGCCTGTCAGCTTCGCTACGCCTGGAGCAGCGGCGGACGCAGGGATTTCCTGCATCTTTCAGGAGCTCTCCCTGCTGCCCGATCTCACCGTCGCGGACAATATCAGCATCGCTCATCCGCCCCGCCGCTTCGGACTGATCGATCGCGCGGCGCAGCGGCGGCGGGCCGAGCAGATGCTGGCGCGCATTGGCGGCGAGGACATTCATCCCGCTGCGCCGGTAGGGCAGCTGCCGCTCTCGCGCCAGCAGATGGTGGAAATCGCCAAGGCGCTCGCTCGGCAGCCAAAAGTCCTGATTCTGGATGAGGCCACCTCCGCATTGACGGCGGCCGACGTCGCCAAGGTCTTCGCGCTGCTGAAGCAGCTTCGGGCGGAGGGGATGGCCATTATCTACATCTCCCATCGCATGCATGAAATCGCCGAGCTTGCCGACGAATGCACCGTGTTTCGCAACGGCCGCTACATCGAAACGTTCGCCGCGGGCACGCGGTCGGACGATGCCGTCGTGGAAATGATGATCGGCCGGGAATATTCGAGTGCCTTTCCGCCGCTCGGCGGAACGCGGCGCGAAGGAAAGCCGGCACTTGCGGTCCGCCATCTGTCCTGGGCGGGCGAATTGAACGATATCTCGCTGGACGTTCATCCCGGCGAGGTGGTGGGGCTGGGCGGACTTGACGGTCAGGGGCAGCGGCAGTTCCTGCTGGCGCTTTTCGGCGCGCTGATCGGCGTGGAGGGGACGATCGAAGTGGCCGGCCAGCCCGTACGCATCGCAAGCCCACGGCACGCGAAATCGCCCGCGCTCGGATTGGCGCTGATTCCCGAGGATCGCAAGAACGAAGGGCTGATGCTGCCGATGACAGTCCGCGAGAATCTGTCGTTCGCCGCGCTCGACGCGCTGAGCCGTTTCGGCCGCATCGACCGCAAGGCCGAAGCGGAGCGCCTTGACGCACTGGTGCGCCAGTTGGCCATCAAATCGAATGGCCTCGACGCTCCGGTGGCCGCGCTTTCCGGTGGTAATCAACAGAAGGTGGTGATCGGAAAATGGCTGATGACGCGCCCTCGCATCGTCTTGCTGAACGATCCAACCCGCGGCATCGATGTCGGCACGAAGCAGGAGATCTACTTGCTGCTGCGACGGCTTGCGGAGCAGGGAACGGCCGTGCTGTTCTATTCCACCGACTACGACGAACTGGTGGGCTGCTGTGACAGGGTGGCCATCTTCTACGACGGCACCATCAGCCGGATGCTGCAAGGCGCCGAACTGACGGAGCGCAATCTCGTCGGGGCGGCGCTGAACCTGCCGTCGGCGGGCGAGCGGCCCGCAACTAACGCGGCATAGGTCGGACGAATGGCAAACCAGGGGCGAACATGAGAGTCGGCGCGCGCGACGGAGACTGGCGTTATGTATTCGCTGCGCAACGCGGCATGCTTGCGGCTGCCGCTGTTTTCCTGTTGATGTTCGGCGTCTATGGTGCGGCGCAGCCGACGGGTTTGAGCTCCGACGTCATCAATACGGCGGCCAACAAAGGCGCGCTATTGGCGCTGGTTGCGATGGCGCAGACGGTGCCGGTGCTCACAGGCGGGCTCGACTTGTCGGTTGGCATGATTTTCATGCTGACCAATTGCCTGGCATCGATCATCGTCACGGGGAGTCCGGCTGCGACGATGCTCGGCATAGCCGGCGTGCTCGCGGCCGGTCTTGCGTGCGGCCTCGTGAATGGATTGATCGTCGTCTATGGCCGGCTGCAGCCGCTGATTGCGACGCTTGCGACCAGCGCCATCTACTTTGGCGTGGCGCTCGCGCTGCGTCCGCAGCCCGGCGGCGACGTCAACGGCGATTTCGCCGATCTGATGACAAGATCGACCTATGGCGTGCCTTCGTCCATCTTGCTGATCGTAGGCGCGGTCGTCCTGATCTGGATACCTTACCGAAGCTCGACGCTTGGGCGGGCAGCCTATGCGGTGGGTTCCTCGGAACAGGCGGCCTACATGTCCGGTGTGCCGATAGCGCGAGCCAAACTTTGCGCCTATACGCTCGCGGGCCTCTTCGCCGCCGTCGGCGGCCTTTTGCTCACATGCCTGACTTATTCGGGCGAAGCGCGTGCCGCGCTCGGCGGGGACTATACGCTGAACTCGATCGCCGCGCTGGTGATCGGCGGCACTTCGCTCTTCGGAGGCTCGGGCGGCGTGGTCGGCTCCATCTTCGGTGCCTTTGTGATGCGCACCGTGGGCGATCTGCTGGTTGTCTTCAACATCAATCCGGTGTTGCAGCCGCTATTCGTCGGGGTGGTCTTGCTGTTCGCCGTCAGCCTCGGCTCACTACGCTTGCTGCGCGTGCGCAACAAGCTCGACCTCTATCGCTAAAGCCGCCATGCTGCGTTCCTTGCCGAAGATCGACGTCGCGACACTGATCGCGTTTGGCTGCATCGTGCTGTTGCTCCTCTTGGGGGCCGTTGCCAAACCCGGCTTCCTATCCGTGGACTACCTCGGCCAGCAGCTCCAGGTTGCCGCCTTCCTCGGCATTATCGCGACGGGGGAGATGATCGTGATTCTGATGGGGCAGATCGATCTCTCGATCCCCTGGACGATCTGTATTGGCGGCATGATGGCCACTGGCGCATCGGGCATTCTCGGCTCCGCGCTTGGAGTGCCGCTTGCGGTCCCATTCGGGATTCTATGCGGCGCCTTGGTCGGTGTGGTGAACGGATGGGGCGTGGCTTATCTGCGGGCGCCTTCGATGATTTTTACGCTGGGCATGAATGCCGTCGCCCAAGGCCTCATGGTCTATCACACCGGTGGTTTCGCCCCTCAGGACCGGGCCACCCCACTCATGATCGAACTTGCCAGCGGCCAGCTGATCCCCGGTCTTTCCAATCCGCTGCTCGTGTGGATCGCGCTCGGGGCAATCACGGTCTATCTGCTGACGCGCACGGTGTTCGGCCGCCAGATCTACGCAATCGGAAATCGAGAGCGGGCGGTGTTTCTTTCCGGCGTCGATAGCCGGCGGGTCACGCTGATCGCATTTGCATTTTCCGGTGCTTGCGCAGGTGCCGGCGGCGTGTTGCTTGCTGGATGGGCAAACCGTTCGTATCAGGCCATGGGCGATCCCTATCTTTTGCCGACGATTGCGGCGATCGTATTGGGTGGAACCAACGTGCTCGGCGGCCGTGGCACCTATGCCGGCACTGTGGCAGGAGCGATTCTGATCACGCTGTTGCAGTCGATTCTTTCCGTGCTGCAGCCGCAGGATTATTTCGGCGCTATCGGCGTCAAGCTTCCCGCCGATGTTTTCCGGCAGGTGGTGTTCGGGCTCGTGATCATCGTGATGATGATGTTGTATGGGCGGGAAAAAGCGATGCGGTAACCCTGGCACATGCCTTGCCGGAAAGTCATTGGGCGGCGGCAAATACGATGGCTTGCCGTCGGCCGATCGATCAGCACGATCAGGGAGGCATCCATGAAATTCTTCAGGCCATTTCTTATTGCAGTCTGTGCGCAAGTGGTGATCGCGAGTCCGCTCGCCGCACTGGCCCAAAACACCCCGTCCGGACAGGGATCCAGCGCTGGACAGCAAAGCGGGCAATCCGGGCAGCAAGCGCCCGGCACCACCATGCGCTACACGGACCCGAGCCATCAAGCGTCGTCCGCCGAGGGCGGCACGCTCATGCAAAAGCGTGAGCAGGGTATGTCGCCGCAGGGCGCGTCCGGTGCATCGGGCACCTCGACCGGCAAAATACCGCAGTAGTACCAGCGCGGGCTGCTTCTCCTTTCCACGGTTTTGTCTCGTTCGGGCCGGGGGTTCGGCGCATCACGGAGTGAAGGAGAAGGCAATGCCGGTTCTCGGGCGACCGGCACGATATCTGCTGACGAAGGATGCGTTGTTCCGTTCGAACGCTTTAAAACGCAGACCGTCGCCGGCATAGTGCACGGCGCCTGGAGAGATGCCATGGCCGAACTACAAACTCCCGGCACAACCGCCACGTTCTCCGAAACCCGCGCCGAATGGCTGCGCCATGCGGCTGTCGTCTCATGGGGCGCGGTCTTTGCGGGCGCCGTCGCGGCGGCGGCGTTCGGGTTGATTCTGCTCACGCTCGGTACCGGCTTGGGGCTCGGAGGCATTTTGCCCTTGTACCCCGTCAGCGAAACAACGAAGAGGGTCGGTGGTACCCTCATGACTTCGGTTCTTTTGG
>CBJLAJ010000191.1:0-8369 GCA_966421005.1 uncultured Paraburkholderia sp.
CGTGAGCAGGCATTCCCCGCATAAAACGCGCGAAGAAAGCTTTCGAGGTTTTCTCTATTTGCCCAATCGCGGAGATATGCCCGGCACCTTTCAATCACACGATCATCACGGAACGCACAGGGCTTGATGTCGTCGCTTGGGACGCCGACCTTGTCCTGATCGAGGCTCCATCGCACGAAGTTTCCGATCGTGGGGTAGACGACGCTCACCGTCAAATGAAGAGCTTTCTCATTGAGAGCAACTACTTCATGCCAAGTGCCCTTCGGTACGTACAATACGTCGCCCGCAGAAACGATAGTCGACTCGCGACCTTTCGCATCGATAGGGTCGCGGAAATCCGCAACTGTCGCTTTATCCCGCGTTGCACTCTTGAGGAACCTCCACTCCTTGCGACCATATAGCTGCAGAATGATTACATCATGGTCGTCATTGTGAACGCCGAACCCGGATATGCTGCCGAACGATATATAAGCATTCGCTGTCGATCTCGCGCCGAGTTCGCCTGAGATGCGCTCCGTCAGCACGCAAACGGTAGGTGATAGCTCGTTGACAGCCTCGAGCACCGCCGTAACGCCTTCGCGCATCAGTTTGTGCAACTCGCTTACGACAAGATGGTCGGTGCTTCTCCCTAGGCTATCCTTTACGGGACGGAATGCTCGTCTGTTTACTACGGCATGCTCTGAGCGCGTCGACATGCGAAATCTGTCGTTTGTGATCCGATTGAATGCAAGGCAGCGATTTAACTCATTCCATGAGAACAGTTTCCCCAAAAGTTGGGCATCGATATGGTGTCGCCAGAACAGATTATGCTCGTGGGCCTTGCGGAACTCGTGGCTCTCCAATAGATATTCTGCGATTCGATCTGCGATCATTCTTGATCCTTGCGATGGCGAACTTCGATGATCACCTTTGTGGTGGCTAGCTGCTCAAGAATCGTATCGACGAGTTTTGTGTTGTTCGTATCGAGATTCGCATCCCATTCGTCGAGCAATATGTAGTGAATGTTTTCTATCACTATGATTTCGTTGATGCGTTCAAGCAGCTTTTGCCCCGTGGAGAGGGATCGATCGTCGTTTCTCCATGCGAGATTCGAGTGATCGGCGAGCAATAAGAATGACGCCGCACCCAGCTCTTGTTTCAGTTCAAGCAATGCGGTTGATTTGCCGCTGCCGTTGGACCCTGTGATGGTGAAGCGGCCGCATTTCTTTCCGGAGATCATGCGTTTGACCTGGGAAATATCGCGAACACTTCGTCCATTGACCGAGATATCGACGGGCACGGCGGGGCGCTTGACTTTGACAGCCGAGAGTGCGCTTCGAGCGTCGAGGAGCACGCAAATTCGCGCGTGCAGTGAGGCGTAATCGAGTATCCGATAGACAAGCGAACTTAACGAGTTCAAGATGAGGAAGATTCGCGTCAGGCTGACGATCAAGGCCGCAATCACACCTGCCTCGGCAGCACCGTTGCCGACGATTGAGGCAATGAGGAAAATCATAGGGCCGAGCGATGCCGCGGCGAGTAGCACATTGCCTAATTGCCGTAGGACCTCAAGGCGATTCGATGCAGCGTAGAAGGCGTTCCCGGTTGATTCGCGCTGCGTGCGCCAAATCGACTCATTATGTGCGTTTCCAAGTGCCACATTGGGCCAGATGCGACTAAGGACGCCTGAATATCCGAGGTACGCGTACTCATAATCCGATGAGACCGTGGCGATCGATTTTTGTAGCCCAATTATGATGAAAAAGCATAGTGCGAGGCTGAGACAGTAGCCGCCGGCAAGTTGCGATGGTAGCAGGGCGACGATAACAATAATGCTCAGGATGCTATTAAGGCTGAAGCTGGCCAGATCATGGATGAATGAGATGTAATCCTTGAGAACGGGGAAGGAGTTTCTCGCCAATACAGCGGTAACGCTCTCGCGAAGTGAGTCGTTTCTATAGTTGGGGCGATTCTCAATAACCTCTGTAGTGAATTCGTAGACGAGTGAATCGTGGGACTCGTTGATCCATCGTTGCAACATCACAAAGGACAAGCAGCCTGGTACGTACGGTACGGCCATTGTCGCAAGGTAGAGGCATAGCTCTCGGAAATATTCTTGACCCGCTTCGAACCTAGCGATGGTGTCCGTTAAAAAAATCGTCGAACACGCGACAGTGCTCTGGTGAATCACCACGAGGAGAAGACAAGGAAGAGTGGCGCGGCGCATGAAGACGATCCGCCAATTGCGCGACGTCGTTCGTTTGCGGACCGCAACACCGCTAGAATCGGTTCGCGTTGCCGCGGCGCCGACCGGCAAGTCTCGCTTCCCGCAAATTCTGCTCAGATCTTGCATAGGCTCGACACCGTCGTGGAGGGTCGCAGCGCTTGGCTCATGAGATGCCGAACGTTCGCGATGATGCCGTCAGCTCGCGGAGTCAGGACATTGGGGTGTCGGCGTATCGCCGCGTCCAACGATGAGACGGAGTCCTCCAACTGCCGCAACATAATGGATGTGGGCGGGTGAACACGGGGGGTGACGGGTTGTCCAATGTACAGCTGTCGAAACAGTAGGATTTCTGCCGCCACAACAACGCTGTGCAACACTTTGTCTAGAGGACGCCGCACATTCAAAATCGCGGACTTCGCCCAGGTCGATCGATCAACGATGTCTCGATACGAGTAGTGCCCGTAGCGAAGCTCGTCCAGAAACATGGCTTGATGGGTGAATTCGTGAAGCAGGATCTCCATCAGATCCGAAGTGGTGTAGCTCAACTTGGGGTTCGCCCATATCACGCCGATTGCTCGTGAGGTCGATCCCGCTCGCGCTATCTCCGATGGCAGAATGACGATGTTGGTAACGACGGTCCGGAAAATTTCTGCATAAGCTGGGGCGTAAAGACCGATCTCATGCAGCGCGTTCTCCACCCGTGCCCGCTTGTCTTGCCATTCCGTGTCGTGCTCCACAGTTATAACGTTTGACTGCTGCTTGTCATCCAAAATTGAATCGTTTGAAAATAAGGCCTTGAGTCGAGCTGCGCCGGCCATGGTTGTGACGTACGTTGGCTCGTCGCAGCGGGTATCGATGATTCCTTGGCCGAGCGATGCGAGAAAACGACGATAGCTGCGCTTCAGGTCCATCAGCGAGCTCAGGCTTCTGCACGCCTCGAGATCAGTGCTTCCCGCAAGTGTCACCAGCGTTTCGATCTGTGCGGCGACGTTCGTCTGCAATAGCATTGATGGCCTCCTCGACTTGGAAATGAACGTGGCGGGGCGCGCACTACGGCTGCGCCCCAACGCATTTTTATTGCTGATCTTCGTAGGCGATCATGTTCAGAGGGCGGTTCCTATTCCAGCATTCATCATCGATTTCGGCGTCCGCCTGAATGACCACCGCCTCCACGTCTTTCTCGCGTACGTTTGCGGCAGCCGTTTTGATGACTGAATCCAGATCCACGTGCGACATATCGATCTCCTTGGAAAGGCGCCACCAATCTGATGGCAACAACAATGTCACACATCAATCCCAGAACGTCTTCCGTAAAAATACCGTAATGAAAACGAAAGATTAGGGTATGGTCTGTCTCAAAACAATGGGCTTGGACCGGTTGCGCGCAGACGGCGTCTGTCGGTTGGCATGATCTTCCGGGGCGCCGCGGATAGGAGCATAGTGAGCGCCGGTTGTTGTCCGCGCGGGAACACGTCATGGGCGCGGACAACAACCGGCCCCGCCGGCGGACCGCCCAAACTATTGACTCGCTTGACCTTTTCGCAATATCATGCCGGGTTCCTGTTCGTGGGATGCCCGTCTGGGTTGCTCCGAGTGGGATGTATCAGGCGCATCGCTGTCCGCTTTGCCCGGCCGGCGTTGCGTCGCTTTTTTCAATTTCGGGAATACACAATGCCAACCATCAATCAACTGGTTCGCAAAGGCCGCACGTCGGAAACGACGAAGAGCAAGAGCCCGGCCTTGCAGGACTGCCCTCAGCGTCGCGGTGTGTGCACACGCGTGTACACCACGACGCCGAAGAAGCCGAACTCGGCGCTCCGTAAGGTCGCCAAGGTTCGTCTGACGAACGGCTTCGAAGTCATTTCGTATATCGGTGGTGAAGGCCACAACCTGCAGGAACACTCGGTTGTGCTGATCCGCGGCGGTCGTGTGAAAGACTTGCCGGGTGTGCGCTACCACATGGTTCGCGGCTCGCTCGATACGCAAGGCGTCAAGGATCGTAAGCAGGCTCGCTCGAAGTACGGTGCGAAGCGCGCGAAGGCAGGCAAGTAATTCGCCTGTCCGCGAAAAGCAGGTCAGTAGTTTGGGCGGTGGTGCCGGAACTGCCGGTGCTGTCGAGTAAGTGGTCACCCGGCCAAGCTGGTTTGTCGTTGGGTAGATCGGGTTAGTTGGTGGCCGCGGGGCTCGTAGTGAGCTCCAACTGAAAAGTCAAAGGAAGAGAAACATGCCGCGTCGTCGCGAAGTCCCCAAGCGGGAAGTGTTGCCGGATCCGAAGTTCGGTAACGTTGATGTTGCAAAGTTCATGAACGTCCTGATGCTCTCGGGCAAGAAGTCGGTTGCAGAGCGCATCGTTTATGGCGCTTTCGAACAAATCCAGACCAAGGGTGGCAAGGACCCGCTGGAAGTGTTCACGGTTGCGCTCAACAACGTGAAGCCGGTCGTGGAAGTGAAGAGCCGTCGCGTTGGTGGTGCCAACTATCAGGTTCCGGTCGAAGTGCGCCCGTCGCGTCGTATGGCATTGGCGATGCGTTGGTTGCGCGAGGCCGCGAAAAAGCGCAGCGAGAAGTCGATGGCATTGCGCCTCGCCGGTGAACTGAGCGAAGCCGCGGAAGGCCGCGGCGGCGCGATGAAAAAGCGCGACGAAGTGCACCGGATGGCCGAGGCCAACAAGGCGTTCTCGCATTTCCGTTTCTAAGCCGCTCATCGCTGGCTCATTCGGAAAAAATTCCGGGCGGGTGCGCTTTTCAGCGCCTCGCCCGTTTGTGTTAGGGCGCAACGCGTTTCATCTGACGCGTTGTGCTATCCAATAGAGGATAAAAGTGGCTCGCAAGACTCCTATCGAGCGCTACCGCAACATCGGTATTAGCGCTCACATCGACGCCGGCAAAACGACGACGACCGAGCGCATTCTGTTTTACACGGGCGTGAACCACAAGATCGGTGAGGTTCACGACGGCGCTGCAACCATGGACTGGATGGAGCAGGAGCAAGAGCGCGGCATCACGATCACGTCGGCCGCGACGACTGCCTTCTGGAAGGGCATGGGCAACAACTATCCGGAACACCGGATCAACATCATCGACACCCCGGGACACGTCGACTTCACGATCGAAGTGGAGCGTTCGATGCGCGTGCTCGACGGCGCCTGCATGGTGTATTGCGCCGTGGGTGGCGTGCAGCCGCAATCGGAAACGGTGTGGCGTCAGGCGAACAAGTACAAGGTTCCGCGTCTCGCGTTCGTGAACAAGATGGACCGGACCGGCGCGAACTTCTTCAAGGTCTATGACCAGCTGAAGACGCGCCTGAAGGCGAATCCGGTGCCCGTCGTGGTGCCGATCGGCTCGGAAGAGAACTTCAAGGGCGTCGTCGACCTCCTGAAGATGAAGGCCATCATTTGGGACGAGGCGTCGCAAGGCACGAAGTTCGACTACGTGGACGTTCCGGCCGAGCTCGCCGACACCTGCAACGAGTGGCGCGAGAAGATGATCGAATCGGCTGCCGAGGCCAGCGAAGAGCTGATGGAGAAGTATCTCGGCGGCGAAGAGCTGACGGAAGCGGAAATCGTCAAGGCGCTGCGCGACCGCACGATCGCCTGCGAAATCCAGCCGATGCTCTGCGGCACCGCGTTCAAGAACAAGGGCGTGCAGCGCATGCTCGACGCCGTGATCGATTTCCTCCCGTCGCCGGTCGATATTCCGCCGGTCAAGGGCGAGCTCGAAAGCGGTGAGTCCGCCGAGCGTAAGGCCTCGGACGACGAGAAGTTCTCGGCGCTCGCGTTCAAGATCATGACCGACCCGTTCGTCGGCCAGTTGATCTTCTTCCGCGTCTACTCGGGTGTGGTCAACTCGGGCGATACGGTGTTGAATTCGACGAAGGACAAGAAGGAGCGTCTGGGCCGGATTCTGCAGATGCACGCGAATCAGCGCGAAGAAATCAAGGAAGTGCGCGCGGGCGACATCGCCGCGGCCGTCGGCTTGAAGGAAGCGACGACGGGCGACACGCTGTGCGATCCGCAGCACCCGATCGTGCTCGAGCGCATGGTGTTCCCGGAGCCCGTGATCTCGCAGGCCGTCGAGCCGAAGACGAAGGCCGACCAGGAAAAGATGGGTCTGGCGCTGAACCGTCTCGCGCAGGAAGACCCGTCGTTCCGCGTTCAAACGGACGAAGAATCGGGCCAGACGATCATTTCGGGCATGGGCGAACTCCACCTCGAAATTCTCGTCGACCGGATGAAGCGCGAATTCAACGTGGAAGCGACGGTCGGCAAGCCGCAAGTGGCGTATCGCGAAACGATCCGCTCGACCGCGGCCGATGTCGAAGGCAAGTTCGTCAAGCAGTCGGGCGGTCGCGGCCAGTACGGCCACGCGGTCATCACGCTCGAGCCGAACGAGCAGGGCAAGGGCTATGAGTTCCTCGACGAGATCAAGGGCGGTGTGATTCCTCGCGAATACATTCCCGCGGTCGACAAGGGTATTCAGGAAACGCTCAAGAGCGGTGTGCTCGCGGGCTTCCCCGTCGTCGACGTCAAGGTGCATCTGACGTTCGGTTCGTACCACGACGTGGACTCGAACGAAAACGCGTTCCGCATGGCCGGTTCGATGGCCTTCAAGGAAGCGATGCGCAAGGCGAGCCCGGTCATCCTCGAACCGATGATGGCCGTGGAAGTCGAAACGCCGGAAGACTACATGGGCAACGTGATGGGCGACCTGTCGGGCCGTCGCGGCATCGTCCAGGGCATGGAAGACATGGTTGGCGGCGGCAAGATCGTTCGTGCCGAAGTGCCGCTGTCGGAAATGTTCGGCTACTCGACGTCGCTGCGCTCGCTGACGCAAGGCCGCGCAACGTACACGATGGAATTCAAGCATTACGCTGAGGCGCCGCGCAACGTTGCAGACGCGATCATCAGCGCAAAGTCGAAGTAAGCCGCGTACGGCGAATCCTTCTCATCGACCACTTTTGAAAGAAGAGAATCATGGCTAAAGGTAAATTCGAACGGACCAAGCCGCACGTGAACGTCGGCACGATCGGTCACGTGGATCACGGCAAGACCACGCTAACGGCAGCAATCACGACGGTGCTGACTGCGAAGTTTGGCGGTGAGGCCAAGGCCTACGACCAGATCGACGCGGCGCCGGAAGAAAAGGCGCGCGGCATCACGATCAACACGGCGCACGTGGAGTACGAGACGGCGAACCGTCACTACGCGCACGTGGACTGCCCGGGCCACGCCGACTACGTGAAGAACATGATCACGGGTGCGGCGCAGATGGACGGCGCAATCCTGGTGTGCTCGGCCGCGGACGGCCCGATGCCGCAAACGCGCGAGCACATCCTGCTGGCGCGTCAGGTCGGTGTGCCGTACATCATCGTGTTCCTGAACAAGTGCGACATGGTGGACGACGCCGAGCTGCTCGAGCTGGTGGAAATGGAAGTGCGCGAGCTGCTGTCGAAGTACGACTTCCCGGGCGACGATACGCCGATCATCAAGGGTTCGGCGAAGCTGGCGCTCGAAGGCGACAAGGGCGAGCTGGGCGAAGTGGCGATCATGAACCTGGCCGATGCGCTGGACACGTACATCCCGACGCCTGAGCGCGCGGTGGACGGTGCGTTCCTGATGCCGGTGGAAGACGTGTTCTCGATCTCGGGTCGCGGCACGGTGGTGACGGGTCGTGTCGAGCGTGGCGTGATCAAGGTTGGCGAGGAAATCGAAATCGTCGGTATCAAGCCGACGGCGAAGACGACCTGCACGGGCGTGGAAATGTTCCGCAAGCTGCTGGACCAAGGTCAAGCGGGCGACAACGTGGGTATCCTGCTGCGCGGCACGAAGCGTGAAGACGTGGAGCGTGGCCAGGTTCTGGCGAAGCCGGGTTCGATCACGCCGCACACGCACTTCACGGCTGAGGTGTACGTGCTGAGCAAGGACGAAGGCGGCCGTCACACGCCGTTCTTCAACAACTACCGTCCGCAGTTCTACTTCCGTACGACGGACGTGACGGGCTCGATCGAGCTGCCGAAGGACAAGGAAATGGTGATGCCGGGCGACAACGTGTCGATCACGGTGAAGCTGATCGCCCCGATCGCCATGGAAGAAGGTCTGCGCTTCGCTATCCGCGAAGGTGGTCGTACCGTCGGCGCAGGTGTCGTTGCGAAGATCATCGAGTAA
>CBJLAJ010000192.1:0-8334 GCA_966421005.1 uncultured Paraburkholderia sp.
TGTTGACCGCATTGCTCGCGGCAGTGGCGATCGCCATGGCCGCACACCGCTATACGCGCCGGCACCTCGACAGCTGCGCCGTCATGCGCTGTCTCGGCCTGGGCGCCGCGGCGCTGCGCACGCTCGTGGCACTCGAATTCCTGATCGTCGGTCTCGCGGGCGGCATTGCGGGTGCGGCGCTCGGCTATGTGGGGCACTTCGTGCTGCTTGCGTGGCTCGGGCAATTGATTGCCGTCGATTTGCCGCAACCGGGGCTCGCGCCGGCGCTGGAGGGCGTGGCTGCGGCGCTCGTGCTGCTGATGGGCTTCGCGCTGCCGCCGCTCGTCCCGCTGACACGCGTGCCGCCCGTGCGCGTGCTGCGTCGTGAATGGGACGGTCAGGCACGTATTGCATGGGTGGCCTATGCGGCGGGTGTTGCGCTTTTTGGCGGGCTGCTCGTGCTCGCGGCGGGCGAGCTCAAGCTCGGTGGCATCGTGGCGGGCGGCTTCGCCGCGACGTTGCTGCTCTTCGCGGGCCTTGCGCGGGCGGCGCTTTGGACTGCCTCGCGTCTCGCGCGTAGCGAGCGCGCGTCGGGGCGGCTCGCGGCTGGCGTTGGCTGGCGATATGCGCTTGCCTCGCTCGAGCGTCGCGGTGCGGCCAGTGCGCTGCAGATCACCGCGCTTGCGCTTGGCCTCATGTGCCTGCTGCTCATCGCCATGACGCGCAACGACCTCGTCGCGGGCTGGCGCAAATCGACGCCGCCCGATGCGCCCAACGAATTCGTGATCGACATCCAGCCCGATCAGCGACAGGCTGTCGCGAGCTATCTGAACACGCACGGCATCGCCGGTGTCGCGCTCGAACCGATGGTGCGCGGGCGGCTGACGACGATCGACGGCAAACCTGTCGATCCCGGCGCCTACCGGAATGACGATGCGCGTCGCCTCGTCGACCGCGAGTTCAATCTGTCATATCGCGCGGCGCCCCCCGAAGACAACCGGATCGTCGCGGGCCGCTGGTTCAGTGCGACCGGGCATGCGGAGATCTCGATCGAAGAGGGTCTCGCGAAACTGATCGGTGTGAAGCTCGGCGATGTACTGCGCTTCGACATCGCCGGACAACCGGTGGAGGCGCCGATCACGAGCGTGCGCAAGCTCGATTGGGGCTCGTTCAAGGTGAACTTCTTTGTGCTGATGCCGCCTGCCGCGCTCGACACTTTTCCGGCGATCTACATTACGAGTTTTCATTTGCCAGCCGAGCGCCGCGCGGTGCTCGACGGTCTCGTCGCTCGCTATCCCAATCTGACGGCCATCGATATCGGCCCGATCCTCGCGCAGATTCAGCACATGCTCGAGCAGGTGATCGGCGCCGTGCAGTTTCTGTTTCTCTTCACGTTGGCGGCGGGTTTGCTCGTGCTCTACGCGGCGCTCGCCGGCACGCGCGACGAGCGCATGCGAGAATCCGCCTTGCTGCGTGCGCTGGGGGCTTCGCATGCGCAGGTGCGCGCGGTGCAGGCGGCGGAATTTGTCGTCGTCGGCGCGGTGGCGGGCTTGATGGCCGCGATCGGGGCGCAGGCGCTCGGCTCCGTGCTGGCGACCCGCGTTTTCGATTTCTATCTCGACTTCGATCCCTGGGTGTTGCCCGCGGGCATCGTGGCCGGTGTGGCATGCGCCGGCGTCGGTGGCTGGCTCAGTCTGCGACGCGTGCTGACGCGCCCCGCGGGCCAGACGCTGCGCGATGCTTGAACATCGATGCGGGATGTCCCGCCATTCTTATTCACGTTTTCGCTGTTCAACGTATGACCGACAATACCGACGACTCCAAGCCCGCCCAACCGACGGCATTCGAACTCGTGGGCGGCGAGGCGCGCGTGCGCGAACTCGTCGACCGTTTCTACGACCTGATGGATCTCGAATCCGAGTTCGCGGGCATTCGCGCACTGCACCCGCAGTCGCTCGACGGCTCGCGCGACAAGCTCTTCTGGTTCCTGTGCGGCTGGCTCGGCGGGCCGGACCATTACATCGAGCGCTTCGGTCACCCGCGCCTGCGGGCGCGCCATTTGCCGTTTGCGATCGCGTCTTCCGAGCGCGATCAGTGGCTGCGCTGCATGGCCTGGGCGATGGAAGATGTCGGCTTGCCCGAAGCGCTGCGCGAACGGCTGCTCACCGCGTTCTTCGATACGGCGGACTGGATGCGCAACCGATGACTGCTGCTCTTCATTGACCCGGGTTTCGCCGGAAAGCGGTCATCGACGCTCACTTTCCGTGACCGGGACGATTTTCGCCAGTCGATCCAGCAACAGCTCCTTTTGCGTCTCTGGCAGCTTGACCAGACTGGGATACATGTTGATCAATTCGAGCCGTTGCGAAGACGACTTGGATGGCAATAGCATGAGCAACCCCGCCTTCTCACGGTCTGACAGCGATGACATATACGGTAGCGCGCTGAGCTGCGCCAAGCTGGCGGACGACGGTAGGGGCGCATCGACCGTCCCGGTCGACGGTGCCGGTTTTTCCCTTCCCGGGGACGTGCTATGTCCTGTCGATGGGCTCGGGCCCGACGAAGCTTGCTGCGGCGCTGCCATCGATGCAGGGGGCGCATCTCCTCCCCCGCATCCGGTCAACAGTAGGCCGAATAGCAGCGCCCACGGAACGTGCAAAAACTGGCGCGGTGCATGGGGGGCATGCCACACGCGCCAGTTGCGGTGAGCGTCTTGCTTCATGCCAAAGCATCCGATGAAGCCTATGCCAGATCGATCAAGGACCCACGATACTGATGTAAGGCTGCGTGAAGCCCGCGAAGGTCACCGTGTACACGAAACTCGTCAGGGTAGGGCTTCCCTGCAGCAGCTTGGTCCAGTTCCCATTGGGGCAGACGGCAGCGTTTTGCAGGTCCTGGGCGGTCGGTGCTGTCGTACTGAGCGGTGGCACGATCAATTGCCCGTTCCTGGAGGGTCTCAGGGTGCCCGACGAAGTCGCCTCTGTCGTCTGGGTCTTCACATCGACGATCTGGCCGCCATGATTTCGGCACTGCACGGTGCCTGAATAAGTCGCGGACAAAACCGCGGTCGCATTCGTGTTTCCGATTCCCCCGATGGTGGTGCCGGTACAGCTGACATCCAGGGCTCCATCTACCGTGCATACCGGCTCGGCAAAGCCACTCGCATAATGTGCCCCGCTGGGCCCGTTTGCCGCAATGGTTTCGGCCCAAGCCGCGGGAGCGGCCAGTATCGTTGCCAGCAGAGCTAAAGCGAGATTCTTCATATTGGCCTCCAAAAGATCTGATCGGATTTAACTAAAGTGATTGATTTGCTGTTTGCTTTTCCCTCCTTTCGGCGGTTAATGAAAAATTCAAATGATTGCTCGCGCTAACTGCTGCGAGAGAGTGGGCGTCTTTGTCGAGGGACAAAATCGGCCACAGCAGCGGCAGAAAAGCTGCTGAAAGCGGCGATCGGTCTGAAGATTGAGATAGTCGGAGATAAACCGATGGAGCCGAAATTAGACGCTGATGAGCGGCTTTCCAAATCCACGAGCGAATGGCTCTTCGGCACTTCAAGAAGTGCCATTTGGAGGTCGTCGGCGATTAACGATCTAAGCGAGCGATTTTAGAGTGATGGCCTCCTCGATATGAATAATATAAATTATTACTCGCGTTGCGAAAAAAGTGATAGCAGTATAGGTTTACGGGAAGAACGGAAAAACGATTTTTTCTTGGTGTCGGATACAGTCCATGTTATGGCGTGAAATGGCCGTGCGGACGATCTAAAAAGAGAATTTTGCCTACCGGCCTCCGCTTTACGGAGACGCCCCCCGGGGCGCCCGCTCGACGCGGGCCTTGCGTGCGCCCGCGAGTGACCGCACCAGACACGAGTGCTCAACCGAGGCTATGCCAGGAAGCCCCGGTCGAACGTGCCGCGCGAGTGCCTCGGAGCTTGCTGCTCGCTGACTTTCTTGTCGGCATATTCGAGCAAGTCGATCGCCTCATACGACACGAATCGGGCTGCCGGGCAATGCGCTTCGATCCATGCGCGCAACGCCGCCTCGTTCGCCTTTGGCGCGGCGATTGCCACGATGTTATCGAGTGGAACGACAGGGCCGGTTGCGATTTCACTGCCGACAGGAATCTCCGTGGCGAGCTCGATGTACCGGGCTGTCACACCGTGGGTGCGATCGTATTCACGCTGTTTTTCCGTGCTGATTCCAAACGTGACGGGCGGTTCGTCGAACCAGCGCTGGATCGTGTATTTTCTTGAACTGAGGCTGTCCCGCGAGGTATAGACGTGGTTGTGTCCGCGCGTGCCCTGGAGCGAGGTATGAGCCTGCTGATAGGCCGAATACGCGTATTCGCCGGTCACCAGTTCCTCGCCATGTTGTAACGACCTCTGGGCCGACCAGATGGCGCTGCTTTCAGCGATTTTCGGTAGAGCTGGAGATCCGGTGTCGTGCGTCAGCAGCTTCTCATAGATGGAAAGATCGCCGTGTACCAGTTGCCGAGCCTCGTCGATCACCTGCGTGTTGACCCAGGCTGTATTGAGCCGAATCCAGTTTCCCGGGTCGTCGTACGCCGGCAGAGCAGCTTCGCCGCTATTGATCGCCAGATCCGGTCTAAAGAGCCGCGAGGGCAGCAGCGAAAACCGAACGAAAGACTCGACGCAGTGGATCACCCCTAGCTTCGCAAGCGGGGTTGCGTCCTGGCAAAAGCGAGCCATGAACGAATCGAAATTCCGCATGTGGCTCAGCCAGCTCGGCGACTCGGGGTTGTGGCTGAGCACGTACAAGTTGTAGAGCTTGTCGATCAAGGGCTGATTTTTGAGCGTATCGACTTGGCGGCTCGCTGCGACGCTTTCGCAAAAGGCACTCATGTCGCGGCGAACCCGATCTTCCAATGCATCCACCGCCACGCCGCTGTCGGCGGCAATCGTTTCGAGCGACTTGATCTGCCCGGGTTGGCGATTCGGTATGGAGGACACGACTGGGCTACGGGAAAGCGATTCGAGGAATTCGTGCAGCGCTTCATCGCGTGGTTTTTGCCGGAATGTCGCACGTGTCGATGCCGGTTCAATCGTTCCATCGCGGGGGCCGCGCACGGGCAAATCGTGCTGAAAGCTCGCACGCGGCTGGCCCGCGGGTGCGTCGGAGGCGTCGAACGGCGTTGTCTCGCCCGGCGAGGGCTTGCGCGAGACGTCGCCCGAGGATGACGGTTGGTCGGGAGTGGAACCGACAGGTGGAATACCCATTCGTTTTACCATGGAGGACGAAACGGACAAGCGTAGCGAGGTCTGGCCACTCACTCGATGTGCCAACCGAACGATCGACAACCGGAGCGAACAGCGCACCGTCGAACCGGCCCGGTTCAACGACCGGTACAGTGCTTGGCGGTCGGAACTCGAATGCTGCCTGTTCGGGTCCGCCGGGGCGCCACGATAATTGATTTCCGAAGAGCGGGGCGGCTGTCAGCGCCGCGGGAACGAGACTTTCGAGGACTGAAGATGACGACTCAAGCGTTGTTTCGCGAAGACGCCTATCTGACGCGCTGCGAGGCGACCGTCGCCGCGCTCGGCGAAGACGGCATTCTTCTCGATCGCACGGTGTTCTATCCGCTGGGCGGCGGCCAGGCGGGTGACACGGGCGCGCTCGTGCTTGCCGACGGTACACGTATCGCGATTGCCGACACGCGTAAGGCGAAGTTCGAGGGCGCCACCCCCGACGATGCCTTGCACGTGCCTGCGCCCGGGCAAGAGGCAATAGTTGCCCGGTTGCGCGCGGGTGAACCAGTCGTAGCCGAGATCGATTGGCAGCGGCGCTATAGACACATGAAGCTGCACACCGCGAGCCATTTGATGTGCGCTGTACTGCCTTATCCTGTCGACGGCTGCAGCATCACGGTCGACTACGCACGGCTCGATTTCGCGACGACGGAGCCGATCGAACGCGAGCTCGTCGAAGCGCGCCTCGCATCGTTCGTGGGCGGGGAGCACCCGGTCGCGACCGAATGGATTACCGACGATGAGATGGCCGCGCGGCCCGAACTCGTGCGCACGATGAGCGTGAAGCCGCCGATGGGCCTGGGCCGCGTGCGCCTTTTGCGAATCGAGGGTGTGGACTTGCAGCCGTGCGGCGGCACACACGTGCGCAATACGGCGGAGATCGGCGCGCTGCGCGTGGCGAAGCTCGAGAAAAAGAGTGCGCGCACGCGGCGGCTCGTATTGGAGTTTGTATGATGGGGGAACGAATCATGACGGAAGCGGGAACCGACTACGACGCGCTCGATCCCGCCGCGCGAGCGGTGCTCGACTTCTGGTTCGGCGAGCCGGCATCGTCTCGCTTCGGTCAGGCATGGAACGGCTGGTTCTCGGGCGACGACGCGTTCGACGCTCAACTGCGCCAACGTTTCGGCGCAACGTTGGCATCGGCGCGACGGGGCGAGTATGACGCGTGGCAAAGCACGCCCCTTGGCACGCTTGCGCTCATCGTCGTGCTCGATCAGTTTTCGCGCAATATCCACCGGGGCACTGCCGACGCTTTTGCGGGCGATGCGCGGGCGGTCGAGGCTGCGCGCAACATGGTGGCGACGCGCGCGGACCGCACGCTGCCGACGCCACACCACCGCGCATTCGCCTACTTGCCGTTCGAACACGACGAATCGCGCGACAGCCAGGAGACGTCCGTGCGTCTTTTCAGCGAGTTGGCCGACGAAAGTCAGGAGGCGGCAGGCTATCTCGGTTACGCGCGTCAGCACGCGGTCATCATCGAGCGCTTCGGACGCTTTCCGCACCGCAATGCCGTGCTCGGCCGCGAGTCGAGCGACGAAGAGCGCGCATTTTTGCGCGAGCCGGGATCATCGTTTCGGTAGTCGGCAGATGTGGCGTGGTCGGTCCGATGCCGGACCGATGCTAACGCGTTGCTAACGCTTCGGGCTCTTTCAACCCGTAACTGGCGGTGAGCCGCTCGTATTCGGCGATCAATTGCGCACCGAACAGCAGCAGCGTGCCCAGTGCTTCGAGACTGAGCAGCACGACTATCGCAGTCGTCATCGATCCGTACACGACACTCACCTGTGACAACGTCGCAAAATACCAAACCAGCACTCGACGCGTAATCTCCCACAGCACCGCAGCCACCGCGGCGCCCATGACGGCATGGCGAAACGTGGTACGGACGGCCGGAACGATGACGTAGATCGCGGTCAGGACAAATATTTCCCCCGCAAAGCCACACAGGTAAAGGATGACTCGCGTCGTTCCCGTCAGCGATACCACGTGGCCGAGCAGAATCACGTGATCCGACGCGACTGCCTGCAGGCTGCTGGTGACAAAAGTGATGAGCAGCACGCCGATCCCGAGCGAGAGGCTGAAACAGTACGGTACGATCGCCGATATCAGGAAGTGGCGCCGCCGGATGACGACCCGATGCACGAAGATGATCGACAGCGCGTTTTCGAGCACGGTGAACGCAAGCGAGCTGAAGAAAATCATCGTCAGGACGAGAAACCACCCCACCACCGCGCGATGCGCGAGGAAATTGGCGAGTTCGCCGACGATCGCTTTCGACTGTCCTGGCACCAGCCATCTCAGCAGCCGCTCGAGCGTATCGAGCAGCAGTTCCTGACCGACCATATGACTGAATGCGATGGCCACCAGAATCAGCAGCGGGACGATCGAAAGCAACGAGTAGTACGCAACAGCGCCCGCTAGAAGCAGGCCTTGGTTCTTTCGAAACGCTTTGAGAACCTGGACGATGAACCGAAAAGGATGATTGGCAACAAAGCGCAATGCGCGCTGTCGCGCCTTCTTTTCCAGTTGTTGCGAGTGCGTTGGCGCAATCATAGCGCTTTGGCAACCAGCTGATTTGCTTTGGCTTGCGCATCGCCGTTGCCATCTCGCTGCGAGCGGGTGCGTAACGCCTCGGTACACGCGTCGGTCAGCTCGGTGAAAGAACTGATCGTCGCCTCGTTCGCGGGGCTGGCCTCGTCCGGTTGACCTTGTGCGCTTTGGAGCCGCGCGGCGTCCGGCTCCCCGGCAAACACGATGCCCATGACGAGATGGGTCGAACGCACTCGAAGCCGCCGCACGAGGTTGCGCAGATAGGGAGGCGACTCACGCCAATCCAGCGTCACGAGACAGATGACCTGATCGTGATCGATCCGCGCGTCGTCGACGCGCCTGCGCAAGAACCTTTCGGCCGAAACGGCAGTCACCTCGATGCCGCGCCGACGCAGCAATTGCACGAAGATCGTTGCGGCAAGGCCGTCGAATTCGCCGCGCCCCCTTACACAGAGCACGGGGGCCCGGTCGTCGGGCGCTTCGTGCGGGCTGTCGTGAACCGACCCGCGGCGCGTGCCCGCCCGCGTCGACGA
>CBJLAJ010000193.1:0-8137 GCA_966421005.1 uncultured Paraburkholderia sp.
ATGCCGTCGGCAATCGAGCCGGCAACATTCGCGGCATAGAGCGCCGTGCCCGCATTGAGCGTGACGATCTCGCGTGCGACGCCCGGGCGATTATCGAGTGCTTCGATCAGCAGCTTCTTCGATTCAGCCGCGTCGCTCACCTTCAGCGTTCGATTCGACACCATCTGCATGCCGAAGTCCTCCGGATGAATCTCGTACTCGTGGATTTCGCCGTCGCGTAGCTCGCCGACAAGCGTGGCCGCACCCAGCGAGACCTCGTCCATGCCGTCCTTGCCGTAGACGACGAGCACGTGGCTCGCGCCGAGGCGCTGCATGACGCGGACCTGGATACCGACGAGATCGGGGTGAAAGACGCCCATCAGCTGATTCGGCGCACCGGCTGGATTCGTCAGCGGGCCGAGGATGTTGAAGATCGTTCTTACGCCGAGTTCGCGTCGCACCGGGGCAATGTTTTTCATCGCCGGATGATGATTCGGCGCGAACATGAAGCCCATGCCCGTCTCCTCGATGGAGGCGGCGACCTCTTGCGGCTGCAGATCGATGTTGACGCCGAGCGCTTCGAGCACATCGGCACTGCCCGACTTGCTCGAAACGCTGCGTCCGCCGTGCTTGGCAACCTTCGCGCCGACGCCGGCCGCGACGAACATGGTGGCGGTCGAAATATTGAAAGTGTTCGCGCCGTCACCGCCGGTGCCGACGATATCGACGAAATTCGAGTTGTCGGCCACGCTCACGTGCTTCGCGAATTCGCGCATGACGGTTGCGGCCGCCGCGATTTCGCCGATCGTTTCCTTTTTCACGCGCAGGCCGGTGATGATCGCCGCCGCCATGACCGGCGAGAGATCGCCGCGCATGATGAGCCGCATCAAATGCAGCATTTCGTCATGAAATATTTCGCGGTGCTCGATCGTGCGCTGCAGCGCTTCTTGCGGGGTGATCGTCATGATCTCGTCCTTGTTTTCGCCTTCGTAACAGGTTGCGAAGTCGTACACGGCTAGACGGCGACCGTGCGGCGGGCCTGCGCCATCTTGAGGAAGTTCTCGAGCAACGCGTGGCCGTGCTCGGAAAGGATCGATTCGGGGTGAAACTGCACGCCTTCGACGAGCAGTTCCTTGTGGCGCACGCCCATGATCTCGCCATCGTCGGTCCAGGCGGACACTTCGAGGCAATCGGGCAGCGTATCGCGCTCGATCGCGAGCGAGTGATAGCGCGTCACGGCGAAATGCTTGGGCAGATCGGCGAACACGCCTTTGGTGTCGGTCTCGATCTGGCTTACCTTGCCGTGCATGATTGTCTTCGCGCGCACGACGCGGCCACCGAACGCCTCACCGATCGCCTGGTGTCCCAGGCATACGCCGAGGATAGGCAAGGTGTCTGAAAAGCGTCGCAGAACGTCGAGCGTGATGCCGGCGTGCTGCGGGTTGCTCGGGCCGGGGGAAAGGCAAATGGCGGCGGGGTTCAGCGAGGCGATTTCATCGAGTGTGATTTCGTCGTTGCGGTAGGTACGCACGTCTTCGCCGAGCTCGCCGAAGTACTGGACGAGGTTATAGGTGAACGAATCGTAGTTGTCGATCATCAGCAGCATGATTGCCTCTAACCAATTGAATTTATACGGTTTTCCGCTGGCAGGTGAAGGGTGCACACCGGATTTTTGCCCTAATTTCACCCCAATTGATCGGAGGTGAAGGGCGGAGGGGCCGCAGTGGCCATGGCAGAGCTTGGTAGGCTTAACGCCAACCAAAGAAGAGAAGCACGGAAGGGAATCGAGCGCTGTGTCGCATGGGCAACATTCTAACAGCACAAATAAAGCGATTGGCGCGAGTCTCCGGCGAGGGACATCGGCGGCCGCCAAGTGTCCGGCTTCGGCCTGCTGTCCGAGAGTGTCGGCCGGAAATTGAGTCGAGGATGATAGTTCTGTACCATACGCCGCGCACTTGAGAGGGTGCATCCAGTTTCTTCCCAAAACACATGATACTGGCCAATTGATGAACCGTTTTGAACCCGGTTTGCTCGATAAATTGTTCGGTGATGGCTTGAACCAGCCGATGCCTGCCGTCGTGCGACAGTTGTCGCTGGACGAACTGAAAGGCACAGTCGCGCGCCATATCGAATCGCTCCTGAATGCCCGAATTGCATTTACTGACGAACGCCTGGCCGGACTCACCGAATGCCAGCGGTCGGTGCTGACCTACGGGCTGAACGATTTCGCTGGGCTCAGTCTCGCCAGTCATGACGACCGGGAGACCATCTGCAAGTCGATTCGACGCGCGATCGAACGCCATGAGCCGAGGCTGAAGCAGGTCGATGTGCAACTCGAAGTGAATGCACAGTCGACGAATGTGCTGTGCTTCGCCATCAAGGCGCTGCTGGTAGTGCATCCGGCCGCAGAGCCGGTCAACTTCGACGCCATGCTGCAGCCGTCCACGCTGCAATATTCCGTGACGCGCGCACGCGCAAAAAGGCTCTGAGGGAAGGCTGCACACACGGTGGCGGCTTGGACCCGATAAGACACGCAGGCTGGGGGGATCGATGGACGAACTGCTGCCGTACTACGAGCGCGAACTATCGTATTTGCGCCAATATGCCGGGCGCTTTGCACAGCGCTACCCTAAGATCGCGGGGCACCTTTTGCCGGTCGGCGAGCGAGGTGACGATCCGCATATCGAGCAGATGATTCAATCGATTGCGATGCTCGATGCGCGGATCGCCAAGAAGCTCAAGGATGATTATCCGCAGTGTGTCGAGGCATTATTCGATGTGTTGCATCCGCACTATCTGCGGCCGTTCCCAGCATGCTCGATCGCGCAGTTTTCCATTGCAGCCAGCGACGGAGAGCCGTGCACCCACACCCTCGCACGGGGCACGGAATTGGTCAGCCGATCGATCAACGGTGTCCAATGCCGATTCAAAACAACCTACGACGTGACGCTTGCGCCGCTTGCAATCAGCGCGGTGCGTTATCTGCAGGCGCCGGTTGCCCCCGTCGTTCTACCGGTGAATGCGGCTGGCATAGTGTCCATTACGTTCGAATCGACGGCGCCACACCTGGACTTGCGCGAACTCGGCATGCGTACCGTCCGCGTGCATTTGAACGGCGAGTCCTCGTTTCTTGCCGCGCTCGCCGATGGGCTCTTCATTCATGCGCTGGCAGGCTATGTGGAGGCTGAAGGCGATGGCCGGTGGACGCCGCTGCGGACAGTGCCGATTGCGCAGGCAGGCTTCGGCGAGGAGGATGCGCTGCTCGACTATCCCATGCGGTCGCACCCGGCCTACCAGCCGCTGACCGAGTATTTCGGATTCCAAGAGAAGTTCGACTTCGCCGATATCGATCTCGGGGCGATGCTCGACACGGCGGGGGCATGCCGACGCGTGACGCTCCACGTGGCTTTGAAGGAGGGGCACGGCAATCCTCACGCTACACGGCTCTTGGAATCGTTGTCGACGGCGCATTTCCGGCTTTTCTCGACCCCTGTCGTCAACCTGTTTCGAAAGCCTGGCGAACCGATTCGCGTGACGCACCATGTCACCGCGTATCCGGTGGTGGCGGATGCAAGCCACGCATCTGCCTACGACGTTTATTCGATCGACACGGTGCGTCTTGTGCGCCAGACGCAAGAGCGCGACCGCATCATCGAGGTGCGACGGTTGTTCCGGCAGCGCTACGGCGACGAGCAGCGGTCCCGCCATTATTGGATAGCTCACCGCGACGAAGCGGTGGCCGCCATGAGCCCCGGCTATGAAATGGAGATTTCGGTGATCGAGGCCGATTTCGACCCGATGGCTGTGCAGACCGATACATTGAGTCTCGAATTGACATGCACGAATCGGGATCTGCCTTCGAGACTTGCAATTGGACTGTCGGGCGGTGATCTCTTCGCGCGTGACAGCGGTGAGGAAGAACCGACTGCCCATATCGAGATGCTACGCCGGCCAACGCAGATACTGCGCTTCGAGCGCGGCGACGAGTTGCCGTTGCGGCTCGCTTCGCACCTGGCACTCGATCACCTCTCGCTTGCCGATATGCAGGTTGCGGCGCTCAAGGCAGTGCTGGCGTTGTACGACCTGCGGCGCTCCACAGTGACATCGCGTCATATCGAAGGAATTGTCGGCGTCGAGGCGCGCGATGCCGTGCTCGAGTTATCTGGCAATCCATTCATGACGGCGGTGCAGGGCATTGAATTGCACATGACCATAGACGAGAAGCATTTCGTCGGGGCCAGCATTGCGACGTTCGTGGGCACGATCAATACGTTTCTTGGTTACTACGTTCGCCTAAACAGCTTCGTGCAGTTGATCGTGGTCTCGAAGCATACCGGCGAAGAGATCGTGCGATGCAAGCCGCGCAGCAGCGACTTGATTTTTGGCTGATGGGGAGCTGTTGCGGATGAACGCAAACACCGACGACTTCGACGACGACCTGCTGCGGCACTACTACGAGCAGGAGCTCGAGATTTTGCGCCGCGACATGCGAGCGTTTGCGCAGCGACATCCGCAGGCGGCGGCGCGCTTGTCCATCAACAGCGATGGACGCTCGGATGACGCTGGTGTCGAACGCATGGTGCAATCGACAGCCATTCTCCACGCTCGCCACAGCGCGAAGATCGACGACGACTACCCGGAATTGTCCGAGGCATTGATACAACGCACGTATCCACAGTACCTCCGGCCGTTCCCGTCATGCTCGGTCGCCCAATTCGACGCCGAAGGCATGTTCGACAGCTTGACCGAGCCCGCCCGCATTGCACGCGGTACGCCGTTGCAGACGAACGCGGGACAGTGCTCTTTTCGGACCACGTATGACGTCGTGCTGGCGCCGGTGCGGATCGCGCGCGCCCGGTACGCATCCACGCCAGCCGCTCCCCTTGGCGTCAAGCTGCCGGCCGATGCCAGCGGCATGTTGTCCGTGACTTTCCGCTCGGCCAAGAGCGGCAGTCGACTTGGTGTGGCTGCGCCCGCCATACTACGTGTCTATCTTGCCGGCCAGCCACCCGTGATCGCAGCGTTGATGGATACCTTGCTGCTACGCGCGGCGAGGGCTTATATCGAAGACAGCGAGGGAAGCTGGACTTCTCTGCCGACGATGGCTGTCTCGCCGGTGGGATTCGGTCCGCAGGATTGGCTATTCACAGACGTCAGGGAGCCCGGCCAGCCGTTCGGGCTCGTTGGCGAGTACTTCGCGTTCGCTGGGCGCTTCCATTTCGTCGACATCGATTTTGCATCGTTGTGTACGGTGGCTCCGGGCGAGGAATTTACGCTGCATTGGGTGGTGACTGGCATGCCGCCCAGTTCGCGGGCGGCACAGCAGTTGGCCCATCTTTCTGCGGATCACCTGAAGCTGTTCTGCACGCCGGTCGTGAATTTGTTCGAAAAGAAGGGCGTGTCGCTCAAGTACGATCAGCAAAGCGGCGCATGGCCGATTCAAGTGCAGGGCAAGGACGACGCGTTCACAGAGGTCTGGTCGGTCGATCGGGTTTGCACGGAGCAGGGGGCCACTCTGCTATCGTCGGCTGCGCTAATGACCAGTTATGCGAGTAACGCGCCCCCCAGATGGACGTGCATACGACGCAGTGGCATCGCGTCGTCCGCGATGGGGCGAGTTGCGGCGCTGCGGCTCGATGGCGCGAGGACTCCGGTTGGTGCGGGGAGCGGCATCGACACGCTGCTGGCCGACATGACGTGTACCAACGGCGATTTGCCTCGTTCGTTACCCTTCGGCGCAGCGGATGGTGACATGCGGATCGAAGGCAGGAAATCGGCGACGGAAAAGATCGCACTGCTCCACGCTCCGACGGCGGTCGTTCAACTGTCTCGCACCAACGGTGCGTTGTGGCGGCTCATTGATCAGCAAACACCCCACGCCGTCCGGCTCGATCAGGACGGCTTGCCGGCTCTCAAGCAGCTGCTTCAGCAATTCGCGCTACTTTCTCCTGCACAGGCACGGCACATTGACGGCATTACGGGCCTTCGCCACCGATCGGTGATGACGCTGATGCCAAGAGCCTCGCAGCCGGCGATGGTGCGCGGGATCGAGGTCACTATCGAAATCGACGAGCAACTCTTCGTCGCCCATAGCGTTGCCGTTTTCGCGCGTGTCATGGAGCGATTCTTTGCCCCATACGCGCCGGCCAATAGTTTCGTGCAGTTGGTGGTCAAGTCCTCCAATGGCCTCGATCTGTGGCGAGGTGAGCCGATTAGGGGCGGGGCTGCGCTACTGTGACGATGGCAACCAGAAATGGTAATTATTGCCTTCAATCGAAAATGTTTCGGGAATGTTTTCTTTTCGATCTAGAGGTCAATCTCAACAATGATCGAGTATTTGGGTTTTGAAGAAAAAACTGTGTAAAATCGCCCGGCTCTGAATGGCGACTTATCCGTCAGGCTTGCCAATGAATACCAACCTGTCTGTTCAGGATCTCCGGAAATTCGCCTCCGGAATGCAGCACAATCGGCTATTGACGCTGTCATTCCCGCAGGGTGACGCCCCCCACGATGTCCTGCTGGTGAACCGCCTCGAAGGCGAGGAATCGTTATCGCGCGATTTTCAATTCGTTATTGAAATACTGTCCGATAGCGGTAACCTCGATCCGAATGACTTTGTGCGCAAGCTCATCTCCGTGCAATTGCTGCGCAATGATGGGAGCTATCGGTATTTCAATGGCTACATCTTCTCGTTCAGGCTCGTGCGAACGGACGGGGGCATCGCATTTTACGAAGCCGAGATGGGCCCGTGGATGAGGTATTTGGCGCTACGCCAGAATAACCGGCTGTTCCTGGATCAGAGTATCCGTGGTCAAACTGCTGCGATCTTTCAAGATTACGGCGCGCTGGCGGTATGGCAGTGGAAGGTCTATCAAAAGGACTCGCCGATGACCATGGCGTGCCAGTTCGGCGAGCACGACCATAACTACGTCCATCGCCGCTGGGAGCATGAGGGGTTGTGCTACTGGTACGAGCACACGGCGAAGGAGCACAAGCTGATCATCTCCGATCCGGTACGCCAGGAGCCGGCAATCGACGGCAACAGCCCCAAGATTCCGTACCAGAGCGAGGCGGGCTCGCAGGAAGCGGATGGTGTCGCATCGTGGTCGATTGTTCAGCACACCACGTCGACTCACATCGTGGAGTCTCGCACTGACTTCAAGGCTCGTCCTGCACTGAACGCGCGCAGCGGCGGCTTGATCAATTCGCGGACCGATGCGTGGGCTCGCGATGGCGGGCAAAAGCTTGAGTGGTATCAGTACGCGGGCGCATATGGACACCGGAATACGGAAGACGGGCGAGAACAAACCAGCCGGCGCATCGAAGCGATCGAGGCGAGCGCGCGACAGTGGGAGGCAAGGGGCAACAACCGCTTCGTGATGCCGGGACGGTGGTTTGAACTGATCGATCATTTTGGAGATCCGCTCAGTGCCAATCACTTCGACGATCAATATCTGATTACCTTCGCGCATCACGTCGCGACGAACAATTATCTCCAGGGTGCCGGCGCGAAGGCGACATACAGCAACCGGTTTATATGCGTGCAAAAGCGAACGCCGTGGCGGCCGGTGCGCGGGTACAACAGCGTCGACACGCGCATCTTGGCGCCGCAGACGGCGACAGTGGTCGGCCCCGATGGCGAGAGCCTATATACCGACGAGTACGGCCGCGTGCTCTTGCAATTCCACTGGGACCGTGAAGGCAAATACACGACGTGGGTGCGGGTGTCGAGCGGCTGGGCCGGTGGTGGCCAGGGCATGAGCGCCCTGCCTCGAATCGGTTCCGAGGTCATCGTGCAATGGCTCGACGGCAATCCCGATCATCCGATTGTGACGGGTCGCGTGGGCAACGAGATGAACGTGCCGTCGTGGCGGTTGCCGCATCAGCGCGCACTGACGGGTATTCGCAGCCGCGAACTCGTGGGCGATGCTGGCAACCGGGCAGGCGGTCGCAGCAACCACTTGGTGTTTGACGATACGGCGGAAGCCATACAGGTCCAACTCCGGAGCGACCATGGTGCCAGTCAGCTGTCGCTGGGGAGCATCACGCGCATCGAGGACTGGCAGGGTCGGCAGGAGGCTCGCGGCGAGGGGTTCGAGTTGCGGACGGATGATGTGGGGGTGGTCCGCTCGGGCAAGGGTATGTTGGTGAGCACCGA
>CBJLAJ010000194.1:0-7971 GCA_966421005.1 uncultured Paraburkholderia sp.
CGAGCAGACGGGCGGTCACGGCGTGTTCACGCAGCGCGTGTTCGCGACGGGCTACAAGGTGGGGCAGACGCTGGGCGGTGAGTACGATTACTGGAAAAACGACTGGCGCGCGAGCGTGAACCAACACAAGGGTTTCTGGTATCCGGCCTCGCCGGATGCGAAGTTCGGGCTATCGAGAGCATTGCGCGCCAATGACAACCCGTTCGGGCAGATCGGCACGCTGACGAGTGCGCCGCTGCTGTATCTCGCCAACCTGTTGATCAAGCTGCCGGTGAATGCGAATCCACCACCCGGCTGGACAGTACCGGTGACCGCGCCGAAGCTGGACGAGCCGTTCGAGCCGGTGGCGCTGCGCTACGGCAAGCCGGTGAAGGTCGAGGTGGATGGGCTCGTGAGCCAGTTCAACGAGAGCCACGACCCGCCATCGGCGGCGCGCAATACACACAAGGCGTCGACTGAGGTGAAGGCGGACGATCCCTATGATTCGTTTGTGCCCAAGGCGGCGGACTTGAAGGGCAAGCCTGTCGCGCTGAGCGACATGGAGGCGCAGGGCACGTGGGAGAGCGAAGCGGCGCAGCGCTACGAGGACCATGCGATGTTGCGGCAGGAGGCGCGCCGCGATGCGGCACGCGGGTTCCGGCCGGGCTGGGTGGATGCCGACGGCAAGGTGATGGGCGAAGATGATCCGGCGAATGCGCCGGCCGGTTATCGCGAGTGGCACAACGGTCGGATCGACAAGATCCTGCGCGACGGCATGACCAACAACCCGACGAATCACTCGACCACACTGACCAATCCGATGCATGCGGAGAAGGCGCTCGCGTACGACGTGGCGATTGGGCTGTGCTACTTGTCCGAGACGGACTGGAAGGATATCCGCACGGAGGCGGACTGGCGGTTCGGGAGCAGCATCGATGACAACAATCCGAACAAGCCATATTCCGAGTATTTCCTCACGGGAAAGTATCGGGGCCAGTATCTTCACGACTGGGCTCATGACGATCCCGAGGCCAAGCTGCCAGAGGACAAGATCCAGGATCAGCGAGAGGGTGGGCTGTTCCTGAAGTTCGGGGAGGCAGTATGAACGTGTTGATTCGAACGTGGCGGCGGAGACTGGCGTTCGCCGCTGTTGTGATGGCGCTCAGTGCCATGTTGATTCTGATGTTGACGCTGCATGTCAGCCGGACACCGCCTGAACTGTTGACGATGGGAGATTGGATGAAACGATTGATTGCGGCGCCACTGGGCCTGGCTTTAGGCGTGCTTTTGCTGATAACGGGGTTGGCGATGCCCGACGCGCAAGCGGCCACACCAAGCGCGACCACCTCACGAGCGGCAGCCTCGGACGATGCCGGCAAGCCATTTGTTGCACAGGTGGTCGGGCTCGAATGGCTCAATCCGTTGCAACGCCGCGATTACCCGACGGAATGGCAAATCCTATGGACGATGGGGCTGGTGAAGCCGAACCGGAACGACGATATGGTGCGGATCCAGCCGACGAAATTTACCAACCTGCAGTCAGTTGCGGGAGTTGCTGACGGTAACGACGGCCGCGAAACTTTCAAGGGCTTTCATCACAAGTACTTCGACGTGCTCCTGCCATTGTTTGCAGACCGATACGTCATGAACGGCAAGTACTTCTACACGGTCTCGCCGCAAGACCGGAGGCAGTGGCGCGAACTCGCAGGCACCCATGTCGAATATGCGATCCCGGCCGACCGTCTCGATCCGACTGAGGCGCAGACCTATCTCCGCGACCGCATGAAGATGTTCTTCGAGATCGGCAGCAAGTCGTCCCCGGATCTCTGGAGCAAGGATACGCCACCCGACATCCACATCACACAGGGCGGCCCCAACGCCGGCTTCACGTCGCTGAACCGGGCACTCGATTATCTGCAAGCGAACCCCGACAAGAGCGTGTGGGTGATGAACTGGGACGCGCCGAGCTTCCCGCCGAAGGACAGCCAGATCAACGAAAACATGGTGCTGCTGATCCTTGCCGGCCCCGATATGAAAACCGAGCGCGCGCCGCTCGCGTGGATCGGCAAGGCGGCGACTGGCAACGTGCAGGACTATGAACTGAAGGTGGGCACGACGCGCGCGGTCGAGGCATGGAAGGCAACGGTTGCAGCCGCGGCCCGCAATGCCAACGTCACGACGATGGACATCCGCTACACGATCCACGACGCAGGCAAGGGCAGTGACGCTGCATCGTCGCGCGTCGGGACGCTCGGACGAGTGCTGACTGAAACGCTGCCGGAGTTCGAATTCCTCAAACAGACCTTCAATACGCCGGGGCTGCTTGGCGAGATGGGTGCCGGTACGGCACTCACGAACGTCGTATTGGCGATCGGAAGGGCGAACCATCTGGGCGAAAACGTGCTGGTGGCCGGAACGACCGATGCCGAGCACCCGGTCGCAGTCGTGGTGACGCCGCCGCCTCAAATCGTGCCGATCGATCCTGATGCGGACTGGTTCCGGGCTCGCGGCGAAAACAACGCCTACCTGCCGTGGTGGGGACGCCGCCACGATTCGACATATAGGCAGCAAGGCTGGTCATGGTGATATCGGCTTGGGCGGAACAAAGTTGGGCAGACCGTCCGAATTTAGCCGCACATCGTTAGCATCGATGCGCAGGGGCGTAGCGTGCTGTTCACCTCGAACAGCGCTCACAAAAGGAGACAGCCCATGCGCGGAGTGATTCGAATCGGAGACTCGACGTCGCACGGTGGAAACGTACGAACGGGCCGGGAACAATCAATCGTGATGGGACGTCCGGTTGCGTGTGTCGGTGACGAGTGCACGTGCCCAATCTCCGGCCACGATCCCTGCGTAATCGTCGAAGGCGATCCAAACGTCCAAATCGATGGGCGAGCCGTCGCGTTCGACGGTCACAGGACTTCATGCGGTGCGACGCTAATGTCGAGCCTGTCCTCATCCGGGCGGATCTGATCGCCCGGCATTTGCTGCACTCCAGCGGACCCCGTAGCGGATCGCGGCCCAATGGTCGCCCCCGACGCCATTCTCTCGTTCATCCTCCATGTCGCCTGACGATCTCTTGCCCGAATACGAGCGCGAACTCGCTTTGCTGCGCCGCTCGCTAGCCGAATTTGCCGAACGTTATCCGAGAGCAGCGACGCGACTCGCGATTTCAGGCGAACATTCGGAAGATCCTCAAGTCGAGCGGCTCATTCAGTCGGCAGCGCTGTTGAATGCGCGAGCCAGCGCGCGCATCAATGACGATTTCCCCGAGTTCACCACCGCGCTGCTCGAAATCCGCTATCCGGAGTTCTTGAGACCGTTTCCGTCCTGTTCCATCGCCCGCTTTGGCGGCACGCCCGCCATCGAAACGCTGACGGAACCGGCAGTCATCAAGCGGGGAGCCGAGCTCAAGACACAGGTGGGCGGATACGTATTTCGCACTGCTTACGATGTGATCTTCGCTCCACTGCGTATAGCCGATGCCCGCTACGCCCAGACGTTCTCGGTGCCTCCCAGGATACGTCTTGGACAAGATACGACGGGCATACTCTCGGTCACCTTCGCCTCGCTCGCGGAAGGTATGCTGTCGCGCAGCAACATGGCGAGGCGCGTCCGTGTTTTCGTAGACGGCGATCGCCATACCGTTGCCGCAGCAATGGATGCGATGTTGTTGCGCGCATCGGGCGCGTTCGTCGAGGCCGACGGTTCCGGGCAATGGATTGCATTGGACCCCGTGCCGGTGGCGTCGGTCGGGTTGAGCAATGACGAGGCGCTGATAGAACGGCGTGATAGTCAACGCTCTCCGTTCCGATTGCTGTTGGAGTACTTCTCCTTCCCGCAGAAGTTCGATTTCATCGATATCGATTTGTCCGAACCGCTGCGAACGGCCGGTCCCTGCTGTCGTCTGACCCTACACTTGCCCATCAGCGGCATGAACCGCGATTCGGTGCGGGCTCGGCACTTGGCCGCACTGAGCTCCGACAACCTCAAGCTTTTTTGCAGTCCGATCATCAATCTCTTCGCTCGCGCTGCAGAGCCGATTTCGCTTGCCGACATGGCAATGCCGGTCTACCCGCTGGTGCCAAATCTGTTGAATGCGCCGGGTGCATCGATATACCGGGTCGACGAAGTCCGTTTGTCCACGCAAGCGCGCAAGGGTGCCGATGTACGCACTATTCCGCCGTACAGGTCACTGATGCACCACGCTGCGTCACCGCATTCGCCCGTGTTTTGGCTGGCCGAGCGCGATGGACGGCTCGCGGAGCTATTGCCGGGTCAAGACATGCGGTTTTCGCTCGTGGACTCGACTGGCGTGCCGGTAGCGCTCTCGGGGCAACAGATCGACGCGGACCTGATGTGCACGAATGGCCGGTTGCCCGCGTCGTTGCGAGTCGGTGACCCGGAGGGCGATCTTATCTACGCTGACACTGCGCTGGCAGGACACATATCGATGCTCAGCCAACCGACAGATTGCGCCCCGAGGCCGATGAAAGACGGGCAGATATGGGAATTGCTCTCGATGATGTCGGCAAACCCGGTGCACCTGTGCGAACCGGGCTTATCTGCATTCAAAGGACTGTTCAACTTGCACGTTTCGTCGCACGCAAGCAGTGCGGCGCGGCATATCGAGGGCTTGGCCCACCTTTCGTTCGAGATGGCGCTCGAGTGGGTGCAGTCAGATCCGCAGCCGGGATTGGCTCGGTGTACTCGCGTGCGTTTGGCTATCGACGACGCGCAGCTCGTCGACTGCCCGATCAGTGTCCTTGTTCATGTTCTCGAGAGCATCTTCGTCCGCTATGTACGCCCGACGGGATTTGTGCAACTTGTCGTGACTTCGGCGCATGATGGCACCGAGCTGGCAAGAGGCGAACCTTTAGCGGGGGAAATGCCGCCGATCTGACGCCGAGGTATGAATTCATGCAAGGCACGAAGCCATATTCCAAACAGTCGCAGCTAGACCGATGCGCTCGCCCGTTCGAGATGTCCGGCCAGCGTGGTGGGGTCCGTATTCGTTCCACTCAGCATGATGCCGACACGCTTGCCTTGCAGCGCTTCGCGCAGTGGGCCCAGGAGCGCTGCCGTTGCCGCCGCGCACGCCGGCTCCACAGCGAGCTTGAGCTGAGCGAACAGCTTGAGCATGGCGGCCCGCAGCTCATCGTCGGAAACGGTGACGACCCTATCGATGTGCCGCCGGCAGAGCTCGTAGCTGTACTGCTCTGTGTGCGGCGCCATCAGCGAATCGGCGATGGTATGCATCGCGCCCATCTTCACGGTGTGATTGGCGGCGAAACTACGCGACATCGCATCGGCACCCTCGGGCTCGACACCAAAAACGTGCACGCGAGGATTGGCGAGACGCAACGCCGTCGAGACGCCAGCCGCCAGCCCGCCACCGCCGATTGGCACGATCACCGCATCGAGATCGGGCGTTTGCGTGGCCCATTCGTAGCCGAGCGTTGCCGTGCCCAGCACCGTGCGATAACCATTGAACGGATGCACGAAGAAACGGCCTTCCTCGGCTTCGATGCGGCGCACAACGTCGAATGCTTCGGCCGGGGAGTCCGCCATGACGACCTCGGCCCGGTACTGCTTGCACAGCGCAATACGCGCAGGGTTCGCCGTCGGAAACATGATCACTTTTGCGCTCGTGCCGAGTCGCATCGCCGCATAGGCGACCGCCGCCGCATGGTTGCCTGCCGATACGCACGTCACGCCGATACTGCGCTGCGAAGCATCGAGCGCAAGCAGATTCGTGAACGCGCCTCGCGCCTTGAAGCTTCCGCTCGACTGCAGCAGCTCGAACTTGAAGTTGACGTTCGTGCCTTCGAGCGTAGGAAAGTCTTGTCGTTCGAAGACCGGCGTGCGCACAACCCATGGCGTGAGCGCGAAATGCTGTGACGCGATGGCATCCAGCGTGGGAATCGGCTCGGCGTCGATCGTATGGTCGGTATGCTGCGGCGAAGCGGTGGACATGAGCGAAGCAGTCGTAAAGGACAAGTGAGGGACCTGTGCTACTGTTGTTGCTGCTGCGTATCGACCGACATGCTGCGAATGAATTTGCGCAAAAAACTTTCGCAGGCGTCGAGCTGCGCGAGCTCCACGTATTCGTTCGGCTTGTGCGCCTGCTCGATGTCGCCCGGCCCGCAGACGATGCTCGGTACGCCCGCCAGCGCGAACAGTCCCGCTTCCGTACCATAGGCAACCTTGCGCGTATCGCGATCGCCGGTCAAGGCGCGCACGAGCTGCGTAATGGCCGCCTGCTCGGTCGCGTCGAGCCCGGGCGCTGCCGCGATACGCGTGAATTCGATGGCGGCGTTCGGATGCTCGCGCCGCATTTGCGGCAGCAGCGTTTCGTTCGCATAGCGTTCGATGCGCGCGAAGACGCTCGCCGGGTCGAGCGTCGGCAGATTGCGGAACTCGAATGCGAAGCGGCATTCGGCCGGTACCGTGTTGATCGCGTTGCCGCCTTCGATCGTGCTCGTCTGTGCCGTGGTGAATGGCACGTCGTAGCTCGTATCGAACGGACCGTCGCGCCGCATTTCGTCGGCCACGTCGCGAATATGGCAAATGAGGCGGGCGGCGTATTCGATGGCATTGAGGCCCTTCGGCGTCAGCGACGAGTGGGCGGCGTGCCCACGCACGCAGCAGCGATACGCGTTGATGCCCTTATGTGCCACGATCGGGCGCATGCTCGTGGGTTCGCCCACGATGCAGCCGTCCGGCTTGATGCCACGCTTTTGAAGATCGGCGATCATCAGCGGCGCACCGGCGCAGCCGATTTCCTCGTCGAACGAGAAAGCCAGATGAATCGGCCTGGCAAGCCTTGCCGCCTGCATCTCGGGCACGAGTGCGAGGGCCGCACCGATGAAGCCTTTCATATCGCACGTGCCGCGCCCGTACAGCCGGCCATTGCGTATCTCGGGCGAAAAAGGATCGCTGTCCCACTGTTGTCCATCGACGGGGACGACGTCCGTGTGGCCGGACAGCACAACGCCACCTTGCGTCGAACCGTCGTGCGCGGGGATCGTCGCGAAGAGATTGGCCCATTCGCCGCGCTCGCCGCGGACATCGCGCGTCAGTAGTGACGAAATGCCCCGGGCCGCCAACGATTCGCACACGAGTTCGATCAGTTCGGAATTCGGGACGCGGCTTGTCGTGTCGATCGAGACGAGCCGCTCGACCCACTGCAAGCTGAGCGGGAGGGGAGATGCGGAGGAGGGAGCCGGCGAGTGCGAAGAGGACGTGGAGGATCGGTGCGCCGTTTCAGCGTCTTGCGACATGACAAGCTCCAGCTCTGAAGTGCCTCCGATCATACCGAAAAACCGCCCGCAACCCAAATAATGCGCGCGGTGAAGGCATGCTGCGGCGCGGCAATGCCACGCCGCTCGCCGCGCTTGATGTCCTTCATCGCGCAGCGGCAGCCGGATGCCGCGCTGGCGCGCCGAGGGCACGCAGCGTCTCCTTTGCTGTCGCAACGCGCACGACCAGGTCGGGGCTGCGCGTTTCGATCCGCAGCTTGTCCTGTCCCGCCAGCTTGATGTGCTTGTTCTTGTGGACCATCTCGATGATGCGCATGCCGTCGATCGGCGGGTTCGGGACGAACTGGAGACTGATCGCCGCCTCGCCCGCGTCGATCTTCGATACGCCGAGCGGTTTGGCGGCGAGCCGCAGCCGATGTGTCTCGACGAGCGCATGAGCCTGTGTCGGGAGCTTGCCGAAGCGGTCGATCAGTTCTTCCTGGATATCGTCGATGGCGTCGTTCGTCTCGCAATTTGCGAGGCGTTTGTAGATCGACAGGCGCTCTTGCACGTCGCCGCAATAGTCGGCCGGAAGAATGGCAGGCGTATGCAGATTGATCTCGGTCGTTGCCGCGAGCGGCGCTGTCAGGTCCGGCTCCTGGCCGTTCTTGAGCGCTTTGACGGCATCGCTCAGCATCTCCGAGTAGAGCTGGAAGCCGATCTCGTGGATTTCGCCCGATTGTTTGTCGCC
>CBJLAJ010000195.1:0-7862 GCA_966421005.1 uncultured Paraburkholderia sp.
CACATGATCACGCCGCTGCCGGGCGCGACGCCGCTGGTGCCGGGCTCGTGCACGCTGCCGCTGCCGGGGATCATGGCGGCGATCGTGGACGAGACGGGGCAGGACGTGCCGAACGGGCAGGGCGGGATTCTGGTGATCAAGCGGCCGTGGCCGGCGATGATCCGCACGATCTGGGGTGACCCGGAGCGCTACAAGAAGAGCTACTTCCCGGAGGAACTGGGCGGGCGGCTGTATCTGGCGGGCGACGGCTCGGTGCGCGATAAGGACACCGGCTACTTCACGATCATGGGGCGCATCGACGACGTGCTGAACGTGTCGGGGCACCGGCTGGGGACGATGGAGATCGAATCGGCGCTGGTGGCCAATGCGCAGGTGGCGGAGGCGGCGGTGGTGGGCCGTCCGGACGAGACGACGGGCGAAGCGGTGGTGGCGTTCGTGGTGCTCAAGCGCGCGCGCCCGGAGGGCGAGGAGGCGGTGAAGCTGGCGGGCGAGCTGCGCGCGTGGGTGGGCAAGGAGATCGGGCCGATCGCCAAGCCCAAGGAGATCCGTTTCGGCGAGAACCTGCCGAAGACGCGTTCGGGCAAGATCATGCGGCGGTTGCTGCGCTCGCTGGCCAAGGGCGAGGCGATCACGCAGGATGTCTCCACGCTCGAAAACCCCGCCATTCTCGAACAGCTCGCCGAGGTGCGTTGACGTTCGCCCTTATGCTGTTTCGGCGCTTATTGGCGGCGCCCCGCGCTGCGCTTATGAGCGACCGTGCCAGAAAGTCGGCACGGTCGACACGATCAGCAACGCTGCCATCGCCCAATTGAATGCGCGCAGCACGGACGGGCGCGACAGAAACCGCCGCACTGCCAAACCGAAAGCCGCCCAGATCGAAATGCTCGGCAAGTTCACTACCGCAAATACTGCCGCCAGCAACACGGCATTGAGCAGCAGATTGTCGTTGAGCCGAAACGCGGTCACGCCCGTGACGACCATCATCCACGCCTTGGGATTCACCCACTGAAACGCGGCAGCCTGTAAAAACGTCATCGGATGCTTGTCAGCGGCATCAACCGATAGCGTGCGGGACGCCGCGATCTTCCACGCGAGATAGAGCAGATAGGCAGCGCTCGCTATCTCGAGCGCCGAATACAAGACAGGAAAGCGCGCAAAGAGCTGCCCGAGGCCCAAGCCGATCGCAATCATCATTACGATGCAGCCGGACGTAATACCCATCATGTGCGGCAACGTCCGACGAAAACCGAAATTGACACCGGACGCAAGCAGCATCGTGTTGTTCGGCCCAGGCGTAATCGACATCACCAGCGCGAATGTCATCGCGGCGAAAAGGGCGGCATAGGGCAAAGCGGGGCTCATCGCGGTGGGACTCCGGTCTTCTCTGCACCCGATGAGTCTAGCTGCACTATGCCTATACAGTACCGGTACACATGCTCGAATAATCATCGGTACGGACACGGTCTCGATCCTCCCATCTCATGCAAACGCAGTAGTTACGCGGCCTCTGGACGAAGTGCAATCCGCGACACGTGCCCGATATCGGTCTAGGGAAAACACCGACGTTGTAGTGAGCCTGTAGTGAGACTACTTCCATAAGATCAGTAGCCATGGAGTCCTGCTACGCGTAACGCGTCGATGGTACCGGTCCCCTTCTACGAACGAACGGGCGGCCCGTCGTCGTCCCGCCAAGCCGCCTCCACCCTGCATCAAGGTTGCCGGTGCCTGCTGGGGCCCGGAGCCAGTCGTCTGGAATCCAGTGAGAGCCGGTGCTGTTACGCATCACAACCCACATTCATGGAGAGACACATGCAGGTCAATCGTTGGCCAATGGCATTGCTGTTGGCGGCCGCAGTCGCGAGCGCTCATGCGGGCGAGACCGATGCGGCCTTCAACCCCGTCCCGTCGGCGTTCACGCCCGGCATGGACTTCGCCGCGCATCGGCGCGCCGACATGCTCGTGAGGCAAATGACGCTCGACGAGAAGCTGCAATTGATCCACTCGAAATACCAGATGAGCGATGTGCCGGGCGGCGGCGCCGGCTTCATTCAGGGCGTGCCGCGCCTCGGCATTCCCGACCTGAACATGGTCGATTCCGCGACGGGCTCGGGCAGCACGTCTCAGCCGAGCACGACTTTCCCGGCAACGATCGCGCTCGCCGCGAGCTGGGACAGGCACCTCTCGTACGATTTCGGTTCGCGCATTGCTTCGCAACTGCGTGCGCAGGGCTTTGGAATGGGTCTGGGCGGCGGCACGAATCTCGCGCGCGAGCCGCGTGGCGGGCGTCTTTTCGAGTATCTGGGAGAAGATCCCGTCCTTGCCGGCGAGATGTTGGCGGCGCGAACGGTCGGCACGCAGAACCAGAAGGTGATCGCCACGATCAAGCACTATGTCGGCAACGAGCAGGAAACCGGCCGGATGGGCGGCAACAGTCAGATCGACGAGCGCACACTGCGTGAGCTCTATCTGCTGCCGTTCGAAATCGCCGCGCGCACCGCACGGCCCGGCAGCGTGATGTGCAGCTACAACCGGGTCAACGGGACGTACTCCTGCGAAAACCCGCACGTGCTGACCGATGTGCTGAAGCACGATTGGGGCTTCGAAGGCCAGGTGCAGTCGGACTGGGGCGCGGCCCACAGCACCGCCGCTTCGATCAACGCGGGCCTCGACGAAGAGGAGGATGTCGGCCCAACGGTTTATCTGACGCCCGACTTGGTCAAGCAGGCGCTCACGAATCACCAGATCTCGCAGGCCCGGCTCGACGACATGGTACGTCGCAAACTCTACGTGATGATCCGCACCGGCGTGCTCGACGATCCACCCAAGCCGGCGCCGATCGATTTCGCCGCGGGTCGGGCGTTTGCGCAGTCCGCGGAAGAGCAATCGATGGTGCTGCTCAAGAACGACAACGCGCAACTGCCGCTTGCGGCCCCGTCATTGCAGCGGATCGCCGTGATTGGCGGGCATGCCGATGCGGCGGTGCTGACGGGCGGTGGCTCGGGCAATACGCGTGACCCTGTTTCGGGCAATTTCGCGGGTTGCGGCGGGTTGATGTTTGGCTCGGCGACGGGCTGCAGTTGGTGGACCAACCCGTGGCTCAAGCTCGATGTGCCTATCGTCAAGGCCATTCAGGCGCTGGCGCCGTCGGCCCAAGTGAGTTTCGCCGGCAATAGCGATCAGACGCAGCCTTTCCGGGCGTACACGCAGCAGGAAATCGATCGTGCCGTCGCGCTCGCGCGGCAATCCGACGTGGCGATCGTCGTCGTGACGCAATCGTCGGGCGAGGACTTCGGCGAACTCACGAGCCTTGCACTCGCCAACCCGTCCAACCAGGACCAACTGGTCGAAGCCGTGGCTGCGGCCAATCCGCATACGATCGTCATCGTGGAAAGCGGGAACCCGGTTCTGATGCCATGGAAGGACCGCGTTTCGGCGATCGTCGAAGCGTGGTTCCCGGGCGAGGGTGGGGGACAGGCCATTGCCAATGTGCTGTTCGGCAAGGTCAATCCATCCGGCAAGTTGCCCGTGACGTTCCCTGCGCACGACCAGGACTCGCCGACATGGGGAACCGATGGCACGCTCGTGAAAGACCCGGTGTATGCCGAAAAGCTGAACATGGGCTATCGCTGGTATGACACGAAGAACATTGCTCCGCTCTTCGAGTTCGGCCACGGATTGTCGTACACGCACTTCAGCTACTCCGATCTCGATGTCAGACCGGGACCAGGCCATTCGATGACGGCAAGCTTCACCGTCAAGAACGATGGCAAGATGGCAGGTGCCGAAGTGCCGCAGGTCTACCTTGGCGTCAACTATAACGGCGAGCCGCCGAAACGCCTCGTGGGCTGGCAAAAGATCTACCTCAATCCCGGTGAAACGCGGCATGTCCGTGTGTCGATTCCCGCGCGCTTCCAAAGCGTATGGGACACGGCGAGCAACGGCTGGAAGTTCGTACCGGGCAGTGCGGTCTATGTCGGTGCATCGTCTCGCGACATTCGTTTGCAAAGCCGGTAACCGAAGCGGTATCCCGCGTGCCTGATGAGGGTTGCGCGTAATGCGGCGGCGGGCGTCGTTGCCCGCCGCTCGCCGTTCGTTGGTGCTACTCCTGGCCCGCTGGGAGCGCAATGAGTCGCGCTGCTTCCGAACGCAAGATCACGTAAGCCTGAATGACGAACGCGATGACTGCGACGACGAGACACGATTTTGCTCCGAAAGCGCCACCGAGCACCGCGCCGATCAACGCACCGAGCGGACGGGCACCGTAGGTCGCTGTGCTGATCAGTGCCGATACACGTCCCAGCATCGATTCGGGCGTGATCGCCTGGCGCAGCGTCGTCGAGCTGATGACCCAGAGGATAGGGCCTGCGCCGAGCTGGAAGTACGCGGCGGCCGCAAGCCAGGGTGAAGGAACGATGAGCGTCGCGCACAACGTCAGCGAGGCTGCGAGCCCGCAGAGCGGTCCGACGATAATGATCTGGCCGAACCGCAGCGAAGCCGCGATCCGCGGTGCTGCCAGCGCACCCGTGATCATGCCCGCACCGTAAGCTGCCAGCGTGGCGCCCACGCCCGTGGGCGACAGACCGATATACCGGTTCGCGTAAGGGACGTAGACCGCCTGGATGGTGAAAAACCCCACGTTGAAAAAAATTGCCGTGAGGACAATCGCGCGCAGCAGCGGATTACCCGCCACAAACGCGGCCCCCTCTCGAAGGTCTGCCGCAACATTTCGGCGCTTGGCTACGGCGCGCGGTGGCTCGTCGATCCCGGTCAACAGCAGCGCCGCCATTGCGGAGAGGAGGGCGGCTACAGCAAATGCCGCGGATGCGCCGATCGTACCGACTAGAAGCCCCCCGAGCGCCGGTCCCGCCGAATACGCCACACTGCGGGCGAGTTCCGTCCGGCCGTTCGCCGCGGCCCATGCTTGCCGTTCGACCAGGACCGTAATCAGCGAAGGTGCCGCGACGTTGTAGGCGACAGTGCCGCACGCGCCGATGAAGCCGCAAACCGCGAGCAGGAGCAGCGAGAGTTTGCCGGTCGCGAGCGCGGCGAGGACGAGCGCGAGCGCTGTGGCGCGCAAACCTTCGGCGCGTGCCATCAATCTTTTACGCGATGTCTGATCCGACCAGACGCCAAGCAAGACAGACAGCAGCAAGAACGGCAGCGTCTGGGCGGTTTGCAGCCAACCGGTTTGTCCGGCCCCCGCGTGCAGCGCGAAGACCGCGACGATGGGCGTCGCGGCAAGGCCGATCTGCTCGGCAGACTGAGCGGCCAGATTGGACCATGCAAGCCGATGAAACGCGGACGGCAAACGCGTGACAGCGGGCGTGGAAGATGCGGCGCGGACAGACATTTTCTGATCTCCGGCTATCGAGTCGAGTCGGATCGATCTTCGCTGTCCTCGCACGCATGCACGAGCCGATTCTTGCTCTCCCATTGATCGGCTATGGCAGTGGCTCGAAGACGCGCGAGCAGGGTCCTGCCGCGATCAGAACGCGATTGTCGTACGCGCGCCGACGACGAACGTATTGCGCAGCGGGCGGCTCGGATCGTCAGGATTCTGGCCTGCGCCGGCATTGAATGTGTATTGGGCATCGGCCGCGATCATCCACCACGGTGTGACCTGATACTGGTAGGTCGCCTCGATTGCGGTTTCGCGGGTACGCACACCGTACGGACCGCCGGTGAACGCGAGTTGATCGCGGTCGAGCGCCGTTACATGATTGCCGACCTGGATATACGTGACGGCAAGCCCGACACTATCGTTGTCGCGTCCTTGGAACGGCGCCTTCAATACGATGCCTGCGTTGGCCGCGAAGCTGACGAGATTCCGATCGCCGGGCGCGCCCATCACGCGCGCAAATACGCCGAGGCTCTTCGCGCCTGCCGGGTCCGGACGCCAGATCATTTGATCGGCGACCGCGTAGAAACTGTAGTCGCCATGATGCGGTTGCGCGATACCGTTCGACGCCGGATTGGCGAGCGACAGGCCGTCCGTGCCCAGACGCTGATCGGCGAAGCGGCCGTTGTGATACCAGACGCCGATCTTGTAGGTGCCGGGCAGGCCGCCCGAGTGGCCGTTGTTCGTATCGCCTTCCGATGGGGGATTGAGGGCGTACTGCAACTCGCCGATGTAAAGGGCACCGTTGTGCAGATTGAAGTTCGTGCCACTCCGGTTGTTCGGATCGTTGCCGAGCGGATCGCCATCGAACACGCCTGCCAATGCGGTAACCGATGGCGCCAGTTGCGCGCGCACCCGGACACCAAGCGCGGCGAGCGGGTAGGCAGGGCCGCCATTGGGCAAGTCGTACGAGGGCAGCGCGGGCCAGCCGAACATCGTGTTGATGAACGTATTCGCGTACGTGCTGCCCATGAACTCCTGATCGAGGCTTTGCTGTCCAATCTTCACGTCGACGCGCTTATCGAGGAACGACTGCTGGTACCACAGTTCCCATAGACGCGTCGTATCCTGCGCCTCGATGCCGCTTGCGGTGTTCAGCGTGCCGAGGTTCGCGGTACTGAGATTGCGGCCATGGATCTGCAGCGCGCTGACATTGAATGTACCGCCCGGCAGACCGACCGCTTTTTGCGTATCGACAGACAGGGTCATCGTTGTCAGCCCATCGTACGTGCCGCCCCGATGCAGACCGCCGCGCAGGTTCGCGAGATATTCGCTGGCCTCGGTGATTTGCAACGTGGCGCCATACTTGCCGAGCCACGGACGGATTCCGCCCATGTCGCCGAGCAGCGCATCGCGGGTCCAGATATCGGTCGCCTTGGCCTGGGCTGCAACATCCGTTTGCGGGGCCTTGGCATCGGTATCGGCCGAGGTCTCGGCGAATGCACTTGCGCTCGCAAGCCATGCGTAAAAAGCGACCGCCGCGCAGGCCGGACGCACTCTCGCGAACGGCGCAAATTTCGTCTGATTGCCCTGCATCTGTTTGAGGGAAAAGTTTGGAAGTGTGTGAGAGTACATCGTGGAATTGGCTACGGGAATGCGATTCGGGGGATCGTAGACGTTCCGAATGGCAAAGTCCACGAAAACGAGATCCATTCTCATTTTCGTGGGAGGCAGGGGCGCGGTGGCGCCCCGTGCGGGCGGTTCAAGCGGTGTTCAGTGCGACATCAGCACCGGCACAGTCATCGTTTCCAGGATGGAGCGAGTCGCTCCGCCGAGCACGCGTTCGTGCATCCGAGTGTGGCTGTAGAGGCCCATCACCAGCAGATCGGCGTGCAAGTCGGTCGCGCGGTTCAGCAAGGTCGCACCCACGCCGACCGACTGTCCGCTGGGCGTCGTCGAAAACGACGCGCGGATGCGGTGGCGCTCGAGATACGCAGCTATGTCGACGCCAGCGGGCGTCTTGTCGGGGTCGCGCTCACCGTGTTCCACGGTGTCGATGTTGACGAAGCGCGCGTGCGCGAGCAGCGGTAGCGCATCGGCTACCGCGCGCGCGGCCTCGCGGCCACCGTCCCAGGCGATCAGTACGTTTTCTCCGAGCGTGCGGATCTCGCCCGCATTCGGCACGACGATCGCAGGACGGCCACAGCTCATGACGACATCCTCGACGAAATGGCGCTCGATGTAGGTCGTGCGGTCATCAGGATCCTGTTGGCCAAGGATCACCAGGTCCGCATGACGCGCATGCATGATCGCGGTGTCGGTCGCGGGGCCGGTGGGAGCGCGCCATTCGACGCTGCACCCCGCGCGCTCGGCCGCGGCGAGAAACTTGTGTTCAGCTTGCGCGCGCCGTTCGTCGGAGAGCCGCTCGTATGCCGCAAGCTTGAGCGGCTCGTCGCGCCGCCATAACGGCTCCAACAAGTCCTGGCAAACCACATAGAGACCGATCAGGTGCGCGTTCCAGCGT
>CBJLAJ010000196.1:0-7839 GCA_966421005.1 uncultured Paraburkholderia sp.
CGATCCTGGGGCAAGAAGCAGATCCGTACGGGCAAACACGGCTCGTGCATATCCTTCACACACCGGGGCACTTCCAGCCGTTGTGGCCGAAGTAAGGCCGAAGTCAGCCCGACAATCGGCCGAGTGCTCCGGCCACCGAGCACGATGACCGGGAATGCACGAGGTTGTCGACTTCGATTTGCGCCCTGAAGAAGCGCGTTGCGTCAGCGGCCCAGCCGTCGCGTCGAGGAATCGATGCGACGGCTGGAACGTTCAGGCTCGGCGCAGCGCGAGGTTCGCTTCAACGAGTTGTCGCGTGCGGTTATCGAGCGTTGCCAGAAAGCGCTGCCCGAGCGGCGTAAGCCCATCTTCCGTCAGGAAGCGGGCCAACTGTTCGGCGGTTACTCTGCCCCTTCGTGCGACGCTGTCCATGTCGTTCGCGGGATTCGAGAACGTAGAAGAGATCTGCACGAAACGAGGGCCGATGGCATTGATGATCTGCCGGTTTTCGATTGCAAGTGCGATGCGCGCTTGTCGGCCCGGGGGCAAGTGTCGGAACCAGACCGTACCTCCGCTCCGTCCCAAACTGCCGCCCTCTGTCAGGAAGGAACTAAAGTTGGGCATGTCACGCCTCAATTCGGCATTCGCAACCCCGACTTCATATCGGTCGATCAATGCATTGATCTCATGGAACGCCATGACGTCGCGTGGTATGGCGAGGGCGAGTTGAAGTTGCGTTTGTTGTTCTTCGCTCAAGGTCTTGAGGAAGCGAAATCCCTTTTCAGTGATCCCTTCGTCCGGCACAAAGTATTCGTCGAGCGGAACGTTGATGCGCTGCTGCAACTCCGCGACCGGCACTCGGCCTAGATCTCCGACGATGGATCTGAGCGCCTCGTGAGGGTCCACTTGCGCCGGCGATGCCGCGGCGATTTCGCCGATCAACTGCGCTTGCCATTCATCCAAATTCAACGCCAGGTCAGAACTTGCCGCGGGCGTTGCCGGGATGGAAAGCGAGAACGTGGGGGACGGCGCCCGCGGCATGGAGGTTGTGGCGTCCTGCCAATGCGATGTGCCTTCGCCAGGATCGTGATCCCAGTGCCATCCGCCCGACGGCGTCGCCGGCATGACGAACGACGATTCCGGCGTGGGCGCCGGCATCGTATCGCGTTGGCTATTCCTGAGTTGCAGGTTTTGCAGGATTTGGGCATGCTGCTCGGGGCGCCGGCGTGAGAGATACTGCGCGCCTCGTTCAGTCAGCCCGGAGTCGTTGAAAAGGCGAAGCAGGTCATGCAAATCTGCTCCGATGCTTGCGGCCACCTGCCCCAGGTCGTTGGCGGGGTTGGCAAGTAGTTCTGAGATTTGAACCAGGTGCTCGCGGAGGTTATGAATCGCCGTTCGATCGGCAATCGCATCCCGCACGCGCGCTTGCGCATTCTCGCTCAAATGGGTCAGCCACGCTTCGCCGTGTCGCGGATGCAGCCCGGTCTTCGTCAGATATCGCCGAATAGACGGAGCCTCCTCAGCTAAACTCATTAGTTGTCCGTGCAGAGCATAGTGGTCCAGGACGGGCTCAATCTCTGAGAATGCGTTTTGGTACCTTTGCGAGAGAGACTGTGTCGGCTCCGCTGCCGCTGTTGCCGCCCGCGGCTGATGCGCTTGTCGGCGAAGCCTGAGCGCGTCGAGGACGTGAAACTGGTCGTCGTTCGACAGGCGATCGATATATACGCGTCCTTGCGGCAAAAGGTCTCCCTCTTCGGAAATGAAATGTCGAAGCCAAACGCTCTGTCCATCGTTTATTCGATCGATCGGAACCCCGGCCGAGATGCTCGGCAGCAATGCGACGAACGGGTCGCGCGAGGGACGGCTCGTCTGTGTCGGCTCCGCTGCCGCGGTTGCCGCCGGCTGCCGATGCGCTTGTTGGCGAAGCGCGAGCGCGTCGAAGACGCGACCCTGATCGTCGTTCGACAGGCGATCGACATATACGCGTCCTTGCGGCAATAGGTTTCCTTCTTCGGAAATAAAATGTCGAAGCCAAACGCTCTGCCCATCATTTATTTGACCGATCGGAATGCCGGCCGCGACGCTCGGTAGCAATGCGACGAACGGGTCGCGAGCCATCAACTGCGCGCGCCATGCATCGACGTTCAAGTTCGCGTCCGAGGCGGGCGTCGCCGGAACGGACAGCGAGAAGGCGGGAGAATGGGGCGGAGGCACGGACTGCACATCGTCTTGCCCATGCGGTGAGCCTTCTTCGTTAAGATCCCATTGCCATCCTCCCGAAGGCGTCGCCGGCATCGCGAACGACGATTCCGGTGTGTAGGGCTGAGCCGGCGATCCATATGCGGGTGCGCCCATCAACTGCGCGCGCCACGCATCGAGGTGCAAGTCCGCGTCCGAGGCGGGCGTTGCGGGAATGGAGAGTGAAAATTCGCGGGAATAGGGCGGTGCCGCAGAGGTTGCATCATCTTGCCCGTTGGACGGACCTGCATCGGCATCCGTATTGAGGTCCCACTGCCATCCGCCGGAAGGCGTCGGCGGCATGCGGAACGATGACTCCGGCGTGTATGCCGCCGCCGGCGTTCCTTGAGAGGGCACGCCCATCAACTGCGCCTGCCAGGCTGGTAGATCGAGGTCGAAGTTCGCACCGGAGGCAGGCGTTGCGGGAATCGAAAGCGAAAACGCGGGCGACGACATAGCGGCACGCCGGCTATTTCGGAGTTGGAAGTTGCGCTCGATCGTCGCTACACGGTCCGGCGGCAGGCGTAACATGAGTTGCCTGCATCTTTCCGTCGGGCCCGAGTCGGTAAAAAGGCGCATCAAATCCTGCGCGTTGCGACCGATTCCTTCCGCCGCTGAAGCCACGTCGATTGCCGGATTGGCGAGAATCTCCGACGCGGCACCCAAGCGAGTATGAACATTTCTAATCGCATGCCGATCGGCAATGGCGTCCCGCACGCGTGTCTGTTGCTCGGGAGTCAAGCTTTGCAGCCAGGCCTCACGGGTATACGTTTTCGTTAGGTAGTCGATGACGGCCGGTACCTCTCTGGCGAGATGCTTGACCTCCTCGTTCAAGGCGTACCGATCGAGGACAGGTTCAATCTCGGCAAAGGCTTGCTGGTATTGCTGCGCGAGCTGCGCTGTCGGCTCGGCTACCCGCTCCTGATACAGCTGTCGGCGCGCCCTGAGGGCACTGCGGAAACGGGCCTGATTCTCGGGCGACAGGGTGTCGAAATATGTACGCCCGCCGCTCGCGAGACTTCCATTGTCATAGAACACCTCTCTCAGTCGAACGCTCAGGCCTACCTGCATTTCCTCGATCTCAACGCCGGCCGCGATCTGCGGCAGCAACGCCATGATCGGGTCTCGCCCGGGAGCCGCGGCACGAGGTCTCGAAGAAGAAGACGCGCCCGCATTTGCGGCGGAAGGGTTAGACGCGCGGCGGCCCAATCCGGCGAGCGGAGCCGAGCCCGCCGCGGAGTGCGATCGTGCGGTGCCCTGTGGCGTATTCGACGTCCCGGCGTCGGACGTATCGCGCGTGCTGTTCTCGGAGCGTCGGGGGGCGGAAGAGCGGATGAAGTTTCTGATTCTGTCCATGATCGTCAGGCAATTGGAGGGGAGGTCCAACTTGTTCGGTGTGAGGCCATCGAAGTTCGCGCGGTGGCGTAGTGCGCGATTCGCCGATGGCGCTGCGATGTCGCGCAAGAGCGAAAGCGATTGATGAGTCTGTCCATGGCGCGCGAAATGTGGTGCTAATGGAGTGCTGTTAGTTGTTTGGCCACAGTGGCTGGAAATGGTCGCGTCGAATTTTGATTTGGCGCGATACGGTCTCCAAAACAGCCGTCGCGTCGAGGAATCGATGCGACGGCTGGAGCGTTCAGGCTCGGCGCAGCGCGAGGTTCGCTTCGACGAGTTGTCGTGTCCGTTGATCGAGCGCCGAGACGAATCGCCGCCCCAGCGCGGTAAGCCCATCTTCCGTCAGGAAGCGGGCCAACTGCTCGGCGGTTACTCCGCCCCCTCGTGCTACGCGATGCATGTCGTTCCCGGGATTCGAGAACGAAGAAGAGATCTGCACGAAACGAGGGGCGATGGCATTGATGATCTGCCGGTTTTCGAGTGCAAGTGCAATGCGAGCCTGTCGTTCTTGCGGCAAGCGTCGAAACCATTCGGTACCCCCGCCGCGTACCAATGCGCCGTCTTCCCTCAGGTAGGCACGGACGGCGGGCACCTGCGCCCTGAGGACGCTCACCGGTACACCGGCTTCGTATTGATCGAGCACCGAGCAAACCTCGTGAAACCTCATGACATCGTGTGGTATCGGCAATACCAATTGGAGGTGCATTTGATCTCGCTCGCTCAAGGTCTTGAGGAAGCGAAATCCCTTTTCAGTGATCCCTTCGTCAGGCACAAAGTATTCGTCGAGCGGAACGCCGATGCGCTGCTGCAAGTCCGCGATCGACACTCGGCCCAGGTCTCCGACGATGGATCTGAGTGCCTCGTGAGGGTCTATTTGTGCCGGCGATGCCGCGGCGTGTTCACCGATCAACTGCGCTTGCCATGCGTCCAAATTCAACGCCAGGTCAGAGCTTGCCGCGGGCGTTGCCGGGATGGAAAGCGAGAACGTGGGGGACGGCGCCCGCGGCATGGAGGTTGTGGCGTCCTGCCAATGCGATGTGCCTTCGCCAGCATCGTGATCCCAGTTCCATCCGCCGGAAGGCGTCGCTGGCATGACGAACGATGATTCCGGCGTGGGCGCCGGCATCGCTTCGCGTTGGCTATTCCTGAGTTGCAGCTTGTGCAGGATTTGGGTTTGCCGTTGGGGGCGCAGGAGCGAGACATACTGCGCGCCTCGTTCGGTCAGCCCGGAGTCGTTGAAAAGGCGAAGCAGGTCGTGCAAATCGACCCCGATACTTGCGGCCACCTGTGGCAGATCGTTGGCGGGGTTGGCAAGTAGTCCTGAGATTTGAACCAGGTGCTGGCGGAGGTTTTGAATCGCCGTTCGATCGGCAATCGCATCCCGCACGCGCCCTTGCGCATTCTCACTCAAGCGGGTCAGCCACGCTTCGCCGTTTCGCGGATTCAGCCCGGTCTTCGTCAGATATAGCCGAATAGACGGAACCTCCTGAGCTAACTCCGTGACTTTTTCGTTCAGAGCATATCGGTCCAGGACGGGCGCAATCTCTGAGAATGCGTTTTCGTACATCTGTGTGAGCGTTTGTATCGGCCGGGCTCCCGACGCATCAGCCAAGTTTGCCGCCGATCGTGGAGGGGGTGACCGGCGCGATGTTGCCAAGGATGGTTCTGGTTCGTGCGTTTGCTCGGGCGACCCTTGAGCCGAGGCCCCCATCAAGTGCGCGCGCCATGCTGCGAGATTGAGGTCGGCGTCCGGGTGTGAGCTCTCGGACGGCGTCGCCGGAACGGACAGCGAGAAGGCGGGAGAATGAGGCGGAGGCGCGGACTGCGCATCGTCTTGCCCATGCGATGGGTCTTCGCCTGCATTGAAATCCGATAGCCATCCGCCGGAAGGCGTCGGCGGCATCGCGAACGATGACTCCGGCGTGGATGCCGGCGCCGGCGATCCGTATGCAGGGTAGCCCATAGCATAGGCCGGCCATGCCTCTGGGTCGGGAGCGAAGGCCGAACCGGCCAAGGTTGTCGCCGGCATGGCGAACCCAAGCTCGGGCGAATGCACCGGCGGTACGGAAGATGCGTCGTCGTGCCAATTCGACGAGCCTTCGCCTGCATTGAAATCCAATTGCCATCCGCCGGAAGGCGTCGGCGGCATGCCGAACGATGATTGCGGCGAGTATGCTGCCGCTGGCGATCCTTGAGCGGGCGCGCCCATCAACTCCGCCTGCCAGGCTGGCAGATCCAGGTCCAAGTTCGCACCGGAGGCAGGCGTTGCGGGAATCGAAAACGAAAACCCGGACGACAGCATGGCGCTGCGCTGCCTGTTCCGGAGCTGGAGGTTGTACTCGACCGTGTGCTCGCGCTCGAGGCCCAGGGATGGCAAGTACTGCCTGCCTCTTTCTGTCAGGCCTGAGTCATGAACAAGGCGCATCAAGTCCTGCACGCTGCATCCGATCCCGGCCGCTGCCGTCGCCAAGTCGTTTGCTGGGTTGGCGAGGATATTCGAAGCGGTAACGATGCGCGGGCCGATATTTCGAATCGCATTTCGATCTGCGATGGCATTTCGCACGCGCGTCTGTTGACCTTCACTCAAGCTTTCCAACCAGGTTTCGCCGCCGCCTGGGCGAAGGCCGGTCTTGGTCAGATACCGCTTGAGGTTCGGAGCTTCAAGCGCCAGGTCGTTGATCTTGTTGTTCAATGCAAACCGATCGAGGACGGGCACAATCTCCGCAAAAACCGAATCGTAGAGCCGTGCGACCAACGGGGACGTCTCCGGTGTGCCGGTCGTCCCTGCCGCGGCCCGCTGCCGAAACACCTGTCGGCGCGCCTTGAGGGCATCGCGGAATCGGACCTGGTCGTCCTGCGCCAGGTTACCGACATATTCGCGACCGCCGCTTGGAGAAAGTCGCCCGTCGTCCCAGAACACGTTCAGAAGCCAAACGCTCTGACCGATTTGCATCTCGTCGATCGGAACGCCGGCCGCAATACGCGGCAGCAACGCCATGATCGGGTCTTGCGCAGACGCGGTTGCGGGTCCAGACGGGGCAGCAGTGCGCGGTCTCGATGAGGATGACGCGACCGCGCCGGCGCCCGCGCGAGAGCGTTGTCTGCCGATATTTCCCAAGCCGGAAAGGAGTCCGGAGCGAGCGGCGGAATGTGATCGCGTGGCGTCCTGCGGTGCAGTGGGCTGCGACGAGTCGTCTCGGTCGGCCTCCGAGCGTTGCGGGGCGGAAGAGCGAAAGCGATTGAAGAGTTTGTCCATGGCGCGTGAAATGTGGAGCTGATGGAATGCTGTTAGTTGTTTGGCCACAGGGGTGGGAAATGGCCCGGGGTGTGCGCGAGACCGTGTTCGTGCTCCGGCGATGCCTGCTGTGGCCAATGGGACGATGTCGAGGCGTAAGAATCGGAGCCGTAGCTGCCGCCGTAGGGCATCGACGTTGCCTGGTTGAGGTCCCATGCATTGCTGTGTGCGTCGTCTTGCAGATCGCCGCGCATCGTCGATGCACCCAACGATCCGAGACTGCGGAAAGTCGTATCCGAAGCGGCGGGCTGTGCAAACGCTTCGGGGCCCGTGACTTCTACTTCGTCCGCGTCCGCATTCAGGTCTATTTGTGCGGTGTCGCGCGATCTGTAGGAGGCAATCGAACTCAGATCGCCGAAGGTGGTATTGGAGTCGGCAGGCAGTGGCAATCCTGGCGGGCCCATGACATCCTGACCCGGTGTGCCCGGAGCGGCCGGCCACTGTGCGAAATGCGAGCCGAGGAGCGATGAGTCTGCACTCAATGCGGGCCCTGGGGAACCGGTGACTTCCCAACTGGGCGTGCTGGGATAGGCCGGCTGAGGGTATGCCGGCGGGCCCATGACTTCGTGGCCGCGCGTATTGAGGTCGGTCGGCCACTGTTGCGAACCGAGGAGCGATGAATCCGCACTCAATGCGGGCCCTGGGGAACCGGTGACCTCCCAATTGGGCGTGCTGGGATAGGCCGGCTGAGGGTATGCCGGCGGGCCCATGACTTCGTGGCCGCGCGTATTGAAGTCGGTCGGCCACTGTTGCGAGCCGAGGAGCGATGAGTCCGCACTCAATGCGGGCCCTGGCGAACCGACGACCTCCCAATTGGGCGTGCTGGGATAGGCCGGCTGCGGGTACGCTGGCGGCCCCATGACTTCTTGGCCGTGCATATTGAGGTCGGTCGGCCACTGTTGCGAGCCGAGGAGCGATGAATCCGCGCTCAA
>CBJLAJ010000197.1:0-7825 GCA_966421005.1 uncultured Paraburkholderia sp.
GGTTCCCGCTCAAGTATCGGCGATCTTTGAAGGAGAGGACGCACATCGACCGTCCCTATCACCCCGGTAACGGGAATCAATTTGATCAATCGACCGTACTCCGATAAGGTCTTGTCAAACCCGCCCCAATTCCGCTCGACCAGGAGATACCGATGACAACGCAATCCAAGTGTCCATTCCATCATGTGGCCGGTAGCGGCACCACCAGCAAGGATTGGTGGCCCAATCACCTGCGCGTGGACCTGCTCAACCAGCATTCGAACAAGTCCAACCCGTTGAGCGGGCAATTCGACTACGCCGCCGAGTTCAAGAAGCTCGACTACCGCGCACTGAAAGCAGACCTCGTCAAATTGATGACGGACAGCCAGGACTGGTGGCCCGCCGATTTCGGTCACTACGGGCCGCAGATGGTCCGAATGGCGTGGCACGCAGCGGGGACCTACCGCATATCCGATGGCCGCGGCGGTGGAGGCCGTGGACAGCAGCGGTTTGCGCCGCTGAACTCGTGGCCCGACAACGTCAATATCGACAAGACGCGGCGCCTCCTGTGGCCAATCAAACAGAAATACGGGCAGCAGATCTCCTGGGCGGACCTGTTCATCCTAGCCGGCAACGTAGCGCTGGAGTCCATGGGGTTTCGTACCTTTGGGTTTGCCGGCGGACGCGAAGACGTTTGGGAGCCGGATCTCGATATCAATTGGGGCGCCGAAACGACATGGCTCGCCGACGACAAACGTTTCAGCGGTGAGCGCGATCTCGATCGCGAGCTGGGCGCCACGCATATGGGGCTGATCTATGTGAATCCCGAAGGTCCAAACGGGAGCGGCGACTATCTGGCCGCCGCGAAAGACATCCGCGCGACCTTCGGCAATATGGCCATGAACGATGAAGAGATCGTCGCCCTCATCGCCGGCGGCCATACGTTCGGCAAGGCCCACGGCGCGGCGCCCGAATCGCACAAGGGCCCAGAGCCCGAGGCCGCGCCGATCGAGGCGCAAGGACTGGGATGGACGAGCAACTACGGGCAAGGTCACGGCAAGGATACGGTGTCGAGCGGTCTCGAAGTGACGTGGACGAAAACGCCCGCGCAGTGGAGCAATAACTTCTTCGAAAATCTGTTCAATTACGAATGGGAACTCACCCGCTCGCCGGCCGGCGCCAAACAGTGGGTCGCAAAGGATGCGCCGGAAGTCATTCCCGACGCGCACATCCCGGGCAAGTTCCATAAGCCCACGATGCTGACGACCGACCTCACGCTGCGCTTCGACCCGGAGTTCGGCAAGATTTCGCGGCGTTTCTTCGAGGACCCGCAGGCCTTTGCCGATGCCTTCGCGCGCGCGTGGTTCAAGCTCACTCACCGCGACATGGGCCCCAAGGCACGCTACCTCGGCCCGGAAGTACCGAGCGAAGATCTGATCTGGCAGGACCCGCTTCCAGCGGCCGAGCATCGTCCGACGCAAGCCGACATTGCGGATCTCCGGGCCGGAATCGTCGCATCGAACCTTTCCGTCGGCGCGTTGGTCTCGGCGGCTTGGGCCTGCGCTTCGACGTTCCGCGGCGGCGACAAGCGCGGCGGCAGCGACGGTGCTCGCCTCGCACTGGCGCCACAGAAGGATTGGGAGGTGAACGCGCGCGCCGTTGACGTCCTGCCCACGCTCGTCGAGATTCAAAAGGCGTCGAATAAGGCGTCGCTCGCCGACGTAATCGTGTTGGCCGGCTGCGTCGGTGTCGAGCTTGCGGCACGCGAGGCCGGCGTGACGATCGATGTGCCGTTCACGCCCGGGCGAGTGGACGCCCGGCAGGATCAGACCGATGTCGAATCGTTCGCCGTGCTCGAACCGATCGCCGATGGTTTCCGCAACTATCGGAAGGGCGCGGGCGGTGCGCCGACCGAAACCCTGCTGATCGATCGCGCACAGCTGTTGACGTTGAGTGCCCCTGAACTGACCGTGCTGATCGGCGGCCTGCGCGTGCTGGGCGCCAATTACGATGACAGCCGTCACGGCGTATTCACGGACAAGGTAGGTGTGCTCAGCAACGACTTCTTCGTCAATCTGCTGGACATGGGTATCGTTTGGGCACCGACGGATAGCGATGCCGAGGTGTTCGAAGGCAGGGATCGCAAGACAGGCGCCGTGAAGTACACGGGCACGCGCAACGACTTGATCTTCGGCTCGAACTCCGTGCTGCGCGCCTATGCCGAGGTATATGCCAGCGCGGATGGCAAGGAGAAATTCGTCAAGGACTTCGTCGCGGCTTGGACGAAAGTCATGAACCTGGGCCGTTTCGACCTCGCTTGATGACGGCGCGGGGCGGTCCCCTGGGGCGCCGTCCCGCGTTATTCAACGCTCCGGAAGACGCCAGCACGCTTGTACGTCGACGTCGAGGAGAGCGCGCGCAACGGTCGGGCGCGCAGCTCTGCCACCCAACCCTCGATTCATTCGCGACGCCCCCGATGTCGCGGGTTTTCAGATTCATGTCGGATTCGCGCAAAAGCTTCCCCCTGCAAGTTGCCGTAAATCCTATGGAAGTGCTGGAACCGGCCGGTTCCTCACGTAACCCACTCCACGGGGGCGCAGCCCGCGGCGCGGCGTATCGCCGCGTACGGCGAGCGACATCGACATGCGAAGACTATTCACGATCCGCGCCGGCCTGGCCGCGACGATTGCCGGCTACACGCTCATGCTCATGCTCGTCATCGCGGCGGCGACCTTCTGCATCTATGCGAGCAACGCGTCGCTCGAAGCGATGTACCGCGACGATACGGCCGCCCTGCTTCATCTGAAGACGAGCTCCGAACGTATGCTCGTCCTGCGCAGCGGATTCGGCGAAATCGAGCGGCTCATCAGCGCGGGAAAGGACGCCAAACCGGAAATCGCGCGTGCGCACCAGTTGTTCGCGCAGAGTAACGAAGAGCTCGACGCTTATCGCCGTCTGCACGTTCCCGACGCGGCGGAAAAATCGCTTCTCGATGCGCTACAGATGCGCCGCCGGGCCTATGTCGATCAGGTGCTTCAGAAGTCCATCTCGCAACTGGACGCCGACAACATGATCGACTTCCTGACGACACAGCGCGAAGCGCCCGCGGCGCTCTTCACCGCCTATCAGGATGCCATCGCCGAACTCGAATCGTTTCAGATCGCGCGCGAAAAAGCGCGCTTCGAGCGCGCCGACGCGCGCTTTCATACCGCGCTCTGGGCACTCGGCGCCACCGGCCTTTTCGCGCTGTTCGTCGGCGTCCTCGCGCAGCGCGTGCTCATGCAGGCGATCGTCAAGCCGATCAACATGGCGGTCGTTCATTTCAACCGGATTTCCACCGGCGATCTGACCGGTACCGTCACTGTCGCCCGAGACAACGAAATGGGCTTCCTGCTCAGTGCGCTGAGACGAATGCAGGACGGTCTCGCCACGACAGTGCGGCAGGTCCGCACCAGCACGGGAACGATCGTCAGCGACGCGCGTGCGATCGCGGGCGGGAATCTCGACCTGTCGGGCCGGACAGAGCAGCAAGCGGCATCGCTGCAGGAAGCGGCAGCGAGTGTCGAGCAACTGACGGCCACCGTTCAGCAGAACGCCACGAACGCGCGCAGTGCAAGGACTTACGCCGCGAACGCGTCCCAGATCGCGATGCGAGGCGGCGAAGCGATGCGGCTCGTCGTCGCCACGATGAACGAGATCACCGACAGCTCGACACGCATCGGCGGCATCGTCGGCGTGATCGACGGCATCGCGTTTCAGACGAACATCCTGGCGCTCAACGCCGCCGTCGAAGCCGCGCGGGCCGGCGAACAGGGCCGCGGCTTCGCCGTCGTCGCCGCGGAGGTTCGCAATCTTGCGCAACGCTCAGGCGCGGCCGCGCGCGAAATCAAAGCGCTGATCGGCGAGTCGACGCAGAAGGTGGGAGGCGGCAGCAAGCTCGTCACCGAAGCAGGCGCAACGATGAACGAACTCGTGGGCGCGGTTGAGCAACTCGACGCCATCATGGCCGAGATATCGCTCGCGTCGGACGAGCAATCGATCGGCATCGAACAGGTGAACGCCACCGTGACGCAGATGGAGGAAACGATGCAGCGCAACGCTGCCCTGGTGGAAGAAGCGTCGGCCGTAGCCATCTCGCTCGAGGAGCAAAGCCGCCGTTTGAGCGATGCGGTGGCGCAATTTACTTTGCCGAGGGTGGACGACTCAACGCTTTCGTGAATCCCGGCGAGCGTTGTTGCGGGTGATGATGACGTTTCTCCCGATCGTCTGGCCACGATCAATTCGGTATGATCACCTTCTTAGGCACGAATTGGAGTGCGCACTGCCGCCTTCATGCGACGCCGCGCGGCGCCCTCGTGCCCCGTGCGCAACGTTGCAAACCTCGAGCGAAGATAGGATCCAGCATGCCGAGCCGCACCCCAACCGCCCTATGGACACAGCAGTTCCGGCGGTCATCGGGATCCAAGACGAGCCTTCAGGACCAGATTCGGCAGATGCTCGTGGCCGCGATTCTCGACGGGCAATTGCCGCCCGAAGTCGCGCTGCCGTCAAGCCGCGAACTGTCCGAGCAGCTCGGCGTTGCGCGCAACACGGTGGTGCTCGCCTATCAGATGCTCGTCGAAGAAGGCTATTTGCTTTCTCGCCAACGCAGCGGGCACTTCGTGAACCCGGACATGCTGCGCGCCCTCCCCGGCTCCGGCGCCGCGCATCACGCACCGTCGGTCCGCGCCGACACCGATGGCGATACCCAAGGCCGCCCGCATTGGCGGCAGCGCATCGCGCATCCCCCGTCCAACCAGCGCAATATCGTCAAGCCCGCGAATTGGCAGCATTACGAATTTCCCTTCATCTACGGGCAATTCGATCAGTCGCTCTTTCCCACGAACGACTGGCGCGAGTGCTGCATGAAAGCCCTGTCGATCATGGAGATCCGCAGCTGGGCGCCGGACTTGATCGAGCGCGACGACGAATCGCTCATTCAGCAGATCCGCACCCGTGTGCTGCCTCGGCGCGGGGTGTTCGCCATGCCTGAAGAAATCGTCATCACAAACGGCTGCCAGCAGGCGTTGTATTTGATTGCGGATTTGCTGTGCGGACAAGAAACAACCGTAGGCTTCGAGAACCCCGGATATCCGGATGCGCGCAACATCTTCGAGAATCAAAATGCGAAGCTGCTGCCGCTACCTGTGGACAGCAGCGGCATCGATCCCGATGCGCTCGGCGATGCGCTCGCCCGCTGCGACTATCTGTATGTGACGCCCAGTCACCAGTGCCCGACTACGGCGACGATGCCGATCGAACGTCGCCGCGCGCTGCTGAAATACGCGCAGCAGCATGACTTTGTCATCGTCGAGGACGACTACGAAAGCGAAAACACGTTCTCCGGCACACCGCACCCGGCACTCAAGAGCCTCGATACGGCCGAGCGTGTCATTTACGTCGGGAGCTTGTCGAAGACGTTCGCACCTGGCCTGCGCCTGGGGTATGTGGTCGCCCCGCGCGAGCTGACCAGGGAATTGCGCGCGCTGCGGCGCCTGATGGTGCGGCATCCCGTCGGCTACGTTCAACGCGCTTTCGCAACGTTCCTCGCATTAGGCCATCACGATGCGCTACTGCGACGGCTCGCACATGCATACCGCGAGCGCTCACAGGCGCTCATGGCGGCATTGGACGTGCATCTGCCCGAAGCGCGCTATGTGCCTGTCACCGGTGGTGCTTCGTTGTGGGTCGAAGGCCCGACATGGCTCGACGCTGAACGGCTCGCCGCCGATGCGCAAGCCGTCGGCGTGCTGATCGAACCCGGAAGCGTATTCTTCATGTACGACGACGAAAACGCCCGACGTCATTTTCGTATGGGGTTCTCGGCCATCGCCGTCGACAAGATCGAGCCGGGCGTGCGCGCGCTGGCACAGTGCATCCAAGCGCAGCGCAATCGGCCCGGCAGTCACGAAGCTCACGAAGCGCGTTGGTAATAAATGTTCTGGGGATGCCCCGCGTCCGCGAAGAAAAACCACCGCTCGGCCAGCAACCCGACATATTGGATGACGAACGCGGCGCACAGTGCCGCCGCAGCTACAACCGATCTCGGCGCCAGCGCGCCGGCGCCGATCAGCGCGAACGGCACCGCGAACGCGGCGATCATGAAGCCGATCTTGACGGCTCGCAGAACGTCAGGGGTTTGTCCGTGAAAAAACTCTCGCGTGTTGAATGCACTCGCCGTGAAGCCGCGCGACTTCTGTTCTACTTTGCCGTGGCGAATCCCGGTCGCACTTTGCACCGTGGACTTGGGTCTCAATCGTGCGTTGCGGGCCAGCGATGCAAAGCGAGCCAGGCAGCCGACGAGTGTCAGGACACAGGCGGACGCGGCAAGCGCATCGACCAGAGCCGGCGCGATCCACGCCGCGCACGCCGTCGCCAGCGTGCACCCCGATGCACAGCCAAGCAGAACGAAATTCACGAGCGTCAACGGGCTCGCCCATTCCTGCAGGAACCGCAGGCAGGCATAGATCATCGCGGTGCAGACAAACAAGCCAATGCTGGCCATCGCACCGAGCGCGCCGATCGCGAGCGTGCCGTCGTAGCCGGTCCAGTGCGCCACGCCGTATGCCGCCGCGAACGACAAGAACACCGGCAGCGCGATACATTCGCGTGACAGCCATGAGGTGCGCCACATCGCAATCGCACGCCACGCACGCTCGGGATGCCCGAGATGGAAGAACGACGCGAACAGTCCAAGCCCGCCTAGTATCGTGACAAGTGCGGCACCGAGTACATAAAACGCCGAAGGGACCTCGATACTCGCTACGCGCGCGACCGTTTCGATGGCGACGAGCGTGAGCAACAGGCCCTGCGCCGCCCCGCACAGCGTGGTGAGAAAAATGACTGAGAAAGCGGGCCGCATGGAGTACTCCGTTGTAGATGCCAATAATGAGTTATTGGAACGCGCACCGCTCAGCGCTGCACGGCCAACGCAGCAAGATCGATTTCACCCCGCGCGAGCCTTGCTTCGAGTGAAACGTCCTCCGACGCGGAAGCGCTACCGCATCCTCCGCTCTTACCGCATCCGCATGACGGTTCGATTTTCACGCGCGGCAAATAATGATTGGATGGCTTCGTGTCCCACTCGGGCATCAGCTGATAGCCGCCGCGCTCGCGGATCGCACGCGATACATCCGATTGCGGGTCATGAATATCGCCGAACATCCGTGCGGAGGTCGGACAGGCAAGCACACACGCGGGCTTGCGATCGCGCTCCGGCAACGCTTCGTTGTCGATCCTGTCGGCGCATAGCGTGCACTTTGTCATCTCCTTGCGGCCTTCGTCGAGTTCGCGCGCGCCATAAGGGCAGGCCCAGGCGCAGTACTTGCAGCCAATGCACTTGTCGTAGTCGACGAGCACGATACCGTCCGACTTGCGCTTGTAGCTCGCCCCCGTCGGGCAGACGGGCACGCACGGCGGATCCTCGCAATGCAGGCACGACTTCGGAAAGTGGATCGTGTCGGTCATCGGGAATACACCCGCTTCGTAGGTCTGAACGCGGTTGAAAAACGTGCCGGACGGATCGTCGTCATAGGGGCGAGCGTCCGCAAGGCTGCCCGCCTCGCCCGATGTGTTCCACTCCTTGCAACTCGTGACGCATGCGTGACAGCCCACGCAAACGTTGAGGTCGATGACGAGCGCCATCTGAGTCATAGCCGTTATCCTCCTTGCTTATCGCTCGAACCGAGCTGCGTCAGGCCGGAGCGCGCCGCCTTGCTCAGCCGAGCCGCGAATTCGCCCTTGCCCGCGAAGTAGGCCTGCACGCGCTGCACCACCGTCGCGGTGCCGGGCAGAGGTCGCATTGGCG
>CBJLAJ010000198.1:0-7757 GCA_966421005.1 uncultured Paraburkholderia sp.
CCGCTGAGCGGATATCTACTGCTTGCGGAAAAGCTCTATTCCGAAGGGCCTCGTTACGCCGAAGCATGGAATTTCGGACCCAATGATGTTGACGCACGCCCTGTGCAGGCGATCGTCGAACGCCTCACTTCGCAATGGGGCGATGGCGCAAAGTGGGCCTTGGACGGCGACGTACATCCTCACGAAGCAACGTTTCTCAAGCTGGATTGCTCGAAAGCACGCAGCCGGCTGGGCTGGCAACCTCGATGGAATCTCGAACGTGCCTTGGACGAAATCGTCGCCTGGTACAAGGCCGCCGCGCGTCAAGAGGACATGCGGACTGTGACGCTCGATCAGATAGATCAATTTACTCAATCCTGAATTTTCATGAACAAAGATCAAATCCGCGAACAGATCATCGCGCTTGTGCGCCAATACGGCGACATTGCGACGCAGAAGCCCGCGTTCGAACCGGGGCAAACCGTCATTCCCCCGTCGGGCAAAGTGATCGGTGCACGCGAGATGGAGCTGATGGTCGAAGCCTCGCTGGACGGCTGGCTGACCACAGGCCGTTTCAACGATGCGTTCGAGAAGAAGTTGGCGCAGTTTCTCGGCGTCAATCACCTCATTACGGTGAATTCCGGATCATCGGCTAACCTGATTGCGTTCTCGACACTGACCTCGCCTAAGCTGGGCGATCGCGCGATTCGCCCCGGTGACGAAGTCATTGGCGTTGCCGCCGGTTTCCCGACAACGGTCAACCCGATCATTCAGTTTGGCGCCGTTCCTGTTTTTGTGGATGTCGAACTCGGCACCTATAACATCGACGCCACGAAGATCGAAGCTGCCATTTCGCCGAAGACCAAAGCGATCATGCTCGCCCATACGCTGGGCAATCCGTACAATCTCGAAGTCATCACCGCGCTATGTAAAAAGCACAACCTTTGGCTCGTCGAAGATTGCTGCGACGCGCTTGGCGCAACGTACAACGGCCAACTGGTCGGCACATTCGGCGACATCGGCACGCTCAGTTTCTACCCCGCTCACCACATCACGATGGGCGAAGGCGGGGCGGTGTTCACCAACAATCCCGATCTGAAGTTGATCGCCGAATCGTTCCGCGATTGGGGACGGGACTGCTATTGCGCGCCCGGTAAAGACAACACGTGCGGCAAGCGTTTTTGCTGGAAACTCGGCAACCTGCCCGAAGGCTACGATCACAAGTACACGTATTCGCATCTCGGATACAACCTCAAGATCACCGATATGCAGGCTGCGTGCGCGCTTGCTCAAATGGACCGGCTCGAAGGCTTCATCAAGGCGCGCCGCGACAATTTCGCGTATTTGCATGACAGGCTGCAGTCGTGTGCCGAGTTTTTGATCCTGCCGCATGCGACGCCGAATTCGTCTCCGTCATGGTTTGGCTTCCCGATCACGCTGAAGCCCGAAGCGAATGTTCGCCGTGTCGATCTGCTCGGCTATCTGGACCAAAACAAGGTCGGCACCCGCCTGCTGTTCGCGGGCAATCTGACGCGGCAGCCGTACATGATTGGGCGAGAATATCGCATCAGCGGCGATCTGACGAACACCGATATCGTCATGAATCAAACCTTCTGGGTCGGCGTCTACCCGGGCCTCGGCCGTGACATGCTCGACTTCGTTGCAGAGAAGATCGAGACGTTCCTCGGCGTGAATTTCTAACCGAGTGACTATGCGAAAGCCGCTGCCCGAAGAGGACTTGCAATTCGTTATCGAACGAACCGCCGATGTGTGGGCCGCCTTCGATCGGGCTCGGTTTTTCATTACAGGCGGAACAGGCTTCATTGGATCGTGGCTGCTCGAAGTCATTCAACACGCCAATCGCGTGACGTCTTCGCGAATTGAAGTGGTTGCGTTGTCTCGTGATTCGCTCAAGGCTCGCGAGCAAGCGCCTCACGTTTTCGATGACGGCTTTGTCACGTTAATCGAAGGTGATGTGGCGAAATTCGAGGCCGACGCTGGCCACTTCGACCTCTGTATCCACGCGGCAACTGACGTAGCCGATACGGCGAAAGCGGCCGACGCGCTGCGGATGTTCGACACGGGGGTCGCCGGCACTCGTCGAGTGCTCGAATTCGCGCAAAGGGCCGGCGTGTCTCGCTTTTTGCTGACATCGAGCGGTGCAGTATATGGTCCGCAACCGGCCGCCATCGACAAGATGCCCGAGACGTATAACGGCGCGCCCGATCCGCTCGATATCGCGACGGCGTACGGTCAGGGCAAGCGTGCATCGGAATGGCTCACCGCGGCTTATGCTCGAGAAGGCGATTTTCACGCCTCCATAGCCAGAATTTACGCGCTGATCGGTCCCGGTATTCCTTTGAATGGCCCGTTCGCCGCCGGCAATTTCATTCGAGATGCCATTGGCGGAAACCGCATAGGCATGAAGGGCGATGGGCGGCCGCTGCGCAGCTACCTCTATATGGCGGATACGTGCATTTGGCTTTTGCGCATGCTCCTGCGAGCGGAAAGCGGCCATGCGTACAACGTGGGCTCCGAGCATGCCTTGTCTATCGCCGAGCTGGCGCGGACGATCGAACGATTGTGCGAGTCGAGCGAACCCGCCACACCCGAGAGCGAGCGCGGTAAAGGCGACGCACCTCGATACGTACCCGACACGGCGAAGGCACGCAAAACCCTCGATGTCGAGGAATACACCCCATTGGAAACAGCCTTGTCCAAAACGATCAACTGGAACAGGAAGGCAGTGACGCAATGAAACACTTCGACGCGAAACGCATCCGCAAGACCATCCTCGACATGGCATATGCCGGATCGACCGTGCATATTGGCTGCGCGTTTTCCATCGTTGAGTTGCTCGCGGTGCTCTACCGCAATCACCTACGCTTGGACAAAGCCGATCCGCATTCCCCGCAGCGGGACTATATGGTGCTCAGCAAAGGGCACGGTGTCATGGCTCAGTATGCGTGCCTGAACGAGATCGGCTGGCTGCCGGACGAAGAACTCTCGCGGTACTTCGGGAACGGCACGCGACTCAAGGGGCTCGCGGACGCACACGTTCCGGGTATTGAAGCCACGGCGGGATCGTTGGGGCATGGACTGTCAGTTGGAGTGGGCCTGGCGCTTGGCGCCAAGCGGAACGGAACCGACCAGATGTGCTACGCGCTCGTGGGCGACGGTGAGCTGAATGAAGGCGCGATTTGGGAGGCCGCACTCTTCGCCTCTCAGTTCAAACTCGACAATCTCATTGTCATCGTCGATGCAAATGGATTCCAGGCAATGGGCACGACCGACGAGGTCATGGGTTTGGGCAACATGGAAGCAAAGTTTGCGGCATTCGATTTCGACGCCGTGTCGATTGACGGTCACGATGAAATCGCTATCGACAAAGCATATGTCGATTTGAAAAGCCGCAAGAACGGTCGACCCAAAGCCATCATTGCGAAGACTATCAAAGGCAAAGGCGTTTCGTTCATGGAGAACGACAATATCTGGCACTACACGCGCCTGAATCCCCAAACCTACGACAATGCCGTTGCTGAACTCGAGGTGAAAGCATGAGGGAAGCATTTTCGAACGCGCTCGTTGCCGCTGCGCAAAAAGACCCTAAAGTGCTGCTTCTCACCGGGGATCACGGCTACGCGCTTTTCGATCCGTTCCGAAAGGCCTGCCCCGATCAGTACATGAACTGCGGCATCGCCGAGCAGAACATGGTCGGCGTTGCCGCTGGACTTGCCAAAGCCGGATTTCGCCCAATCGTCTATGGGCTCGCCGCATTCGTGCCCATTCGGGTATTGGAGCAGATCAAGATCGACGTCTGCTACGAGAACCTTCCGGTGACCTTTATTGGCGACGGCGCGGGCGTCGTCTACGCGCAGCTCGGCACCAGCCATCAAAGCACGGAAGACATTGCAGCGCTGCGCGCCGTGCCTCAAATTTCGATCTATTCGCCCGGCGACGGCTTCGAGTTGACCGCATGCTTCGAACAGATCATTCAGCATCAGGCGCCCGCTTATTTGCGCATGGGGAAAGCCGACCTGGGCGATATCCATGAGGCACGGCTCGCGGCCTCGGCGTGCAGCGACCTGCTGCCCGTGGCCACTTCCGGTTCACCCTACTTGTTTATCGCGACAGGCTCCGGTGTCAAACTCGCGCAAAAGGTTGCGGCATCCCTGGGTGGCGCCGATATCGTTTCGGCGCCCTGCCTGAAGCCGTTTCCTGAAGCAGCGTTGCGCAAGCTCGCCGACGGCCGGGAAGCCATTGTGACGTTTGAAGAACATTCGATTTACGGCGGACTCGGTGGAATCGTCGCCGAAACGCTCGTGGGCCGGTACTCAGGGACGTTCGTCCGCATTGGCGTCGAGGATCGCTTCAGTACGTTATGCGGAAACTATCCATTCGTCATGGAAAGTCATGGCTTGTCGCCGGCGAACGTCGAAGCCCGAATCAGAAAAGCGCTCGAAGAAAATGTCCAGTACCAACACTGAGCGAAGCGAACGCCCTCTCGAACGCGATGGGGGACGCACGAGTGCGCCCGCTACCGGGACTTTGATCCAGCTCCTGCGATTCCTGGTGGTCGGCGGCCTGAATACGGTGTTCGGCTATTCGTTGTTCGCAGCGTTCACCTACGTCGGTATGCCCTATCCGGCGGCGATCGGTCTGGCGACCGTCGGGGGCGTGTTGTTCAACTTCCAGAGCATTGGCCGGCTGGTGTTCAACGGCGCGCCGAGATCCCGGTTCGTCCGATTCGTCGCCGTATACGTCGTGATCTATCTCATCAATCTGGGCGGGGTTCGTTTGCTGCTCGGCCTGGGTGCAAACATCTATGTCGCGAACGCAATCATATTGATTCCGCTCAGCGTGATCGCGTTCGTTCTCAATCGTCGATTCGTCTTCAACCAGCCATGAAGCATATTACGGTCGTCACGCCCTGTTTCAACGAGGAAGAGAACGTCGAAGCAGTCTACGCAGAAGCGCGCCGCGTGCTGTCCTCGATACCCGGCATCACCTACGATCATCTGTTCATCGACAATGCGTCGACCGATTCGACCGTCGCAAAGCTTCGTGCGATCGCAGCGGCCGATCCCGCAGTGAGCGTTATCGTGAATGCCCGTAATTTTGGGCACATCCGTTCGCCTATGCATGGCCTGCTGCAAGCCAAGGGCGATGCCGCGATTCTGCTCGTTGCCGATCTGCAGGATCCGCCCGACCTCATGCGCGAGTTCGTCGAACGGTGGTTGGAAGGTGCGCCAATCGTGGTCGGCGTAAAGCCCGAGGCTAAGGAGTCTCAGCTCTTCTTTGCGCTGCGCCGCATGTACTATCGCTTGGTCACGCGTATCGCGAACGTGAAGCTCATTCAGAACTTCACCGGGTTCGGTCTCTATGACCGCAAGATTCTCGAGATCCTGCGCAAAATCGATGACCCGTATCCGTACTTCCGGGGGCTCATCTGCGAGATCGGGTTCGACGCTATCCAGATCCCCTACGTACAACCGCGCCGTAAGCGAGGCATTTCGAAGAACAACTTCTATACGCTTTACGATATCGCGATGCTCGGTATCACTTCGCATTCGAAGGTACCGCTCAGGCTCGCGACGATTGCCGGCTTCGTGCTGTCCGGGTTGAGTCTTTGCGTTTCGCTCGTCTACCTCGTGTTGAAGTTGTTGTACTGGAACAGCTTCACGATGGGCAGTGCGCCGATGCTCATCGGGTTGTTTTTCTTTTCCTCCGTTCAGCTGTTCTTCATTGGGCTGCTGGGGGAATATGTTGGCGCAATTCTCACCTATGCGCAAAGGCGGCCGCTGGTGGTTGAGCGGGAGCGGATTGGTACTGCTGCACCGACGCCCAACACTGCGGCCGAGAGCGAAGTCGCTGCGAAGTCGACCTCGCCAGCAGTTTGAGACACGGGGCGGACCGCATGCGTAGTCCAACGGCGAACGAAGCCCGACCCGTCGCATCCGCGCGGCAGCCCCTTTTCTGGCCGCGAGTCCTCCCCTACCTTGTCGCACTCCTGTCGCTGCTCGTGGGTTGGCTATCGGTGGGCGGCCGGTTCTTCCACTTGCGTGTGCCGGCTTTCTATTCGCTCGATGGTCCATTTACGCTGACGCTGATCAAGCGACTCATGGACAATCCCTGGGTGTTCCAAAGCGCCGCGCAGGGTTACCCGTTTGGTGCGCCGCTTTACGACTACCCGATTCCCGATTCCGGCAGCCTGCTGTTGCTCAAGGCTTTCGGTATGGCTACCCACAGCGCCGCAGCGGCCTACAACATCTACTATCTCCTCGGCTTTCCGATTAATGCGCTAGCCGCCTACTACGTCCTTGGGCAACTGGGCGTATCAAGGCCAACGCTCCGCTCTGTCGGAGCGTTCGCTTTTGCGATATTGCCGTTTCATTTCATGCGAATCGGCCACCTGCTTTATACGTGGTATTTCTCCGCGGCCATTTTTGTCCTGTTCGCTTACAAGATCTATAGAGACGAGCAACCGCAGTTCTTTAAACGAGCCCGGACGAACGGGGTATTCTATGGCGCATCGCTTTTGGCGCTGTCCTGTTTTGGCGTCTACTACGCGTTCTTCGGCGTGATCGCACTGCTGACAGGAGGGGCAACCGGCGCTGCTCGCGCAGGCTGCCCGAAGCCCATCGTTCGATCCATCGTCGCCACATTGATCGTCACGATCGGAGTAGTGGCCAACGTCGCGCCCAATATTGCTTATCGAGCGACCCACGGCCTCAACCAAGAAACCGCCCAGCGGTCCGCTGCCGAATCGGAGCTATATGGCCTCAAGCTCGCTCAGCTCGTTCTCCCGCGGCCGCATCACCGCTTCGAGCCGTTCGCCAAATTGAACGCGGCTTACTCGAGCACGTTCCCGCTCGTGAATGAAAACGATACGTCCGCCGTGGGCATCATTGCATCGGCCGGATTTCTCGTTCTTTTGGTGTCGGTCGTCCTTCACAGAAAAAAAATCGATGAAGCCGACAGTCTGCCGTTCCTCGCGTCCCTCACGCTTGTCATGCTCCTGTTTTGTACCATCGGGGGGTTTTCGTCTCTCTTCAGTTTGCTGATCAGCCCAATGATCCGCGCCTGGAACCGCGCTAGCGTCTTCATTGCGTTCGCCGGCGTTTGCGCAACCATGCTCACCCTCGATCGTCTCGCCAGTCGATATCGACTCTCGAATGCGTTAATCGCGGGATTGGCTATTGCCACAGCAGGACTGGCAGTCTGGGATCAGAAGGCGCCAACTTGCGTCCCATGCTTGAAAGCAACCGACACAGCCTTCGCGAACGATGAGAGGTTCGTCGCTGCCATAGAAAACCGGTTGCCACCGGGGGCTGCGATCTACCAGCTGCCTTATATGCCCTTCCCCGAAGTGCCGCCTTTAAACAAGCTGCAAGCGTATGACCAAGCAATTGGCTACCTGCATTCGCACTCGCTGAAGTGGAGCTATGGCCTGATTAAAGGAAGGGGCGGCGATCTTTTCTTCCGAGCGCTTTCCGCGCAATCTGTGGAGCAGCAGATCGGCGCGATTCGGAAGCTTGGCTTCCGTGGCGTGTATGTCGACCGACGCGGCTATGCAGACGGGGGGGCAGCGATCGAAGCAGCATTGACTCGAGCGATTGGACATCCTGCGGCGCTGGTAAGCGCAAGCACCCAACAGGTGTTTTTCGATCTTTCCGAGGGTCGCGGCGAAGATGCGGCACCGCTGCCCCACGGACTGACCGATCAACAGATCATGGAGCGCGCGGGATTCATCGTCGATAAACTGGGCGTACGATACG
>CBJLAJ010000199.1:0-7693 GCA_966421005.1 uncultured Paraburkholderia sp.
CCAAACACCTACCAAAAATAACAGGTAAGAATTTTTCTAAAAAATGTTTGCAACAAAGCACAACGAAATGTATCTTCACATCAGACAAGAAGAACGAATCGCACAGAAATAAAACGACTGTTTATTACAAATATTTGTCAGGGCTCGATAAGCCCGCGTAAACATTCTTTACGCGCTTAAAACGTTTCTTTCTGAAAAGGGGATACCATGAGCACGACCGAATCAACCATCGTCGAGAATAACGTCGAGTACAAGGCATTGGTTCTGAAGTACGTCAACGTTTCTGGCGGCTCCGTTACCGTGAATTTATCCACGCAAACGGGACAGCCCAAAGCGAGTTACAGCACCGGTCCGAACTTTTCCTCCTATGGCGGCCTCGAGATCGATGTGGAAAGCGGCGTCTCGCTGCCGATCTCCTCGCTTCAGGTCAACCCGTCGATCGTCACGGTCGCCGTTCAGCAGGGCAGCGGCGGCAGCGGGCCCGTGAACTTCGGAATTACGCTGTGGGTGGCCGCTCAGCCAGGCATTCAGACCTTCATTCTGACACTGCAGCCGGGGATGGAAGGCATAACGGTGAGCGCGGAATTCGATGGTAGGAAGGGGCAAACGCTCTCGCCGGGAACGCCGCTACCCGTCTTCTGGAATCCGCTTTAAGCACGGCGTAGGGATGTGATTGGGCACTCGCTTTCAGCGAGCGCCCAGCCCTTCTTTCGACACATGGGGACCGCCTATGGAATACGCCATTGCCTTCACCTTCACGGTAACGGATACCGCGCCGCTGAGTGTGACACTGACTTTCAGCGGCGGCAATACAATTTCCCTGGGACAGAACCAGACGATTCAGATTCAGGCGATTCAAGGCGCAATAACTCCACTGAATTTAGCCGTCGTATCGTCGTCAGCCATTACGTTGCAGGCCGTGCAGCCTAATGGGTCGTCTTTCCAGGCGGCCAAGTCTGTCGTGACGATCAAGCCGGCCGAGGCCAATTTGACGGGAATTTATCAGTTTCACGGAAACGAATTTGTCACGCTGCAGTATCAGTTTATTGGCTACTCGAATTCCGGCACCATTTCAGCCGGTTCGTTTTCAATTCCATTTCCAACGAGCTGACCGGGAAAGCGATGGAGACCAAAACGAAGAATCCCGTCAAGGACTCCGCGTCCGGCGGGCCGGCGCTTGCCGCCAAGGCTGCCCCGCCGCCAGCCGCGGTGGCCAGCGTGCCGGACCGAACCGTCGTCCAGACCATTGCCAGGGAGCGCAGCGCGCTGCCGGACGAAGCTCGACAGTTTCTCGACGCCCACTTGCTCGCGAACAAGAGCCGCGCGCTCAATGAACAGTGCTTCACGCAGGTTCATACGTTCAAGCCGTTGACGCTCACGTTCAACGCATTGCGCGCCAACAGCAAGGCGTTCCTGACGCTGCGCCCCGATGAACTCGCCATTTGGAGCGACGGTGGCAAAGGCAATCGGCTGGTTGGCCTGGCGGTGTCGAGCCGGCTCGATCCCGTGCTCTATCTCAGCAATTTCCTGATCAACGCCCGCGAGATGTACTTGCAGACCTATCAGGACGCGCAGGAAATTCAGATCGATCTCTATGTGCGAACTACGCAACGCGGCATCAAAGGCAATGTCGATCTGCCGCCGGGGGCGAGCGTCACGCTGCGATCGACCAACGATCGCAGCACGGTGATAGGCGTGAGCTCCTTTGCGATCGATCTTGGTGAACACTGACAATTCAAAGCGGAAGAGTCACATATGACGACCGAATCGCCTCTGGCCGGGGACCACGCGCCGCAAGCCACGCCGCCGCAAGCGTCAGCCGCTCCCGCACGAGAGCAGGAAGACGACGACGCTCACGGGCCCGTGACGCTCATTCCCGTCACTTTACAGTTCTGCAATGTCGCCTCGAACAGCAATCTGAGCTTCACGTTCACCACGGCCGGCGCTTCATGGTCGCTCGGCGCGATGTCGGGCGACAGCATCGGCTTCTCGTACAACGTCACGCCGGTGAGCGCCAACGGGCAGTCCTGCATTCAGGCGATCGAGTTCAACAACGAGGTGCTGACCATCCGCACCGGCGCGCCCTCCCAGGGCAACAGCGGCCAGGCTGACAACGCATTCACGGTCACGCTTTTTCTGCAAGTGCGCGAGGGCGTCGACTATCTGCAGGGCTATTGCACGCTCAACAAGGAAGCCGTCGTGCGCGTCACTTTCGGCTCGCTGGTGCCCGTGCAATGGCGCAACGGCCGCATCAGCGCCGTGCTTTTCGCGCCGCGCAGCAACTACAGGCCGATCAGCTTCACGGTCCAGGGGGCGCGCCCCGGCAACAGAATCGAGGTCGTCGTCAGTGCAAAGAAGGGACTCGGCAAGGTCAACTGGTCGATCGGCCCCGATTTCTCGGAATCCAACGGCATCGAACTCGTCAGCCAGCAGGGTCTCGTTCCGTTGACCTCCATGTCCTTTACTGAGAACGTGCTGACGTTCGTCACGACGCCCGCCGACGATGGCACCGCGTCGAGCAATCCCGGCGCGACGCTCCAATTCTCGATGAATGCCTACATCACGTGGGCTCCCGACGACTTGACCTACGTCTACCTGCGCGCCAACTGCAACAGCGACGTCTCCGTGTTGGCGCAAGTCAGTAACCGCCAGCCACAGGCCGTGAGCCAGGCCGACACCGTCTTCACCCTCTAAGCATGATGACCGAGCCGAACGTCGACAGCGGCCAGGTGCTGCGCAGTGTCAGCGAGGCATTGCGCCGCCTGATCCGCCTCTCCATTCCGGAGTTGGAGGCGGAATCGGCGGTCGTCTTCGATTCACCGGGAGAGATCGAGGACGAGGACGAGACGAAGCTCTCGCTCTATCTCTATCAAACCGAGATCAACCCGTATCTGCGTAACCTGCCGGCAAGCCTCACGCGCCGCGCGGCCAACCCGCCACAGCCTGCCGCGCTCGCCGTCACGCCGAGCCCGCTCGTGCTCGACCTCACCTACCTCATGGTGCCGTATGCGCGCTCGGCCGAACTCGAACTCGTGCTCGCCGACAAACTGATGCGGCTCTTTCACGACGTCAGTGCGCTCACCGGCCAGTGGCTGAACCCTGTACTCAAGCGCACCGGCAACGATCCGATCCAGATCGTGCCGGAGGTCGATACCAGCGAGCAATTGCGCAACATCTGGACGCTCTTTCCCAACAAGACATACCGGCTCACGAAGCTCTATACGCTCTCCCCCGTGCGGATACCATCGACCTTCGCGCTGCAGACGGACATGGTGACGCAGGCGGACACGGACTATCGGGAGGCGCGATGAAGCTCTCGGCGGTCGTGCAACTGATCGATGGCTTCAGCCACGCACCGGCCGAGGGCATCGAGCCACGTTTCCTGCTCAACGGCAAGCCGTGCCTGCCTCACGCGAAGCCGCAGAGCTTCTACGCGTTCAGCGAACTCGCCGACGGCGACTACCGCCTGACGGCGCTCGCATTGCCATTCTTTCCGCGTGAGGTCGAATTCAAGGTGCCGCTCGCGCAGCCGCTGGCCGACGCCATCGTGCCCTGCCTGCTCGAGCCCAGCCCGCTGTACCCTTACCCGCCCGGCACGCCGGTGATCCGCGGCCAGGTGCGCGCAGCGGCCACTGGCGAACCGCTCGCGGGCGTAGCCGTCGAGGCGGACTACCGGATCGCGCGAGGCGAGCCGCGCCGGGTGACGACGCTCACGTCGGACTACGGACGCTACAACGGACGCTATGCACTCGCGCCGCGCTCGCGCGTCGCGCCCGACACGGAACTGACGCTGACCTTCAGCAAACCGGGCTATACGACAGTCAGCAGGCAGATGACGCTGGAAGCGGCGACCGCCCGATTCGTCGATATCGACATGCGCTAACTGAGACACCGAGAGGCACGATCTTGGCGACCACCTATACTCATCCCGGCATCTATATCCAAGAGGTGCCGAGCGCCCGCACGATTCAGGGCGCCTCGACCTCGACGGCCGCGTTCGTCGGCGTGACGGGCTACGGCCCCGCGGCGGGCCCTTATGAGCAGCCGACGCTCGTCACCAGTTGGAGCGCCTACCAGCGCCAGTTCGGTAACCTGATCTGGAACGGCATGTTGCCGTGGGCTGTCTTCGAGTTTTTCAACGAAGGCGGCTCGTCGTGTTACATCGTGCGCGCGAAAGACAAAAACAACGCGGCGGCGGCCACGAGTTCGGTGAACGGCGTCAAGATCACGGCCGTCACGCCGGGCGCCTGGCCCAACGCGATGATCGGCTATGCAATCAGCAACGCGGACGGATCGGACCCGAGCAAGGAAACGCAGGTCTTCAATCTCAGCATCGTCGCAGATCAAACGGCGCTCGCCAAGCTGCCCGAGCCGGCGACGACGGCTGCGTCGCCTGTCAACTCGACGCTGAAAGCCTATTGCACGCAAAACAAGCTGAGCACGGTGCAGTTGAACAACAAGGGTTACTACATCCTCGAAAGCTTCAACGGCTATACGAAGGATTCCATGTCCGCGCTGCAGGACGCGATCAACGCCAATTCGACGTTCGTGCGCGCGGAAATCACGAGCACCTCGCGGCCGTCGAACACGGGCAAGAACGCGCCGACGATGCTGGCGGGCGGGGCCGTGCCCAACTGGGACCTCGAAAGCGCATGGAACACGCTCACGACGGTACAAGGCATCAGTCTGCTGTCCATCCCCGACACCGTCACGCTGACGGATACGACAGGCAACACGCTCGACCCTGCCAAGCAGGCCACCCTCATCAACAACGCACTGCTCTTTTGCGACAAGCCTGCGACGCGCAACCTTTTTTACGCCTGCGATCCACCGTTCGGCCAAAGCGTGCAGGGCGTACTAGGCTTCAAAACCGGCAGCGCCACTTCGCCCGCGCTCAATTCGACCTATGGCGCGCTCTATTACCCCTGGATCTGGATCTACAACCCGCTCTCCGGCTTCAATATTCCGATTCCGCCATCGGGCCCCGCGCTTGGACGCTACGCCTATACGGACACCAACGTCGGCGTATGGAAGTCGCCTGCGGGCGTCAACGACGGCCTGCTGCTATCGGCCGTACAGGTGCAGACGCCCGTCACCGACGCGGATCAGGATTCGCTCAATCCGAACGGCATCGACGCGATCCGCAATCTGCTCGGCTACGGCAACGTGATCTACGGCGCGCGTACGCTCGCCGCGACGGGCAGCGAATGGACCTATGTCAGCGTGCGGCGTCTGTTCATCTACGTCGAGCAGAGCCTCAAACAGAGCTTGCAGTGGGTCGTGTTCGAGCCGAACGACCAGACGACCTGGGCGGCGGTGACGCGCGACATCGTGGCGTTCCTGACGACGCTCTGGCAGGCGGGCGGGCTCTTCGGCGCAACGGCGGCCGAAGCGTTCTTCGTGACTTGCGACGCGTCGAACAACCCGCCGGAGACGCGTGCGCTGGGCCAGATGTATATCGATATCGGCCTTGCACCCGTCTATCCCGCCGAGTTCGTCGTCATCCGCATGACGCAAAAGGTCGCCGGACCGGACTCCGGCTCATGAACGCGGACATGAGCGGCTTCCCCGAACGGCTAACTGACAACGGAACTGACCATGCCGACGCAACTGACCAACCCCTACCGCGGCTTTCGATTCCAGGTGGAAATCTCGGGCATTCAAGTCGCGTCCTTTTCGGAGGCAACGATACCCGACGCCACCGTCGAGAGTGTCGATTACCGCGAGGGCACCGATCCGACCTACAAGCGCTCGTTCTCGGGCCTCACCACCTACGGCAAGCTCACGCTGAAAAAGGGGCTCACCGATTCGATGGATCTCTACAACTGGTTCGCCCAGGTCGCGGAGAAAGGCTCGACGGCCAAGGGGGCGCAGAAAAACATCTCTCTGATTCTCATCGATACGAGTGGCTCGGCAAAGGCGCGCTGGAACATCATCAACGCGTGGCCGAGCAAGTATGAGAGCACGGGGCTGAACGCCAGCACGAGCGACGTCATGGTCGAGACGTTCGAATTGACGATCCAGTACATGACCCGTGTTTCGTAGTCCTCACCAACGGGAACCCAGCATGAACGCCTTCAGCACCGAATTCGAATTCACGTTGCCGCTCGGTTATCGCGATGCGGACGGCAATCTCCACAAGCACGGCGTGATGCGGCTCGCAACGGCCGCCGACGAGATCCTGCCGATGAAGGATCACCGGGTGCAAGCGAACCCAGCCTATCTGCCCGTGATCGTCCTGTCGCGCGTCATCGTGCGGCTCGGCAATCTCGACATGGTCAACACGAAAGTGATCGAGGATCTGTTCACTCCCGATTTCTCGTTTCTCCAGAAGTTCTATAACCAGATCAACGACAGCGGTCACCCCGAGCAGGATGAATCAGCGGCGCCGATGCCCGGCATGGAGGCGGCCGCTTCGGCGGGAAAGTTCGCCTCCCTGTAGTACCGGATCAGCTCTATGAAGAGATCGCGTTCGTCGCGTATCACTTCCACTGGTCCTACGGGGAGATTCTGGCCATGGAGCATGCCGAGCGCCGTCGCTGGTGCGACGAGATCAGCAAGATCAATCAAACGATGATGAGCACCGAGCGCGAAAAGAGCCTGCTTTCGGGGATGGGATATGCCTAATGGCCGCACCGGCCCGAGCGCCGACCCGTTCATGTCGTATCGCTTTCGCGTCGAAATCGGTGGCATCGTCGTCGGCGGTTTTACGTCCGTCGAGGGTCTGCAATCGAAAAACGAAGTGAAGACGGTCCGCCAGGGTGGCGTCAACGACGTCGAGTACAAGCTGCCGGGCCAGCTCACTTACACCGATCTCGTGCTGAAGGCCGGCATCACGTCGGTCGATCCGATGTGGCTCTGGTATCAGTCGTGCTCCGGTGGCAAAGTCTCCCGGCGCAATGGCTCGATCTATCTGCTGAACGCTCAGGGGAACACCGCCATCACCTGGAATTTCTACAACGCGTGGCCGATCGAGTGGCAGGGCCCGAGCCTCGCCGCGGATCAGAATCTCGTCGCGACGCAGAGTTTCACGCTCGCGCATGAGGGAATCAGGAAGAGCGGCGGAGGTGCGCCTTGAGGAATGTCCGGAGGACGCACATCCCTGGATTCAACGCGCGCCGCGCCGCTTTCGAGCTGGCGTCGATTCGCGCGGCTCACGAGTTTTTGGCGCGTCGTGCCGCGAACGCGACGCTGCGCCTCGCGGACACACATCTCGGCGAGCCATCGAGTCAGGCGCCGCTATCGCTCGCGTTCCTGCATCCCGCCGGCTCGGCCGCGCCCGTGCAACACGTACGTCATGTGACGCAGCACGTGCAACACCTGCATCTGCTGCAGCAGTTCATTCATCGCCTGACGATGCGCGTCGAGCAGCATGGGCGCTCGCCTCGCGCCTCGCGCTCGCACGCGCCGGCTCGGCTGACGGCGTTGCGTGAGCGACTCGTCGAAACGATGCGATCGATGCGCGAGGGTGCCATCCGGCGCGACATCGAGCGCTTGATCGGCGATCGGTTTGCCGAGCGCGATGTCGAACGCGTGCTGCATGAGCGCTTGGCCGGGCGGCACATCGAACGCTTCATGCACATTCGCTTCGCCACGCGGATTTTGGAACGACTGACGCGAGCCCGCTTCGACAGACAGCACAATGAACGGCTGATGCGCGTCCACTTCGGCGGGCGACACACCGAACGGCTGA
>CBJLAJ010000200.1:0-7367 GCA_966421005.1 uncultured Paraburkholderia sp.
CATCTTTCTTGATTCTCCTTGCTTGAGCTTAAACACTCAGCAAGGGATTCGTTTTCGAGGGCAAGCTCAACCACGTTCAGGCATCGAAACCGCCGACCATAGACCAACCCGTCAGAAACGAAGTCCATCGACCAGCTCTGATTCAGGCCTGTTGGTAACGGCAGCGGCGTGCGCTCAACAGCCGCAATACGCTTGCGTCGCCGCTTGCGCACGCTCAGCCCCACCTGGCTGTACAGGCGCCAGATGCGCTTGTGGTTGGCGAAGCAGCCATCCCGCTGCAACAGCACGTGAATCCGGCGATAGCCGTAACGGCGCTTCTCCGTCGGCCCATCGCAGCCTCCCTTGGGAATTACGCCCCACAAGGTAAGCCCGCGATGAGCACCACGATCGGGATGCTCGATTCTTTCCCTGGCTCCTATATGCCGGAAACCGACTGGCTCCTATATGGCGGAAGATGACACCCCCGGTAGGGTACGAGCAGCCCGCGCCCGTCTATTACGGCCGTATTACGGGGATGGCTATCGCCGAGAATGGCACGATAACGGCTGGCGCCGCAGGTGGCGCCACCATCATCACGACGACGACGATTGACCAACTGATGCGGCCGTCACAGCCGCATCTCCGGCACGGCCGGCGCACGCAAACAGCCATGCTTTTCGCTATGGCAATTGCGGAAGCGACGCACAATTGCCCTCGATGTGCGCGCCCGAGAACGCCTTGGCCACGAACTGCGTCGAATCGGGCAGCGAGCCGTTCACGGTGCCGGAATGATCGAGCGCAGGATATAGGTGCCACTCGATCCGATCGCCGGCTTTGCACGCGTCGGCGACGAGTGCCGCTTGAGCCGGCACGAACACGACGCGATCCTTCCCGCCCGTGCCGATAAAGATCGGGATATCGGATTTGAGCGTCGGATAAGCGGCTTCGCGATTGATCGCGGCGAACACCGCTTTCGTCGAGCGCTTGAAGCTCGCGTTGAAGGTGACTCGATCCTCCACGATCCGCTGCTCGATGGCGTGCAGACACGCATGTTGGCTCAGCTCGAATACCGGTAGCGCCTGCTCGGTGAGATAGTCGGCAGGCATAAACGACGGGTCGAGCCGCTGCGCAGTCCCAAGGCGCAGGACATCGTAGGCGAAACTCGGCAACACTGACTTGTGGGCATCGGCCCGATCGGCGTCGGCCGCGTGCTCGTGCACGGCCGCGTACGGCGTGCCCGTTGCCACCACGCCGACGATATCGAGCTCCGGCGCATAGTCTTTTGCGTAGACCGCCGTAGCGAACGCAGCGCGTCCGCCCTGCGACTGCCCGAACACGACAACGGCACGCGACAATGCGAAGTCGCTATGCTGTACCGCTCGTATGCTGTCGAGGACGTCGTACCCGAGCGGCCGCGTGAGGCCATACGGGTGGATCCCCGGCGTTCCGAGCCCCTGGTAATCGGTCGCGACGATTGCATAACCGAGCGAAAGCCACCGGTTCAGGTAACGCGTGTCGCGCTCGCTACGGCCCGCGAACGACGGCGCGCAGACATCGGCGCTGCCAACGGTACCGTGTGCCCAGGCCATCAGGGGCCAGCCGCCTCGCGGCGGCGTGCCCTTGGGCAGAAAGAGCGCACCCGATACGACGATGGGCGTCCGGTTGTCGATGCCGTCGGTCGACGAGTACAGAATCCGGATGTTGCGGCCTGCTTCAGCAAGGCTTTGCCGCGGTGTGAGCGCTTCGGTCCTCAGCAACTGCCCAGGCGCGGTCGGCGCGGCCGCCTTCCACTCATAAAACGCCGGCACGCCGCTGTCCCCGGCGCTGTCGTTGCGCGCGATCGGCTGATGCGAGCAACCCGCCAAGATGGCCGAGATGACGACGGCCGCCGTAACCGAAGTCGTGAACCGTACTTTGGATGCACTGCCTATCATGCGAGTGGGTCTCTGTAGTTCGGGGAGTGCTATTGTGCCTCAGGGTCCGGCCGGCCGCGCTCCCGCGCGCATGCCCATGCTCGCCCGCCTATTGTCAAAAGTTCACCGTCGTCGGCGCCACGGACTTTCTTATCTTTGTGCTTGACGAATTCAGCAAAGATCAATCCTCCATCAAGCAGGATCCTCAACTGATAGTCGAAGTTCCAGCCATCGGCTGGATCGTGTTTCACGTCGTATCCTGACAGCTGAAAATCGCGAGGCTCGACGTACCCGCCTTTATCTTCAAGCTGGAGCAGGATTTCGCGGATCATGTCCATATCGCGCCGCATGGCTCTCTCCCGTTTTCTTAGCTAAAAGCGCATCGCGGGATGCGCCTTTTTATACGCTTCCTGCCGAGCCATTCCACGCATATCGTCAGCAAGCTCGAGGCATCGCTTTTCGTCGGTTAGGATCTTGCCATCCGGCGCATTCTGGCACCCCCAAAATACGCCTGCTGTGAGCACGTCAATCTGCTTCTCGGCCATTGCGTTTCTCGTGAGCGTGAACGCGACGATTGCCCCAAGCACCAAGCCCGCGGCAGCACCGAGTGCGAATGTCTTGTTGACCGTCATGTTTTCCTAGATGAACTCATACTTGTCCAGCAGCTGCAGCTTGCGCTGCTCCTTGCGCCGCCGCTCCTCGATCGATGCGCCCGTTGGCACAATTTCCGGCCTTGCCGCCAGCGTCGCGTCGTAGCGCTCTGTCTCGGCTACAACGCGCACGATCTCGCGCAATTCGGCCTTGGCTGTTGAACACCGCTTCTGTTTTCTGTTCTACAGCGCGCCAACATCACGCAAGTATTCGCCGATCCGCTCCGCGATTTTGGCCCGCTCCTGGATGCGCGGAATGAAATACTGCGTGTCATTGACGGATCTGCCAAGTTACTGCCCAAGCTCTGTCAAAGCATCGAGCATGTCGCCTGCGGTTACCTGTGAGCCAACAGCTGAGAATGCCGAGTGAAGCGCCTGATGAAATCGCTTCTCATCGAGAGGATGGTTGGTATGCCACGTCTCGGCTTGCATCCTACCTGTAGGACTTCTGGCGCCACTTACGGCCGTTTGCAAACTCGAAAACCGTGTTCTGGTCTTTGAACCCGGTGAACGCCCCTTTCAACCTTCCTTGTTAGACGATATTCATTTCGCGTTTTCCTTTCCCTCAGCGGTGGTTCGCGATCGCACGACGAAGACGTCGAATGTTCAGCGCGACGTAGAACAACCGCATGGCCAATGTCGCAAGCACCGCCATCGCGAACGCGCGTAGATCCATCGCTCCCGTTTTCCTTGTCATTGCTGGGGCTCGTCGAACGCCCGAGACAAATCTTCAAACTGCGCAGCAAGGCCACGGTCATTCTGCGCCGCGTTGAGCGAGTTTCCGCTCCCGTACGACTTCGCGAAGGAACGGTATCCCACCGCAGACGCTACTGCCTGATGGAGCCGAACGGCCAGCGGCTCAACACCACAGCGGAAATTGCTTCATTCCCGTTCGGATATAGCGGAGGCCGTGCCGATCGTTCAACCCGACGAGCATCTGCATTGCGTTCAAATCGTCTCGGGTCTCTTTGAAGATCTTAAGCAGGCCCAGTTCCTTTGCCTTCCGATAGCAAGCATGCAGATCATGACCGTATGTTTTTGATCCAAGCTCACGTACGGTCACACCCGAGTGGCGGAGATAGGCCTTGAGCGTGAGTTCAACGCCGCGGTGCGCGAGAAAGTAGGCCGGTACCGGAGAAATTTGACTACCAGGATGCTTGCCCGCATGGTCCTGGTCGACAATCCAAGCCGCGCCGATGTACTCATAGGCGTATCGAGCCACGCCAATCGAAGTTGTGCGGTCGTCGTCGTCCATATCGGTGTTTTCCTACACCTTGTATGGAACCCGGACTCCCGGTTCGTCGGCAGGAAAGTCCTTCGTATTTCGTGAAACGAGCAGCAACGAATGCACTTGTGCCGTTGCCCAGACAACGGCGTCCGGCAAGCGAATCCGCTTGTTCTTGCGTATCTCCACGGCCCGGTTCGCAATCGCGTTGTCGATGCCAACCACATCGAACGAAGCGAGCCACGCACGAATCGCGGCCTCTTCTTCGTTGGACGCACCAACAAGAACCTCCATCCACGTTATCGTGCTGATCGCACGATGTTCGTAGCGGGCCAATTCTTTCTTCGCGGCGCTGATTCCGCCGAGGTAGTCGATCAGGATATTCGTGTCGAAAAGCGCCTTTACCATTCGGAACGAAGCTCCTGCTGGTAAGCAAGACCGTCGACCTTCTTGCTCTTCCACAACCCGAAAACGTCTGCCCCGAGTGCGCGCTTGCGCTGGGCAATATACGCCTCGATCGCATCACGAATGACGGCAGCTCGTGGACGGTGCTCGACCTCCACGATGGCTGCTAATTCCTCGACTTGCGAATCCGGTAAGTCAACAAGGATACGGCTCATAACACCCCCATGCATGATATACACATCATATATCGTCCGTGGTGTTGGCGCAAGGCTGTATTGACCTGCCCCCTTCGGTAGGGCCAACCGTGCAGTCGTGCGACCTTCAGCGAACCCCACAGGCTTTCGGGCGGCGCAGGTGTTCATGGGACGACCAGTGGGGTGGATGCATAAGTTGACAGGGCGAGGAGCGATGCGCTCGCCAAGTGCGCCGTCGCATCGGCGTGAGATCCGGTTTCCACGCTGACCCAACACAGGAAGGCGAGCTACGCGTATTTCTATCGAAGCTATATCGATGCGCAGAAAATGATGCTCAACGCGCAACCGCGCTGCCGCCATTGCGAGGCATTGATAACGAAGCAGCCAGGCGGCATAAATACAATTACGAATTCCGCCCCGCTTTTTCGCATCAAGGCCTGCAGCTGCGGCCTCACGTGTGGTGCAATGGCGCGCTCCTTCTCCTGACTCATGAAGCCGATTGTGCTGAACACGCGCGCCCTGCCACCGCAGCAACCGGTCGACACCTGGGCCGCCCCCGAACATCCGGCCGCCACCTCTCACCCGGCGACGCCTGGACCGTCCCGCGCAGGCCAGCCTCGCTTGGTGGATGGCAACCTGGAGCGCCTGCCGGTCCGACGATCTTCCGGCCGCCCGCTGGGCCGCGTGGCAACGTTGCCCAAACAGCCCTCCGACGCGCAGCATCCGTTGCTCGCGGCGGCGCGCCAGCCGGACATCGCGGCGCGCCTGGCCGACATGCGGCTATATCTGGCGGACCTGAAGGAAGCCTATTGGCGCGGCAATGAAATGGAGCATCCCCGCGATACGCAGTTCCTCGACCTGCTCGTGGCGATCGAGAACGCCCGCCACCCCGATCTCTCCCTCAGCACCCACACCGTCGACGACGCGGCGCTGAAAACGAACAACCCGGCAGCCGTGGCCAGCTTGACGCAGTGCCTGGAAGCCAGCATGCGCAGCGGTGCTGGCTGGCACGCGATCGTCTGCATCAACGGGCGCGAGGTCGCGCTGTCGGCTCGGCACGATCCAACGCAGCCGCGGCATATCTCGCTTGTTGTAGTCGACAGTGCGCCTAGGCGTCCGTCGTCGCCCGACTGGCGGCGCGTCGCCTCCCTGATCATCGCCAGTCTGAACCGCGCGTGCGCTCAGGCCGGCGACGGCGGCGCAGTCAAGATCCGGCTCAACTGCTTGAATACCGCCACGCATACGATCACCGACGGTAGCGTCATCTTTGCGTTGTCCGCCGTCAAAGCCATGCCGCGCGATGCCGATATCGGGCGGCTACACGAAAGCGCGCTGAAAATCGCCGCGGAGCGTGAGGCGCCCCTCGGGATCCAGACGATCGACGACAACCGCGTGCTCGGCGCACGCTTCTTCAAGCACATGACGCATACGCCCTGCATGGAGACCCTGCTGAAGGCCCGCCCGGATCTGGCCACGCAGCCGGTCGGCAAGCGCAGCAATCAGACATTGGCCGAATACCAGGCGGCGCGGCTGCGCGTGCACATGCCGGCATTCTTCGGCATACGGCACGCCTACAGCACCTCCTATGAGGACAAGCGGCTGAAGCTTTATGAGCGCGCCATTGCGCACCTGGATGCCTCTGTCCGGCTGGACGGCATGGCCGCCTATCTCCACGAGTTGCGCGGTGCAAGCACCAGCGAGGGTGCGCCGCCGCCCTCGCGCGACGCCGAGTTCCTCGACTTGTTGACTGACGCGGAGAATATGCAGAACCCGCAACTGCGGCTGTCCAGGCACCGAATCGATACGGCGAAGCTGGCGGAACTCGACACACGTGCGGTCGACAGCCTGAAGCCCGTTCTTGCCGAGGGGGTCAAGAGCGGTGCCGATTGGCATGCGACGCTCGATCTCGGCGGGCATCATGTTGCGGTAGCGGCACGGCACGATGCCGAGCACCCGACTCACGTATCGTTGGCGGTAGTCGACGGTGCCGGCTCGACGCTCTCGAGGCAGGATTGGGGCAACCTCGCGCGCACGATCGGCAAGCAGCTCGACGCGAATCTACGCGCAGACGGCGACGAGCGTACCGGCAAGCTATGGCTTTCGCGCCTGGATGTCTCCGAAGGCCAGACCGTTCCCACTACCGCGCTATTTGCGCTGATGGTGGCCCAGGGTATGCCGCGCGTCACCGGCATCGCCGACGTGCACCGTGAAGCACTGGCCCAGGCGCGGAATCGGCCCGAGAGCGTCGCCGCAGGCCATATCAAGCGGCCGGATCTGCTTGAGGTCGACGACGATGAGGTCACGGCGGCCCCGGGTGTCTCTGCGCTCGAAGCCTATCTCAAAGAGGAGCAGATCGCGCTGTACGAGCGAGCTATTCCTCACATCGAGCGCTCGCTCGGCTTGCCGCCGCAGACGCATTGAAGGGCATTGGCTTGAGCTGGCGCTCCACTCAGTATCGGCATGACCTCGCGGCAAAACCACCCCAAAATCTCGCCATCATGGGCATCGGCCTTTCCGCGAGACTGGACGACTTTACGTCAATTATGCGACAACCCACTGATAAATAAGAATTTCTCCAGCTTGCACGCATCCCAATTGGCCGATTAGACGACTTTAGGTCATTTTTTGGACGACTTTGCGTCGTTTGACACCAGATCGACAAAGCTCGCCACGCCCGTGCCGCACGGCGCTGCGGGTTCCCGCAAGCGTCGCCGCCAATGATAGAGACTGCACGCCGACACCGACTCCTCACGGCAAAACGCCTTGACCGTCTGGCCGCTCTGCGCAAAGCGCGCCAGCCTCTGACGCCACGCCGATTCCACTTCTTCTCTTGCCGATGCCGTCATCGCTTGCCCTCCTGATCCAATTCAATGCGGGCATTGTGCGGCCGCCTTTATGCGAGCTCTATAACGCCCATGGCTTACCGCTTACGGTCGAATTGAATTTTTCAGGGCCGACTCTTTTATGAAACGCACGTTGATTCTCGTGATGCCCGCGATAT
>CBJLAJ010000201.1:0-7330 GCA_966421005.1 uncultured Paraburkholderia sp.
GTAGTCCCAGAGAATCGCACCACGGGCTCTTAATCAGATTTCCGGCGGTCGAAATGGGTTGATTCTGACGCCGCGCCCGAGATCGAATGCGTAACGGTGATAGGGACAGCGAAGATATCGGCAGGTCTCCGCGCTCATAAGTCGTGATGCAACTTCAAACCAACGGCCTCGCCCCTCGCCGAGCAGCACACCGAATCAACTCTGCACCGGTCTGCGTCGACTTCACCGTCAACCGCACGAAATTGCTCGTAGAAGCATACGGCTCGAAAAGTCGCGCCAGTATGGCCGCAAAGACGCTGAGGCTGACATCGCGCAACGCGGCCTCATCGAACCCAACAGTGATTTCCATCCCCCGCACGAAAGAAGGAAAAGAATCGTCGAGCGACATCCATTCGATCGCCGGCTTCCAAGCGAGGCTCGTAAGCGCATCGATGCAGCGACGAGCCGCGGGCGCCGATCGCGCCGCATGCAGTTCGAACAGCGCTTTGAGCGAAGGCAGCCCCGCTTGCGTCAGCTCGACCGCATGCGGGGTCAGCGCAGACAACACGCGCCACAAAGCACCGTCGCCACGCGGCAGATCGGCCGGTCGGGTGGGGTGTGTCAACAGCATAATGGGGCAAGAAAGCGCCGTCTGTTCGTTCGAGAGATCGCCATCGGCCGCGCCGATCGGCAAGCGCGAAGGCAGATCGCCGTTGGTCGCGGTCGTCTCCACGTCGACTTGCGGTTGCGTGGGATGCGCAGGCCTGCCGTCGATATCGACCAGCGACAGCAGCAATTCGCCATCCCGGCCGACGAGCGCGGCGTCGCGATCTCGCGCCGCGGCCCAATAGACAGTCGCACCCATGACGCCCGGCCGATGTCCGAACGCGCGATACGGCTGCACGTCGATGCGCGTCCCGCGGTTGGCCCGCGGTGCGGCCTTGTCCGTGCCGTCGAGTTCTCCCAGACAAACGCCATCGATCGAAAACACTTCGGTAATGGAGTCCGAGGCGAGCGGCACTGGCCGCACCGGATATCGGGTGTCGGTTGCACTGAGCACGATAGGCGCCGCGGGCCGCTTGAACAGATTGACGATCGGCGTACAGCAGAGTTTGAGGGCGGACGCGTCGAGCGTACGCAACGCTTGCGCTACCGCCGAATCGGACCGCGCTGCGCACACCGCGACGTGCAGCGTAATGCGACTTGCCGATCCGGCCGCGCGGCGAAGCCGCCCGATGTCGATGTCGATGAAATCGTATAGCTCCGGAAATGCGAAATACTCGAGCAGACATTGAAGCGGCGCCGACGTACCCGGCGCCTCGCGCGGCAACAGCCGGTCGTCGTCGCCGAAACCGACCTGCTCGAACGGCACGACCGGCAACGCTTTCCAGCGCCCGCTATCGTCCGCTTCGACAAATGCGGCGCGCGCATGCAGCAGCATCGTGTCGAGCAGAGTACAAACGAGCGTGCGCGTACCGGAAAGATGAACGCGCACGCGCGACGATGGAACCGAGTCGTCGAAGCGACGTGCCGGCGTAACGGCCGAAAACGAAATCGAGAGAAGACCAGAGGTATCTGGCGGTAGCTCGGCAGTGGATGGGGCGTAAGTCGCAGGCGTGAAACGCGCGGCATCGATGCGTAGCGGTGAAAGCGTTACGTCGTAGACAGTCCTGAAGCGACAATGCGCGGCAAGCGCATCGAGTTCGGTGCCGCGTGCCACGCAGTGCGGCGCGCTCAGCAGATCGGCGACGGGCGATGGATCGAACTGCGCAATGGCGCACGACGGCACCGTGCGCAAATAGCCCGGATACAGCAACTCGAGCAATGGCTCGGTGAATTCCGGATAGTCGTCGTCGAGCTTGACGCCGATGCGTGCGGCCAGAAACGCGAACGCCTGCCTCAGGCGTTCGACATGTGGCTCGTCGGAATGGCCGTTCGACAAGCCGAGCCGCGCCGCAATGCGCGGATAGCGCTTGCCGAAATCGGCCAACGCGTCGGCAAGCAGACCGAGTTCGTATTCGTAGTGCGCAAGCAAGTCTTCCATCTAAGCTCCATCGGACGAGGCATCGGAGGCCTTCACACGCGGCGTCTTCTCAGTACCCGTTCGACCGTCACAGTTCCGTCAATTAAAAAACGTTTCATTTGGCATTCGTCCGACGGTAATATCTCGATTCGCTCGTGCGACGTTTCGAGGCCTTCTATGCAAATGTCCGAGATTGCGAGTTTCTTTCAGCTTCAGAGCAATCGCCTGCTCACGATCAAAACGCCGTTGGAAGGGACCTCCGAATTGGTGGTGGTCGATTTCCAATGCGCGGAAGGTTTGTCTCAGCTTTTCGAAATCCATGTGCGATTAGCCTCGCAAAATCGCAAGATCGAGTTGAAACAGATGATCGGGCAGCCAGTCACGGTCAGCCTGCAGCTGACACAGGCGCTGGCAAGCTCCGAAGAGCGATTCTTTCATGGCTATGTGGCCGCTTTCACCCATCTGGATACCGACGGCGGCTTTGCGCTCTATAGTGCCGCGATTCGGCCCTGGTTATGGATGCTTTCGCGGCGCCAGGACATCCGGATATTCCAGGAGCAACCGGCTCAGGCGATCCTGGAGAAAGTGTTTCAGGAATATGGCGCATTGGCTTCTTATGCGTTCAGGTTGATGAAGCCTACTAAAAATCGTAGCTATTGCACGCAATACAAGGAAAGCGATTTGGATTTTGCTTTGCGGTTGATGCAGGAGGAAGGCCTTTTTTTCTTTTTCGAACACACGAAAGATGGGCACAAGCTGATCGTCACCGACAGCTCGGTGACGGCGAAGCCGATCGACGGCCGCAATCCGTCGATTCCTTATTCGCGAGGCGAGGCGCTGGACGACCGTGACGTCGTCACGTCGTTTCAAGCCTCGCGGCACCTCGAATCCGACAAGGTCGCCCTAAAGACGTTCGATTACAAGGCGCCCGGCGCTCGGCGTTCCGTATCCAATAGCACGCAAGTCGATCAGGGCGATGTGGCCTCGTACGAGCGCTATGACTATCTGGGTGCGCACGGTTTTGCCGACAGCGATCGCGGCGAGGAACTCGCGCGCTTCAGAACCGAGGCGCTCGCGGCGCACAGCAAGGTGTTCACGGGCACGACGACGAGCCGGCGGTTGATGCCGGCGCGATATTTCGAACTCGACGAACACTACGATCATGCGGGCGCGCCGGCTGAAGACCGGCAGTTTCTGTTGATAGCGGTCACGCACAGCGGACAGAACAACTATCAGGCTGGCGAGGGCGCGGCATCTTACTCCTGTAGCTTCACGTGCATTCGCAAGAAGATCCCCTACCGTCCCGCCCTTGCAAACGAGCGGCCCACGATTGCGGGGCCGCAAACGGCCATCGTGGTTGGCCCTGAAGGCGAAGAGATCTATACGGACGAGCTCGGACGCGTAAAAGTGCAATTCCATTGGGATCGTCTCGGCAAGCGGAACCAATCGAGCTCGTGCTGGGTGCGCGTCGGGCAGCCCTGGGCAGGCCGCGGTTTCGGCATGGTGCAGATTCCGCGCATTGGCGACGAAGTGGTCGTGTCGTTTCTCGATGGCGATCCCGACCGGCCGATCATTACCTCGCGCGTCTACAACGCGCAGAACATGCCGCCCTGGTCGCTACCGGCCAATGCCACTCAAAGCGGTTTGCTGACGCGATCGAGCAAGGGCGCCACGCGCGAAAACGCCAATGCGATCCGATTCGAAGACAAGCTCGGCCAGGAGGAGCTCTGGATTCATGCGGAGAAGGATCAGCGCATCGAGGTCGAGCATGACGAATCGCATACGGTGGGCAACGATCGGGCGAAGACGGTCGTGCACGACGAAACTGTGAACGTCAATCATGACCGTACCGAGACGGTCGGCAACAACGAGACGATCACCATCGGCGTGAATCGATCGGAGCATGTCGGCGGCAATGAGACGTTGACGGTGGTCGGCAATCGCAGCGAGACGATCGAAGGGGCACAGAATCTTTTGATTGCGTTGGCGTCGGCAGAGACGGTGGGCCTCGCCAAGGCGTTGACGATCGGGGGTGCCTACACGGTGACGGTGGCGGGGGCGATGAATACGGCCGTGGGGTTGGCGAGTGCTGAGGAGGTGGGGCTGGCGAAGACCACGGCGGTGGGGAAGACATACACCGTTACGGCGGGCGATCGGATCGAGTTGAGGACGGGAAGCGCGGTTCTGATTCTTGAAAGCAATGGGCATATCACGCTGCAGGGCACCCAACTGCTGATAGAAGGTTCCGGGCCCGTGCAGATCAACGGGAAGGACGTCGACATCAACTGAGCGCGGACCATGGAGTTTCGCAACCATACGCCATTTCCTGCGCTGGCGTTCGAGGGTGTCGATCAGCATGATCAGCGGTTTCATGTGGTCGCCCTGCGGCAGACGCTCGATTTGACCGAGGAGGGGCCGATCTATGCCGACGATCAGCAGCCCCTTCGCGAGGAGGATGTCTGTTTCGGCGAAATCGGCCGTAGTGGCGTTCGAGAGGAGAGCGACCTGTGCCACTTCAAGCCGAAGTGTGACGTCGTCGTCAACGGCACGGCGCATGCGCCTGGCGGCCGTGCGGCAGTGCGTTTCGACGTCCGCCTGGTTGTACGCAAACCCGACAGCCCGCCTCGTGCCTTGCCCGAGCCGCCCCAGGGGCTCAATCCGCTGATGTCTGCGTCACCCGAGGCGATGAAAGAATGGGCGCGCGAATGTGCGGTATGGAGCGGGCGTCGTGAGCCTGGGCAAACGCTCATCGATAAGACGCTTGTGGTGACTGGAGAGCGTCTCCTTCGGAAGTCGTCATTTGCATCTTCATGGACGGCGCGAATGTGTCGCTGGATGACACTGGGTCTATTCCGCGTGGTTCCCTGGACGTTGTCGCCGCCGAATCCCTGCGTGACGGTTCCCCTGCGCCCGGAACTGGCATTTGGCGGCGAATGCCTCGTGTGCGCCGATTCCGACGTCGCGGTGCGAGTTCCAGAGGGCCGTCGATTGAAACGCGCAAACGAGGGGACGAGTCCAGTGGCACACACCGCGTTTGCTGCCAACCCGATCGGCGTGGGCTGGTCCGAGGACTGGTATCTGAAGGCGGCGCGGGTGACTCGTTTGCCCGCACCGCAGATCGAGTTCCCCGATGCGCCGTTCGATGTCTCTGTATTTGGACGTGCGGTATCGGGTAAGGCATTGCCCGAGTGGCAGCAGGTGGCTGGCTTTGGAGTTCGTCCCAAAGGTCACCCTGAGCGCGCGCCGCTTGTCGGTACCGTCGATGAAGCGTTCATCGAGAGCGACAGTTGTTTGCCGCAGGACTTCGACTTTGCGGTTTGGAACGCCGCACCGCCCGATCAGCAGATCGAGTACCCGGCCGGTGGAGAAGTGATCGAATTGACGAACCTGTTTCCGTCGGATGCGCCGGGCGTGAGCGTCGATGCCAAGGGCAATACGGTCATGCGGTTTGCCTTGCCGTCGCATCTCGCGTTCGTCCGTGTCCGTCTCGAAGACGGTGCCTGTTTCCGGTTGCCGATGTGCATCGATACCGTGCTGATCGACACGGATCGTCGGCGTCTCTCGATGGTCTGGCGACGGATCGTTGGCAAGGTCCGGGAAGCACCGGTTCGCGCGCTGGAAGCAGGGGTGCTTTCCGTTGACCAGCGGCGCGAGCGCGAGCGGCTTTTCGCTGAATGGGACAGGCAAGCTCGGGAAATGGAGACGCGAGATGCCTAAGCTCGGCACGCATAAGGCAGGCGAGTTCAAGGCCGTATCGACCGCGCCGTCGATCAACAAGACGCAGGTGGGGAGCAGCGTCGTCCCGCTGCCTTATCCGACCACGCAGGATCTTGGAAACAGCGTGGGGGTGGTACCCACCGTGCGCTTTCGCGGAACGCCGGTGTATGTACTCGATCAGAGTACCCAGCCGAGTTGTACTGGCGACAGCGCCGGTTCGCTCAAGGGTGTGAAGTCCGGCACGGTCAATGGCGAAGTGAAGCCGACGAGCGCAAGCGGTTCGGTCCGGGCGGGCGGTAAGTACGTCGTGCGCGTGGGCGATACGAATACGATGAACGGCGGCAACAATCCGGGCATATATGTGTCGGCTCCCGCGTTGTCGAGCATGCCGCCCAAAGCGGCCTCGGCTGGGGCGGATCAGCCGCCGGCCGAAAACGCCACGCCGGCCGAGCAGACCTTCATGGGCAAGGTCAAGCGAGTTGCCAAAGATCTGGCGCAGGGATACAAGGACAACGTCTCGCCTTCATTGCATGACGCCGCCGACAAGGCGATGGATGTGGGAGGGAAGGTGGCCGGCGCCGGCGGGGTCACGATGTTGGCCGGAACGGGCGTCGCTGCCACAGGTGTTGGTCTTCCCGTTGCCGCCGGGATGGAGGCGGTTGGCGGTGCGGGGGTAACGGCCGGCGGCGTGGTCAGCGCAGCAGGCGGCGTGACCGATGCCGGCGCGAGTACGATGGACGCCGCTGCGGACTGGGTACTGACAGGCAAGGCGCCTGACTTCGTCAGTGCCGCGGTGGGCATCGTCGAGAATGCCGTCATCAACAGAATTACTTCGATGATTCCCGGCGGAAGAGCTGTAGTGGCCGAAGCGAAGGCACTGAAGACGGAGGCAAAAACCGAGGCGCACGCGGTTAAGAATGAGGTCAAGCAGGAGGAAAAGCAGGCAGAGAAGGCGGCACAGGATCAGATCGCTTCGAATATTGGTAACAATGTCAATATTCCGGGGAATGGTAATGAAGAAGATGGCAGGTGCAAGTTAAGGAAGTACAGCGAACTCGATTGTCCCCCAGGTCAAGATGCTCACCATGTGCTTCCTGACCGTGCGTTTCGCCCGGGAAATCGAGGTACGGGCGCGTTTCCCGGTGGCGTCAGTGAAGATGATGGGCTCGCCGTCTGCCTTGAATCGAATAAGCTAGGCAAAGAAGCCGAGCATACACGGGCTCATGAGTTTTACGACAAAGCCGAGAAAGAGCTATCGAAGAATCCTGACTCGCCGGTTGGTTTGACGCTGCTGGGCAAGGCAGAGGACCTTGCTGCCGAATCGGTCGAGAAAGCAACTAAAGGTGCGTGCAGCAAGGAGCGATTAAAACAGCAGCTACGCGAGTATCACAATGGGAAGTTCAAATTGAGCGAGGACAGCCTCGTGCGTGCGTCAAAGACGAAAATGCCCGAGGGCGCGGCTGAACATCTTGGTCGACCGGCTTCACGGGTTCGTTTGGGTGGCGGAAAGGTGAGGTGACCTAATGGATGTTGATGGTTATAACGCAACGGTGTCGTTCATCGACGGCATTGTCATCGAGCGAGACTACCTGAAACTCGTGGCCTGCCTTG
>CBJLAJ010000202.1:0-7321 GCA_966421005.1 uncultured Paraburkholderia sp.
ATCACACCGGAGAGCGTGCAAAATCTATGGTCCTCCCCAACTTTTGCACGCTCTCATTGACACCGGTCACACGACCAAGACGAAAAAGCTTGAAAGTCAGGTAGAGAGAAAAACCTCCCCATCTCTAATCGAACCGTTCACCAGGCGCCGTTGCGAGTTGAAGTGGAACAAATTCGGCTGGCGACACATCAGTTGACTGACTGGTTTGCTTGCCGCCCTGGCGTTTCGCTTGCCGCGTGATCCAACTGCGAACGACCAGACGAAGTACCGAACTACGTGGCTTTGAATCGGGGATCGATGTCTCAACTTCACTTCGTGGGACGGCACGACGTGGCACTCACCTGTCAATGTTCCCAGTTGCGTGTTGGGAACCGCCAAGCTGTAATGGCTCGAACTCATAGAACGGCTTTAAGCCTTGCTCCAGGGCCATTGCGCAGCCGTATCCGGCAATCAGGCCGACTGGGCAGAGCATCGCGCAATCGAACAGAAATCAGAAATAAAAACGTAATAAACATACGTCGGTTTTAAACGCGGCAAGGCCAATCGACACGCGCCGCGGCAACTGCCGGAAGTGCATTCCATTCGGGGGATCTCATGGCAAGCGAATCTAACGGGCAGCAATCGCGCTGGGCGCGCGACTACGTATTCGACGCACTGCGCGAACTCGGCATTCACTACATATTCGGCGTCCCCGGGACCAACGAAATTCCGATCATCGACGGTACGTCTTATCCAGAGAATCAAGTCGAATACATCGAGTGCCTGCACGAAAACATCGCCATCGGAGCGGCGATGGGATCGGCGCGGATGACGAACAAGCCCGGCGTGGTGGTCGTCCATGTCACGCCCGGCATCGCGCATGCTGTCGGCAATCTCTTCAATGCGGCGCGCTCCCAAGTGCCGCTCGTTATCCTTTGCTGCCAGCAGCAGAACGAGCTGGTGACGCAGGAGCCGCTGCTTGCTTCCAATCTGGTCGATATCGCGCGGCAGTACACGAAGTGGGCCCACGAAGTGCGGGCCGCCGAAGAATTGCCGCTGGTGTTGCAGCGGGCCTTCAAAGAAGCCATGGCGCCGGCCGCCGGGCCGGTATTCGTGTCGATTCCGTGGGAGTTCACGATGCGCCGCATCGGCGATGCGGACCGCCTGCCCGGCATCACGCAGATCTCGCCACGCTTCACCGCGGATGCCGAGGCGATTCGCGAGGCCGCGACGCTGCTCGCCCAGGCCAAAAATCCCCTCATCGTCGGCGGTGACGCGGTCGGCTATGCCGGCGCATGGCGCGAACTGCAGCAACTGGCGGAGCTGATCGGCGCGCCGGTGGTGCTGCAAAGCTTCAGCAGCCTCGCCAATTATCCGAACGACGATTTCCACTGGCAGGGGGAACTGCCCGGCACTCAGTCGGGCGTCCAGCAGACTTTTGCCAAGCACGACGTCGCATTCCTGGTCGGCTTCAGCAACCAGGCACAGGTGACGATCTTCAAGTATTCCGACGGGCCGTTGATCCCGCCGAGCGTCAAGCAGGTTTACCTGACCAACAATACGTGGGACATCGGCAAAAACTATTTCGGCGAAGTCGCGCTGTTCGGCGACATCAAGAGCACGCTGCCGCTCCTCAACGACATCGTGCGCAGGAATCCGCCGCCCGACGCCGGCGCGCGTAACGACCGGCTGCGCAAGCTGGATGCCGAGCGGCGTGTCAAATGGGACCAGTATCTCTCGGTTGCCATGCAGCAGGACGAGATCTGGGCGGTCGTCGTCGCCGATGCACTGCGCCGGGAGATTCAGGCGCGCGGCCTCGGCAGGAAGTTCGTCTATGTCCACGAAGCCGTTTCCGATCCGGCTCCGTTCCAGTACCTGCTGCCGCTCGGCACCGAAGGGGCCGAGCCGATCAGCTACTACTGCGTCGGCGGCGGCTCGCTTGGCTGGTCGATGCCGGCCTCGCTCGGCATCAAGCTCGAGCGGGACGGCTGGCAGAGCATCGAGACAAGTCTGGTGGTGAACGCGATCGGAGACGGCTCGTCGCTGTTCTATCCGCAGACCTGGTGGACCGCCGGCCATCGCGAGCTGGGCGTGCTCTACATCGTCACCAACAATCACGAGTACCACACGCTGCAGCTGGGACTGCAGCAGGTGGTGCAGGCGTACGGCTCGGCGCCCGACTATGGCTGGAAGCCGAAGACGAACGATCCCGATTACCTGCGGATCCAGCGGCCCGCTCCCGACTTCGTGCAGATTGCGCAAGCCATGGGCGGCGTCGCCGGCGAAGTCGTCAAGTATCCGGAGGACGTCCATGCCGCCGTGAAACGCGGCATCGACCATGTGCTTCAGTCGCGCCGACCCTACGTGCTCGACGTGCGCACCGCCGGCGATCCGCCGCCCACGCCACCGCTCCAACAGCAGGCCTACGCCAAGGCGCTGCGGCGCTTCATCGCCCAGCCGCCGCTCGACGTGTTCCACGAACAGGCGTCCATCGCTCTGTCCGCGAACAGCGAAGGGTCGCAGCAGTTGCCGAATCTGCGCGTGATCTTCTGACTACCAGGCGCCCCCGCACGAGCCGTTCCGCGCCGGGGGTGCACGTCCGGGGCCGGCGTCGGCCCGCTATCGCAGCACCCTCAATCAGCATCCAACAATCAGGAGGCAGCACCATGGCTGACGAACATATCGACATCGCCATCGTGGGCGCGGGCGTATCGGGCGTCTACTGCGCGTGGCGCCTGCAGCAGGCCGATCCGAAGCGCAAGATCGTCGTGTTCGAACAAAGCGAGCGAATCGGCGGACGGCTCCTTTCAGTCGTCCCGCCGGACAATCCGAACATGGTGGCTGAGCTCGGTGGCATGCGCATCCTGCCGGCGGTGCAGCCGCTCATCAATACGCTGCTCGATGCGCTGAACCACACGTTGCCCCCGGACCAGAAAATCGAAACCTACAAGTTTCCGGTCGACGAGAACGTGAACCTCGCGTATTTGCGCGGCGTGTATCTGCGGCTGTCCGACTTCACCAATGAGCCGCTCAAGGTCCCGTACCAGTTGTCGTTTCTCGAGCGCGGCCAGACCGCGGGCGCCATCATCGTCAATGCCATCGAGCAGATCGTGCCGGGTATCACCGATGCGGGGCTGACCGAAGAGCAGCGCAGAGAGATGGCCCAGAAGGCGTGCTTCGACGGGGTGCCACTCTACAAGCAAGGTTTCTGGAACGTGCTGATGCGCGTGATCGACGGCGAAGCGTATCAACTCGGCGTCGATGCGGGAGGTTACAACACGACGCTGACCAATTGGAACGCGGCCGACGCGATTCCCTGGTTCCTGTCTGACTTCGGCGTCAATCCGGAGTACGAAGGGTTCAAGAAGGGCTTCCAGGAAGTGCCGAAGGTCGTCGCCGAGCTGTTCGTGAAGGCGGGCGGCGAAGTGCGGCTCGGCGCGTCGGTGTCGTCGCTCGAGTGGGTGGATGGCGCATTCGAGTTCAAGGCGAAGGACAAGCGGGTGCGTGCGCGCAACGTCATCCTGGCCATGCCGCGGCGCGCGCTCGACCTGCTGGCGCAAAGCAGCCCCGTGCTCGACGACGCGCGGGAGCTCACTTCGAGCGTGACGCCACGGCCGTTGTTCAAGCTGTTCACGACCTACGCCAACCCCTGGTGGCGTGCTGCGGGTGGCAATCAGACGGATGACAAGGGCAAGACGACGTTCGTTCCGCTGGAAGCGGGCAGGTCGGTGACGGACTTGCCGGTGCGGCAGGTTTATTACTGGCCGACGTCGGAGGGTCATCCCTCGACAGGTGGACCGTCGATGCTGCTCGCGAGCTACGACGACGGCACCAACATCGGCTTCTGGGACGGCTTGCGGCCGAAGCGCCGGCAGCCCAAGCCGGACCACCGGGAAGTGGCGGAGCTGTCGGATCCTTTCATCGGGGCCGACAGCGGTAAGCGCACGGAGTGGCCCTGGTTCGAGTACGCGGCGCCTCGGCCGATGGTCGCGGAAGTGGCGCGGCAATTGGCGACGATGCACGGCTTATCGTACACGCCCGAGGTCAGGAACGCCGCGTTCCGCGACTGGGGCGACGATCCGTACGGAGGCGGATGGAACAGTTGGAACATCGGCGTGAAGAGCTGGGAAGTGAAGCAGCAGATCGTGCAGCCGATGGGGAACCAGCCGCTCTACATATGCGGGGAAGCGTATTCGGATGCGCAAGGCTGGGTCGAAGGCGCCTTGCAGACGGCGGAGTTGGTGTTGCGCAAGTTCGGCATCGGAGCGCTGTGATCGGTTAGACCAAGTGTTGATTTTTGCAGTCGCGATAGCCCTTTGGTCCGCACGACCCTTCACTAGAGTGGATGCGAACGATGGGGTGATTGTTCATCCGATCCTGGGGCAAGGCCGCGCGCAAACCAGGCTCGCGCATATCCTTCATACGCCGGCGCACTTTCAGCCGTTGTGGCCGCGGCAAGGCTGAGGTTTGGCTGAGAATCGACCGCATTAGCTCATGCCCTGGCCTGGACGGGGCTTGTTCGCGATTGCATAGCGCGCCGTTCGTTATGCTCGCTCATCTCTTTGTCTATCCTCGAAATCCTCAGCCTTGTCGAGGCCACAGGGGCTGGAAATGGCCCGGCGTGTGGAGGATATGCAGGAGCGGGCCGTGCTGACCGAGGACGGGATGCGCGATGGCTTGGCCGTGGGCCACCACCTCAATAGCCTGGATACGCACCTGCATGTTGTGCGCAAGGTTGGCGCCGACGGCACTCGTGGCATAGAGATCAATCTGCCCGTGTTCAGGGACTATGCCCACCTGAAACAGATAGTTCCGCCACATTTGCACCGCGGCCTCGAGCTCAGGCATCGCCGTGCGGCCGTGGTCGGGTCGTCTGGTGTTGCTCTGGAGTTGCAGCACCGTATCGATCAGGCAATTGAGCCCGTCGCCGCTGGCATAGCCCACGTTGACGTTGAGATTGCGGAGCACCTGATTGAGATTACCCACGGCCCCGGCGGGCAGCGGTTGCTGAGGCTGCGATGGGCCGTCGACCTCCGACGGCGTGTTCAGATCGAACTGCAGGCCGCCAGCGGAGGTGAGCGAGCTCAACTCCGGAAAGGCCGAGTCCGCGCGTGACTGCTGTGCGGCTTCTTCCGACGGTGTGTTCAGATCGAATTCGAAGCCGCCAAAATACGCAGCGGAGCTGAGCGAGCTCAACTCCGGAAAGCCCGAGTCCGCGTCGTGCCGCGACGAACTCGCCGGCGTGCCGTATTGGGGATGCGCCGCCGGATCGTCCAGTCCGCTGAAACTGGGGAACGCGCTAGGCGACATGGGCGAAAGGTGGTAGGGCGAAGGCGTGTGCGTAGGCATTTGCCCCATGTGCTGGGGCGGCTGCCCCCACGACTGCACGCGCAGCGCGATGTTGGCATCGGCCGCTTGGCGCAGACGGCCATCGAACAAATTCACCGCGGCTTGCCCCCCTTCGGTCAAGCCGGTGGCGGAGCGCTCATCGAGGAACACGCGCAGGTCGCCTTCGTCGGCGCCGGTTCTTTGCGCAACGTCGGCCACACTGACGTTCGCCATGAACATGCCCAAGGCATGCACGAACCGATTGGGTTCGATCCGAGCCATCGTGACTTCGGGCGCCCCCAAAAACATGGTCCTCATGTGGTCCAAGGTGTTTCGAATAGTGTCCGCTGTGCGGCTCCCCTTCTTGCCGTCGTCATAGAGGTCCACATCCGCCATCAGCGAGTCGAAATTAGAATCGAGCCGGGACGCGATGTTTCTCATTCCCTTTGCCTGAAGCCAGGTACTGAACGAGCGAATACGGCTTGCGTAGGTGTCGTACTTGGTTTGGCCCTTCGTGTCCCGTATCTTCTTGCCTGTCGATTGGGCCGCAGCTTCCAACGCCTTGTTGGCCTGCGCCCGATATCGCTCGATAAGGCGCTGGTCCGCTTCCGGAATGCTCAAGGTATTGCGATTTCTCTGGATGTTTATCGCCCCCGTCAGGTCGAACTGACGCAACTGGGCGAGCGCAGTTTTCAACTTACCACTGTGTGGCAACTCCATAATCGCATACTGGTCGGCGAGGTCCGTCATCCGATCGGAATGCAGCGCCTCGGAATCGGCCAGCCCGGGGTGGTCCATTAACCAAAGCCACTCGCTCAAGCTCAGCAAGGCCTGCCGATAGGCGGCCTCTGTGTTGATTTTCTTTCCAGGAACGGCTTGGCTAACGGGTGCGTCACCACCAAAGGCCAGGTCCACGAGCAGCCGATCCGCGTCTGGTACGGCCTTGTCTCTCCGGACCACACGTGTAGCGATCTGCGTCGTTCCATGCGTACTGGATTCAATGTCGCAAAGATGGTCCAGCGCGGCGGAGGCATTGAAATTTCCCCCTAGCCGAACGAACTTCTGCACATCGTTTTCCAGGTCCTGCGTGAACAGCCGGTCCCGCATGGGAGCCCTACCAACCTGCCTGAGCCAGGCGCTGAATTCGCCCAGCGCCTGCACCGCGAATCTCTTGGTCGTCTTCTTGGCGCCGCCCGCCGCCAACCCCGCACGCGCGCGCTCGATGAGCTCAAGGTCTTCGTCGCAGGGGGCTGGGTACTGTGCCAGGTCGGGGCGAGGAAGCGTCGTTTCTTCCGCTTGCATGATCGATCCAGCGATGTATCGGGGGCGGGGCTGGACTTCCTGATCGGCCTCGTCGCGAGCACGGCGACGGCCAGGCGCCGGGTTCGTCCGCTGTCCCGAGGTGCTGGCCCCGAGCATGTGCCCCGATGCGCGTCCAGCCCGCCCAAGCACACCGCGCCTGCGGCGTGGCGCGGCAGCGCTGGAACTGCCGGCTTCCGCCTGACCTGCGCCGGTGTGGCGCGTCACCTGGGCGTCGATATGCTCGGGAACAGGCTGATGCTCTGGGATGTCGCGCGGGGCTGGCGCATCGGCACGCCACAGATCGACGTGGCTATGGCGGGTGCTGTGGAACATGTCGTCGCGCCGCAGGCGCCCATCCATGCGCATCGAGCCGGCAAAACTCGGGCGTCCGATCTGGAGGGCATCGCCGGCAGGGCGATGCCGGTGCTCGATTCCCAGGTTCCTCAGGCCCTGGAGCACTGCGGGCAAGGGCTCGCCATGCGCAGCGGGCGAGCCCGTGTGGTGCCTAGTCTCGGTATCGGTATCGGAGTCCACTGCCGATGCATCGCCGTACAGACCATAGATTTGCCGATAGTACGCGTCATGATCAAATTCGAAAAAACTCATTCTGATTATATGAGATTTAACAATCCCAACCTGGTGCGAGAATCGAGATAATTGCGTATTCCAGGCAAACCGAACGCTCATTCCACGCTAAAGCGAACGCCCATTC
>CBJLAJ010000203.1:0-7006 GCA_966421005.1 uncultured Paraburkholderia sp.
GAATGCTCGGTCACGTTCGCTCGGAATCGTCGGTCACGTTGGGCCGGAATACCCACGAGGTGTCGCTGAAGCGCCTGATCGAGAGCCAGGGACACGATCTGACGCGTCGGGGCAAGGATTGGGTGATGCGCTGCCCGTTCCATGACGAGGTGACGCCGAGCCTGGTGGTGACGGAATCGAAGAACCTGTACCACTGCTTCGGGTGTGGTGCGGCCGGCTCGGTGCTGGACTGGGTGATGAAGACGCAAGGGGTGTCGCTGCCGCACGCGGTGCAGTTGCTCAAGCACGATGCGCCGCTCGATGGGACGCGGGTAGGCGTGGCGAAGTCGCTGGATCGGCCGCTGCCTTCGGTGGTCGAGAACGCGGCCGATGATCAGACGCTGCTTGCGCGGGTGGTGAGCTACTACCATGCGACGCTCAAGGAGAATCCGCAGGGTCAAACGTACTTGGCGAGCCGAGGCTTGACGCATCCGGAGCTGATCGAGCGGTTTAAGCTCGGCTATGTGAACTCGACGCTGACATACCGGCTCCCGAAAAAATACACCCTTGCGGGCAAGGCGGTGCGCGAGCAGTTGCAGCGGGTAGGGGTGACGCGTGCAACGGGCTTCGAACACCTGGGCGGATGCATCGTCGTGCCGATCATCGGCGAGGACGAGGACGACCGGGGCCGGGTGTGGCAACTGTACGGACGGCGCACGGCGGACGCGAAGCTGGGCCGCAACGATGTGAGGCATTTGTACCTGGGTGCGCCGCTGCGTGGGGTGTGGAATGCGTCAGCGCTTGCGGCGCACCAGGAAATCATCGTGTGCGAGGCGCTGATCGATGCGATGACGTTCTGGTGCGCGGGCTATCGCAACGTGATCGCGGCGTATGGGATCAATGGGTTCACGGAGGACCACTGGGCCGCGCTCAAGCGCCACGGCACGCGCCGGGTGCTGATCGCATATGACCGTGACGACGCCGGCAATGCCGCGGCTGAGAAGCTGGCGACGGAGATGCTCGAGACGGGCATCGAATGCTTCCGCGTGCTGTTCCCGAAGGGGATGGACGCGAACGAATACGCGCGCAAGGTTCAGCCTGCGCAAAAGGGCCTGGAGGTGTTGCTGCAACAGTCGCAGTGGTTGGGCAAAGGCAAGCGGCCGGGCGTGGCCGTGGCGGCGCATCCTGAGTCTGAGTTAGCGGCTAAAGAAGAAGTGGTTCCGATCGCGCAGGCCTCGCCAGCGCCGGCTGCGCCTGAGGTGGTGCCGGCGCCAGAACCGAGCCCGACCGCTCCTTCTTTAGCCGCTTCAACTGAGCCTGATGAACCTCTGCCGCCTGTGCCGGCTACGGCGCCGGCGCAGCCGGCCGAAGAGCCGACGATGACCGAAGGCGCGGCCGGCGAGCTGCTGCTGAGCTTCGGCGATCGGCATTGGCGAGTGCGCGGTTGGCAAAAGAACCTCGGCCCGGACCAGATGCGCGTGAACGTGCAAGTGAGGAGCGAGGCGGGCTATCACGTCGATACGTTGGACGTGTACAGCGCCAAGCAGCGCGCGGCGTTCATCAAGATGGCGGCTGGCGAGCTCGGCACGCAAGACGATACGGTCAAGCGTGACCTTGGGCGAGTACTGCTCAAGCTCGAGACGTTGCAAGACGAAGCGATCACGGCCGCGCTGGCGCCGAAGGATGCGGCACCGCCGATCGACGAGGCGCAGCAACGCGCGGCGTTGGAGTTGTTGAAAGCGCCGAACCTGATCGAGCGCATCGTCGAGGACATGGAGCGCTGCGGGATCGTGGGGGAATCGACGAACGTGCTGGCCGGCTACCTTGCGGCGGTATCGCGCAAGCTCGATGCACCGCTGGCGATCCTGATTCAATCGACGAGCGCGGCGGGCAAGAGTTCGCTGATGGACGCGGTGCTCAATCTCATGCCGGAAGAAGAGCGGATCCAGTACAGCGCGATGACGGGGCAGAGCTTGTTCTACCTGGGCGAGACGGATTTGCAGCACAAGATCCTGGCGATCGCCGAGGAAGAGGGCGTGCGGCAGGCCGCGTACGCCTTAAAGCTCTTGCAAAGCGACGGCGAGTTGACGATTGCCTCGACGGGCAAGGACGAGACGACGGGGAACCTCGTGACGAAGCAATACCGCGTCAAGGGCCCGGTGATGCTGATGCTCACGACGACGGCGATCGACGTCGACGAGGAACTGCTCAATCGCTGCTTGGTGCTCACGATCAACGAGACGCGCGAGCAGACGCGAGCGATTCACGTGCGCCAGCGTGCGGCACAGACGCTCGAGGGGCTGTTGGCCGAGGCGGACCGCGAAGCCATCACGACGTTGCACCGCAATGCACAGCGGCTGTTAAAGCCGATACACGTGGTCAATCCGTACGCGCATCGGTTGACGTTCCTCGATGACAAGACGCGAACGCGGCGCGACCACGTGAAATACCTGACGCTGATCCGCTCGATCGCGCTGTTGCACCAGCATCAGCGCGAGGTGAAGCGCATCGAGCATCGAGGCCAGAGCATCGAATACATCGAGGTGACGCGCGAGGATATCGCGCTGGCGAACCGCATCGCGCATGACGTGCTGGGCCGCACGCTCGATGAGCTGCCGCCGCAGACGCGGCGGTTGCTGACGTTGTTGGTGGAGTGGGTCAAACAGGAATGCGAGGCCCGAGACGAGACGCGTGAGGCGCTGCGCTTTACACGGCGCGAGGTACGTACGGCCACGCGCTGGGGCGACACGCAGTTGAAAATCCATCTGTCGCGCCTGGTCGAGCTTGAGTACGTGATTGCGCACCGGGGACGCAACGGCTTGTTCGAATACGAGTTGCTGTACAGCGCCGACGACGATGGTAAGCCGCACCTGTGCGGGCTGATTGACCCGACTACCCTTGCGGGTGACGGCACGCGGTCGGGGCAAAGCGATAAGCGGTCGGGGCCTGGTCGGGTCTTGGTCGGTGAGCGGTCGGAGGCTGCCGAGGAGCCGCAAAGCCATGGGGCACAAGGTGAAGCGGTCGGTGCGGTCGGGCTTGCGCAGGGTGCAGTTAACCATGACGACGGCCTCCTCTCTTTAGCCGCCGCTGTTGAGCCGTCCTAACGATGCCGAACCTTGGACGGCGAGAACCGTATCCGCCGATTGGGCCGGCACACGATCCGCTGAGCTTGTATCGGCAGATGATGGACTTCCTGATGTGGCTGGAGGAGCGCAACACGTCGCGGCATACCTTGAAGCATTGGGAGCTGTATCTGCGGTACTTCGTGACGTGGTGCGACGAGCGAGGCCTGACGCGGCCGGCGGAAATTACGCGGCCGATCCTTGAGCGCTATCAGCGGCACCTGTTCCTGAAGCGCAAAAAGAACGGCGCGCCGCTGTCGGCAACGACGCAGGCCTCGCGCGTGACGCCGATCCGGAAGTGGTTCCGGTGGCTCACGCGTAACAACCGGGTCTTGTACAACCCGGCGGCCGACCTGGATCTGCCGAAGGTGGAAGAGCGCTTGCCCAAGCACGTGCTGACGATCGAGGAAGTCGAGCGGGTGCTGAATCTGCCCGACACGACGACGGCGCTGGGCGCGCGCGATCGAGCGATGCTGGAGACGCTGTACAGCACGGGGATCCGCCGCATGGAGATCATCGGACTGCAGCAGCGCGACGTCGATTACGAGCGTGGCACGCTGATGATTCGGCAGGGCAAGGGCAAGAAGGACCGGATGATCCCGATCGGCGATCGGGCGCTGGCGTGGGTGGCTCGATATCGCGACGAAGTGCGGCCGGAGCTGGCCGTGGCCGGCGACGACGGCACGCTGTTCCTGACGGTAACGGGGCAGGCGTTCTCGGATAACCGGATGACACAAATGGTGCGCAATCACGTGCGAGCGGCGGGGCTGGGCAACATCGGCAGTTGCCACCTGTTCCGGCATGCGATGGCGACGCAGATGCTGGAAAACGGGGCCGACGTTCGGTTCATCCAGGCGATGCTGGGGCACGCGGACATCAAGACGACGCAGGTCTACACACGGGTGAGCATCCGGGCGCTCAAGGACATCCATTCGGCGACGCATCCGGCGCGGCTGAGCCGCACCGCACCGGCTCGGCGCGGTGATGAGAGCGACGAATCGCCGACGGCGGCTGACCTGTTGGCCATGCTTGACGATGAGGCGAGCTTGGAATAATGAGAGGGAGTATAATGCGCTATACATGTATAGCAAACTTGCCGGAGGCTGCCATGCTAGCCATTCGTTTACCCGAAGAACTTGAATCTCGTCTGGAGACGCTGGCCAAGCGCACCGGGCGCACCAAGACGTTCTATGCGCGCGAGGCTATAGAGCAGCACCTAGAGGACTTGGAAGACCTGTACTTGGCTGAGCGTGTGGCGAAGCGCATCCGATCTGGTAAGGAACAGACCTCGTCGCTAGACGAGGTGGAGGCGCGGCTTGGCTTGGCGGATTGAGATCTCGCAAACTGCCGAGAAGCAGCTCGGCAAGCTAGACCGTGCTGTTGCTCGGCGTATCGTGACCTTCCTTCGAGAACGCGTGTCTGCATTAGACGATCCGCGCTCGATTGGCGAAGCCCTCAAGGGCAGTGAGCTAGGCGAATTCTGGAAGTATCGCGTGGGCGACTGGCGGTTGATCTGCCAGATCGAAGACTCGCGTATCACGATCGAGGTGCTGCGCTTGGGCAACCGGCGCGAAGTGTATCGCTGACGAGCTCGTTGCAGGCCGACGCGCTTCCTTCTTAGCCGCGCTTGTGCGGCACTCGCCACTCCTTCTTAGTATCCCGACGGGCCGATACAATCGGCCCGTCGGCGTTTCTGCGTCATTGCTCTTTAACTTCCTTCGAGACCGGTGCGTCGGTGGGCCGAAAACCGCGTCTAGGCGGAAAATCTCTGCCACGTGACCGCATCTAGGCGATGACGGGCCGCAAAGCCTTGCTGTGTCTAGCGCTGCGGGCCGTTGCGAACAAAGGTTGCCTCGGGTGCTGGATATGGGGCCATTGGGGGGACGGTATCGGCAGCGGCGACGCCGTATATCGGCGCTGCGGTTGTGGGGAATGACGGTGCGGCATCATCGGCGCAAAGCGCCGCGATCTCCGGGCTGTCGGTGCTGCTCGGAGGGGCGATGGCCGGTGCCTTGGGGCAAAACGCGCAGGGCGCGATGACGGCGGCTGAAAACGAGACGCTGAACAACTGCACGGCACACGAGTGCTGGCAAAAGGTGGTGGATGCTTGGAACAGCGCCAAGACCACCGCGAGCAACGCGTTCGGTCAGATTGCGTTTCGTATGCCGGACACTTTCGTTGCGGCGATCAACGCAGGTGCGGACGTGCCGGCGATTGAATCGGCCACGAACCTGGACTTGCTGAAGGGCATAGGAAACGTTGCATTCAATCTGCCATCGTTTTCGTTGCCTGGAATGCCCGACTACAAGCAGTTTTTTCAGTACAGCAATCCGATGGTGGGAGGCATTGGTGAGATGTACGGCCTCGGCGGGGCCAGTGAGCTCACTGCGGGTTGGCTGGGCAGTAATGTCGCAAATGGGGGGGCGACAACGCTCTATCGAGCTGTCAGCCCGGAGGAATATCATTCGATCATGAATACAGGAAAATTCTCGTTTGGTCCTGCTGGTAGTGAAATGAAGCAGTTTGGGTTCAACCTCAATGAGACGTTGAGCTATGCCAATTTTCAGCCGGACTATGCAGCGATAATTCAAGCGGATGTTCCAACGGCATTGCTGGGGAACTTCAACGTCTCGAAGACGATTGATCCCTTTATCTTTAGAAGTGGCGTGCTTACGGTGAATCGCCAGACCTCGTTGGACTTGTTCAATTCGGTGGCAACAAAAATCCGCCACGCTTATTGAGGAGAAATCATGCATCACATCGTGGCGACGCTTCGGATAGCCGATGACGTGAAGGATCCCAAGGTCAAAGGTGTGCGCAGCGGATATGCGCCGCATCATAGATTTGCGACGGTTGACTATTTAGCTAGCGGGTTTCATTCATATGGAGATGAGAGTCTTCACTACCCGGGCGAGTCATTGAAGACGTGGATCAGCTTTCCAAGCTGGGAGGATCTTCAAAACAAGATAAAGGTGGGTGACGCCTTCGAGGTGCTCGAGCTCGATAGGGTTGTTGCGTATGGAACAGTGAATGAGATCCTGTGATGGCGCGGATGCAGATATTGACGCCGGCTGGGATTGAGCAGGTTTGAACCCGGATGTGGCCAGGTTCGCTACCTACAAGCGCGGGTCGCGCATCGGTGATGATGAGCTTGCCTGCTTGGACTTCGATCTTGAGTCACTGCTGGGGCATGATGATTCCAGGGGCCGCGTTGCGGCCGAATAAAGAGATGCGCCCCGCCCCCCCACCGTCCTTCCCCCAAGGGGCTCCCTGCGTGCTGCGTGCGTCAGCGGGACTCACGCTGCTGTCCCGTCAAGTTTAGCGCCGTGCTCGGCGCGTCAAGGGTTCGCTTCGCCGGGCTGCGCCCGTCCTTGACGCGCCTACGCGCGGCGCTGGTTGGGTCGGGCCAACAGCGCGAGGCTACGCGGCTTCATGAGGTATGTGCTTATCGGGTATGCGGGCAAGCAGGAGCCGAGCAATACGCCGATCGACGTGGTTCAAGCTTACGCGTGCTGATCGAAGCCGGATGGATCAGTTACTGGAAATCCTTCCGGTGCGTGGTTGGTCGAGTAATGCGGGCGGTTTGCTGCTCTGTGTAGCGCTACCTGAGGGTATGCAGTCGGCCCCCCGTTCGACGCGGCGCTCGCCGAAGGAATCCGGGTTGCGCCGGGCGCGACTTTTTTTCGGACGCCGGCCGATTCGATGCTTTCGTTCGGCTCAGTTGTCCGCGGCCGTTCGCTCGCGGCTGAAGTAGGGCTGCGCGAAGAGATAAAGTCCGGTGACCAGCAACAGGGCCAGCGGCAGGAGCGGCGCGTACGTGATCCAGGGCGGCGGCGTGCCGTGCTCGCGCGCCATCGCCGCAAAATTGCCGACAACCGTCAGGGTGAAGACGATCGACACCCATC
>CBJLAJ010000204.1:0-6994 GCA_966421005.1 uncultured Paraburkholderia sp.
TCTCGGCATAGGTCGGCGGCGCATCGTCCGGCGGCTCGCTCGCGGCCGGCGGCGCCGGTTCGGGCTCGCGCGTCTCGATCGGCTCGCCGCGCTCGCGCATGCGGGCTTTGATCGAATCGGCTTTCGTACCACCCGGCGGCGGCGCGTCGCCCTCACGCGAAGCCTTGCCGGGGGCCGGCGCGGCGGGCAGATCGAACCAATCGGACGCCTCGCTGATGCCGTCACGAATGCTCGCATAGATGCGCTTGAGGGAAACGACCTGCGTGGGCTTGATCGTATTCAGCGCGCGTTGGATGCGCTTTTCGATGTGGGCCTTCGTCACGCCGAACGGCTCGAACGCGGCAAGCATCTTTTGCATCGCCTCGGGGCTCGTGTCGACCTTTTGAAGCGTCGTATCGGCCTGGGCCATCGCCGCTTCGATAACGTCGGTCGGAATCACGGCCTCGATACAGGCGCGCACGCGGCGTTGCGCCATGTTCGCGCAGAGCTCGTAAATATCGCGCTCGTCGGTCAGCTTGTAGCCGCCGCTTTTCGTGTCGCGCCAGTGCGAGACGGGAAACGCGATGCGCTTGCGAGTGCGCGTTTGCGTATCGGTCGCGCACGCCTCGACCTCGGAAAACGGGATGCCGCGAGAATCGACGCCACGCGAGATAACGCGCCACACGATATCGATGTTTTCCCATTCCGCCGCGATGGCTTCCATTGCCTTGATGCTCGGGCCGCGAATCTCGGTGCCGCCGCGCGAGTATTCATACTGCGACTTCTCGGCGAGCGACAGGCGCGTAAAGGCATCCAGAATCCGATTCATCGCCTTCGCCGGGTCGCGCGGGAACTGCTGCGCCATGAGGAAAGTTACCTGCATTTCCGCGAGCTCGCGGCTTTGACTCTGGCGGGAGCCGGCCGTTTGTGCGAGCTCCGCGCGCGCGTTGCCGAACGGCGATTCGATAGCGTTACTCATGACTTGTCCTTTGCCTTGACGTGGCGGCAATCGACGTAGGTCGCAGCCTCGACCGTGTAGGCTTTGCGCTCGACGACCTTGCGCCGGTAGGCGCTTCCATCGGGCAGAATGCCGAGCGACGCCGAGCCAATCGCTTCGAGAATGTGATTACGCGCGACTTGACTTACGCTTTCGTATTGCTTGGCGAGCCGGTCGGACTGCTCTTTGACGTGGTGCCAATGCGCCATGTCTTCGCCGAGGTAGATCGCTTCGCCATCGGTGCCGCTGTAAAGCCGCCGCAAAACGCCTTCGGTCGTCCGATGTTCGTAGTCGATCGCGGGCTCGCGCCGTTGCTCGACGCACTGCCAGAATGCGTGCTCGGCTTCGATGAGCATGTCGGCGAGCTCGGCGTCGCGCTCGATAACGAACGTCACGAGGCGATTGCCGCCGACGCATGCCGCGAGGTGCCAGACCGGGTAGTCCAGCACGATCATGTAATGTTGGCACTGCAAAACATACTCGTCGGGCGCTTGATCGGTGCCGGCCTCGCCCCAATCGCCAAGGCGAAACGCCATCGCGTCGACGTTTTTGCATTCAAGCCCGCAGCGCTTGCCTTCGATCAGGCGATCGGGGTTCGCGATCATCCACGGATAGCGGGAATGGCGCACGAGCTCATGGCGGCGGCGCACCTTCACGCCCTCGCGCCGCGCGTACTCGCGGGCGATGATGTCTTCCATGAGGCGGCCGAACTGGATACGTTCGAGCTCATCGAGCGGGCTTTGTTGCACGTCGGCGTTTGTCTTTTCCAACCACACTTCGAACGAGGTTTTGAACGGCGACAGTCCAAGGATTGGCGCAACGTCACTGCCGCCAATGCCGCTTTTTCTTTCCATTAACCAAGCGTCTCGATCCATGACTTTTTTACAGCTCCGTTAGTTTTACATAAGTAAAACTGCGCGTCACGCTTTCAGGCAGGTATGCCCCGCAGATTCGAACGCGCGGCCTTGCGTGCTTCCATTGCTCAAACCACGCGCGCCTTTGTCGACGTGACAAGCGGCGAAGGTAGGACCGCTGGCGAAGAAGGTTTTTCATCGCGTGCAAGTTTTCGTTTCGGTGGGGAACGCAACGAATTCAAGTGCAAGCATGGACGAATGTCAATCACGTTACGACCTTGGCATTTTGTGCGAGGTAGCCTTTAATCCGAGGTCATGGACGTGGAAAAGATTCTTGTCGCGATGGGCGGCGATCGTACCGTTCGCCGGCTCATCGGCTCATCCCCCTCAACGATTTCGCAAATGAAGGCCCGAGGCGCCATCCCCGGCCATCACGTGCGTTTGTTTATCGCGCTGCGGCCGGAGCTCGATTGGCCGGCTCTGCTCGATACGGACATCGCGCGCTTCTCTGCACTCATCAACGAAGACTCGATCCGGCGCTTGCGCGTCGCTCGCACGCGTCGCAAGCGCGGCGAAGGCGCGGCATTGGCATTGACGTCGGCCGCTCTCACATAGGAGACGCTCGAATGAAAAACAAGGCCGAAGACGGCGAATCGCGCACGCCTTTCAGCATGCTCGAAACGCGGGTATGGACGGATGAAAAATTTGTCAAGCTCTCGCGCATCCCGCCATGCGGTCAAGGGTTATGGCTGTACCTGTTGACCGGGCCTCATACCGCGCAAACCCGCACGGTGCCTGGAGTTTACGTCGTGAGCCGGGCCGCGATCGCCGAGGCATTGCAATGGCAAAACGACGAATTCGACGCGGTTTTTTCGCCCATTTTCCGCCACAAGATGGCAATTGCCGATTGGGAGCATCAAATTCTGTGGTTACCGAACGCGCTGCGTCGCCACATGCCACGTTCTCCTCACAATGTTTTGTCGTGGCGCGCAGGGTGGGACTTGATACCCGAATGCCCGCTGAAGCGTCGCATCTACGATGCAATCAAGCCCCTGATTTTCGCCCGAGGCGAGGCATTCGAGAAGGCCTTCAATGACGCTATAAAGCCCGTCGCACATAGGGTTGCAGGAAACGGCGCGCGGCGCGCGAGCAAGCAACCATCCGCGCGGTTAAGGTCGAACCATCTTCCGGCTGATGGTGCCGTCGATGAGGCGAAAAATCGCGGACCTTCTCGCGATTTAAGGTCGCACCATAAACCGAAAGATGGTCGGACCATCGGGAGGAAGAAGGTGGGACCGTATACAGATGTAGATGTAGATAAAGATAAAACCCCCAACCCCAACAGCGTTAACGGCGCTACCGCGCCGTTAGCCCCGCGCGAGCGTGCGCCTAGGCGCGTGCGCGAGAACGACGCCGAGCCGGAAGCCCCGCCAGACAAGGCTTTGAGCGAGTTCGCGAGTGTGCGTCGATTCGCTGCGTTGGCGAAAAACGCACCGACGCAAGGCGATTTGCTCGACGACGATGCCCGCAAACCCGCGCCAGATAAGGATTCTGCCAACCATGATCCGGATGATGGTCGAACCATGTCGGGCGATATGGTCGAACCATCGCCCCCGGTTAGGGCCGGGCGTAGATCGCGCAAAGCCGCGCCGGATAAGGCGCCCGGCCCGGACACGGGGCCGACGTGGGCGCAGTACACCGAAGCATTTTTCGCCCGCTATGGCGTCAATCCGATTCGCAATGCGCCCGTCAACTCGCAGATGCAGCACTTCGTCGAACGCATCGGGCAGGCCGAAGCGCCCGCCGTGGCGCGGTTCTACGTCGAACACAACAACGGCTATTACGTCCGCCGGTCGCATGCGGTCGGCGATCTGCTGCATGACGCGGAATCGTTGCGAACGCAATGGGCTAGGCGTCGACCCGTGACATCGACGGAAGCCGCGATGACCGATCGCACGGCAACGAACGCGAACGCTTTTGCACCGCTCATCGCCGAGGCGCGCGAGCGCGAACGCCGCGAGGCCGAGCATGGCAACTAGCCGCGTCATCGAAGCGATTGCCGTGACGGCCGAGCTCTGCGGCAAGGTCTTTTCGCCGGCCGCCGCGCGCCAGTTCGCGGCCGACCTGTCGGCCTATCCCGAGGCCCAGGTCATCGTCGCGCTAGAGCGCTGTCGGCGCGAGGTGAAAGGCATCCTGACGCTCGCCGACGTGATTGGCCGGCTCGACGACGGGCGCCCGAGCGCTGACGAGGCGTGGGCCATGATGCCGCATGACGAATCGCAATCGGTCGTATGGACCGACGAGATGGCCGTCGCCTATGGGCTCGCGATGCCGTTGCTTTCGATCGGCGACAAGGTTGGTGCGCGCATGGCGTTTCGCGATTGCTATAACCACGTCGTGACGCTCGCACGGGCCGAACGCCGCGCGCCGCAATGGCGTTTGTCGCCCGGTCGTGACGTGGACGGCCGACGCGCCGCGATCGAGGATGCAGTCGGTAAGCGCCGCCTGTCGGTCGCGCAGGCAATGTCGTTGCTGCCGGCCGAGGCGAATGCCGAAGCCGATACCCGGTTGCTCGAACAAATCGGCGTGAAAATCAAACGCATCGGAGGGCCGCAAAAATGATCGTCGAAACGCATCATGCGAACCGTCTCAACGAAGCCGAAACCGAGCGCCTCGCGCTGCTCTGTGAGGAAATGGGCGAATCGATCCATGCGATTTGCAAAATCTTGCGGCACGGCTACGAAAGCACGCATCCGCTCACGCCGCAAGGGCCGACTAATCGCGACTCGCTCGAAAAGGAAATTGCGCATGTCTTCGTGGCGGCGCGCTTGATGTTCGATGCCGGCGACATTCGGCGCGTGCCGTGCGACATCTATGAACAGGAAAAGCGCGAGGAATTGCACCGCTACACGCACCATCAACCGACCGGGTTCTAACCATGACGCTCGCAACCATCGTGCATTTCGTCGTGCCCGGCATCCCTGTCGCGAAGGGTCGCGCACGTTCGCGCATCGCGCGCACCGCGGCCGGCCAAAATTTCGTGCAGCACTACACGCCGCCCGAGACGAAAAAATACGAGAAGCAAGTCGCCATCGAAGCGAAGATCGCGATGCGCGGCCAAAAACCGGCGAGCGGTGCGGTATGTCTCGTCGTGAAGGCGTTCTATCCGATTCCGGCATCGTGGCCGCAATGGCGCAAGCGCGAGGCGCACATTGGCATCATCGCCCCCAAGGTCAAACCCGATTGGGACAACATCGGCAAGGCGTGCAGCGACGCGATGAATGGCGTTGTATATGGCGACGATGCCGCGATCGTGACTGGTTGTGTGCATAAGCGCTACTCGGGCGACCCGCGCGTCGAAATCACGGTGTACGCGTTCAATCCGAATCCATCGACGCGCGATGATGATGCGCTTGAAATCATCGCCGAAGAAGTCTAGGAGGTCTGCAAATTGAACTGCAAACGCGGCGACTTAGCATTGGTCGTCGTCCCCTATGCGGGATGCGAAGATCATCCGTTCCACGGCCGCATTGTGACCGTTGGCGTTGAAGGCGAATGCGATCTCGGTACGTATCGACCGCCACCGCCGGAGCCGCCGGCATGGCTTTGCCAGTTTGCGAGACCGGTTTTTCTCTTACCGCGTCATCCGACGCTCGCCGGTCCTAGTGAGGAGCCGAAAACAAGGATTGTGTGCAAGTGCAATCTATACGACTCTTGGCTGCATCCGATCAGTGCTCCGGGGGTCTCAGAGGATGTTCCCGAGAACATTACGATTCCGGCGGAGGAATCGTGAGTGACGGCGTTTTCGCATCGGTGCCGTGCGCCCTGGCCATCGCCTACCGCATGCCCGCCTATCAGAAGTCGCCCGAATCGGCGTGCGCACGCATTTTGCGCGATCACATTCGACGTTCCAAAGTGTGGGACCGCGAGCGGTTATTGCCGAAGGTCGTTTTCTTCGATGGCCTGACGAACGAGCAGGTACATGCACAGTGCGCGACGATTCGCGAAACGGTCGTCAAGCGCTTACCCGAGCTCGAAGCCGCGACCGTGCGCGCGCGCTATGGCCTGACCGAATTCGAAGACCTCGAAACAGGCCGTCGCCGCTTCGCGTTTAGCCCCGACCGCACGAACGCCATCAAAACACTGTCCGATCGCGTTCGCTGCGAATTCGACATTCTGAGCGAAGGCGAATGCGATGTGCTCGTTGCGCGCGTCTTTGCGAACGTCAAGGAAACGACGCCTATTACATTGCGCGCGATTGCCGAGCAGTTCGGCCGCTCGCACGTGCATTACCACAACTATTTCCACGCGATCGACGATCGCCTCTATCACCTCGAAATGCGCGCACTCGATACGTTGACCGACATTTTCGCCGATCGCGGTTCCTGCAACGGCGAGCCCATCGTTGCGGCGCGCGAACACTATGCGAGTGGACAATGACCCGATTCGTTGAATGGACCGAGCCGTTTTCGGCTGACGGCAAGGCGGCCGTGGTATGCCGCATGACCGTCGATGACGTGATTCATTTTCAGATGACGCGCGAAGACTTCCGCTATGACGATCCGGCGCGCGCGCTCGATGACTTCTTGACGGTGCATTGGGCTGAACTCAAAAACGCCGCGGCGCCGGATTGGAGCGCGTGTGCGCTGGCCATCCTCAACGAGCCGCGCGTGTTGCAAATCTCGCGCGCACATGCAAGCGCCCGGCCGAAGGCGGAAAACCCCGCATGGCGCAATACGCATATCGACCTGGGTTATGTCCTGCGCGTGCTCGAACGGTGCGCGCGCGGCGAGTTCGGGCCTAAGCCATGATGCCCGCGCGTCGATGCCTTGTATGCGGCGCCATCGCGCCCGATCCGCTCACGTCGGCGCAGGCCAGCGATTGGGAGTGGTTTACGGGCTACTTCGATCGCACGGCGATGTTTTGCCCGAAGCATCGCGATTCGGGCATGCGGCACTTGCTCTTTGAATTCTCGCGCCGCGAGCCGGCCGCACCGGGCCAACATTGGTCGCTCGACCGGGCCGCGCGCGATTTGAAACTCACGATGGGCTGAGGTTTCACGTGAAAACGCCGAGCGCTTTCGATTGGATTCGGGTCAGCGACAAGTTACCGCCTGTCGCCACGCGCGGGCACTTGAGCGAATACATGCTCGTCACGGTTGCCG
>CBJLAJ010000205.1:0-6830 GCA_966421005.1 uncultured Paraburkholderia sp.
CTATATGAACGCGTCCCGTTTGCAACAGTTTTCGTGTGTTCGGACAGACAGGATGGGTTGCAGCTCTATATCCGGCCTTGTTGCAGCTGGTACTGCCGCTGCGGGCCCGTAGGAAATTCGCTGACTCGCACCTCATTCTCCTGGCGAGCTCGACGCTCTTCCAACGATTCAGGTTTAGCGAGTCCCGGTCCGACCTGGCTTGTCATCACACTCGATTGCTGCGCAACCTTTCGACGTTCACCCTGTGTTTGAGCGTTGATCTTCTACCTGGCGTAAGCCGATCAGGCTGGCTTCACGCTCACGTAGTCCTTCCGGTATGGCCGGTCATAGGCGAGCACCGCCCAGATCGTCCGCGCCATCTTATTGGCGAGTGCGACGATGACGACATTCGTCGGTCGCCGTTTCTTCATCTGTTCGATCCACTCCCCGGGCTCTTTTGCGTGCGTCAACACGGCTCGCGCACCGTGTATTAGCAGCGTGCGCAGATACGTATCGCCTCGGCGGCTGATCCCATGCAGGTTCACCTTGCCGCCCGATCCGGTCTGTTTGGGCACGAGTCCGGCCCAGGCAGCGAATTCCCGTCCCGAGCGAAACGCCTTCGGGTCACCCATCATTGCCACGGCCGCCGTTGCCGTAAGCAGCCCGACACCGGGAATCTCGCTGATCGCCTTCACCGCCAAGTCGTGCTTCCTCCATTCGCGCATCCGGCGTTCGATCTCCGTGATCCGCTCATCGAGCTTGGCCAATCCGTTCCACTGTTCTCGCAAGGTATCGATCAGCACCGCGGGCAAACGCTGCGCGAGCCGTGCAAGCGCCGTCGGTATTTCCGTGTTCAGCTTCGCCCGCCCCTTGCCCATCACTTCGCCGTATTCCGTCAGCAATCCGCGCAATCCGTTGATCTGCATCGTGCGAAACTTCACGAGCTGCTCGCGCATCCGATGCAGAGCCAGCATGGCCTGCTGCATTTCACTCTTTACGGCCACTGGCTTGCCCGGTTGCTGTACTGCCAGCCAAATCGCTCGGGCGTCCGCCGCATCGTTCTTGTTGCGAATGTTGAAGGCCTTGACGAACTCGGCAGGCATTAGCCTAACCTCGTGCCCCATCTGCGTCAGTTGTCGAGCCCAGTGATGCGCTCCGCCGCACGCTTCCATCCCGATCAGGCAGGGCGCTTGATTCGCGAAGTGCTCCAAGAACTTCGCTCTCTTGATCGGTTTGTTCACGATCTCTCCCGTCCCCTGCTCGACGTAATGAACCTGAAACACTTGCTTGGCGATATCAACGCCAACGGCCATACTGTTCATCGTGGATCCTCCGGTTGCCGGGAAATGCGTGCATTTTCCACCTGGGCACATCGATGCCGTTGGCCCGTGAGGATCCACCCTGTCCTTTGCTCTCACTGCTTCGGGTGGGACGCGGTCATTTCATTCTCCTGTAGGGGTACATCGGCCCGCGCGTTCGAGGGTTGAAAGCCGGCCGAATGGCGGCGTTGTTTTTATCACCTGATGTCGGCTCGGCCGAACGACGTGCGAACCGACACCGATTTCAGGCGAATCCGCGGGCGGCGGCCTGACAGGTCGGCCCGTGCGAACGACGCGTGTACACTCCGCTATAACGACGATCCGCAAGCTTTTCGCGATCTGTCGGGACGCGGAGAAAGCGACGCATGAGCCGAACCCCCACCGATTCGCACGTTTCCATCCTTCTGGATGAATTGAAGCGAAGTAATGCTGCCTTGCAGGAGCGCGCCGACCGTCTCGAACGGCGGCTGGCGAGCCTGGATGGGCTGGTACAACTGAAGGCGAGGGAGCAGACGCAATCGCTGCTTTCGACGCAACTCGAGCTCGATGCGCAATTCAGCCGCCTCGCCGAGTGCAGCCCGGACGTCATTTGCCGCTACGATCTGCAGTGCCGCCTCGTCTACGCGAACTCCGCTCTGGAGGCGACGCTTGGCCGCCCCCTGCAGACACTGCTTGGAAAGACCCCGAGCGAGCATGAACCTGGCGGAAGACTCGTGGAGCTTCATCGACGGCTCGCCAACGTGATCGCGTCGGGCTCGGAACAGGAATTGGGGTTGTCGGTGATAGATCCGAGCGGGGCCCTTCGCCATCATCATGTCAGGATCGTTCCTGAGCGTGGACCGAAGAAAGAGGTCGTCGGCGCACTTGCGCTTGGACGGGACATTACCGAATGGCGCAATGCCGAACAAAGACTGCACGCGAGCGAAGAGGCGTTTCGCGCCGTAGTCGAGCATTCGCCAGACTATATTGCCCGCTATGACCGCAGCGCCCGCCGTACCTACGTCAATCCCGCGTTGCTCGGGTTTGCCCCGGATGTGATTGGCCGATCTCCGGCGGAACTGACGCCCATCGTCGATAACAGCCGGTATATGGCGCAGCTCAGATATGTCCTCGAAACAGGAAACGAGGTCACGGACGAACTCCGGTTTCGCGACGGTTCCGGTGCGCTTCGCTGGGGGCATATCCGCATCGTCCCCGAGTGGGCGCCGGATGGCACGGTGGCAAGCGTCCTCGCCATCTGCCGCGATATCGACGAGCTCAAACGCAGTGAACAATTGTTTCGCACGCTCACGGAGAATCTTCCGGATTTCATTGCGCGTTTCGACAGCGCCGGACAGGTCATTTACGCCAATCCGGTTGTCTCGGCGGCGTTCGGCATTGCGCAGACAGAGCTGAGCGGTGGGCGGCCGTTCGAATTCGCCGCGAACGACGACGCCGATTTGAAGCAGCGCCATATTGCCGCCATCCGCAACGCTTTCGCCAGTAAAGAGCCGAACGAGGCTGAGGTCCAATGGACTACGCCACAAGGCGAGCGCATCTTCGAAGTGCGCTACATCCCTGAGAAAAGTGCCGGGGGCGAGGTTGTCAGCGTGCTAGGTGTCGCCCGGGACATTACCCGTTTGCGCCTGATGGAGCGGGCGCTGCGCGAGAGCGAGCAGGCGTTTCGCACGCTAGCGGAAAACGCGCCGGACCCGATCGCCCGATATGACCGGAATTGCCGGCGCACCTATGTCAATCCCGAGTTCGAGCGTGCGAGCGGTATCCGCGCCGCCCAGCTCATCGGCGGTAGCGCGGGCACATTGCCGAGCGCGCCGCGCGCCGCAGCGCGCGAGTTCAGAGCCAGAATGAAGCGCATCATGGCGGACGGCCTGCCCGCGAAGTTCGAGCTTTCGGGCGATCACCACGGCCGACACGAGTGCTGGTATGTGCACGCGGTGCCCGAGTACGATACCGCGGGCACGGTGCAGGGTGTTCTGACGATTTGGCGAGACATCACCGAGCGCAAGGACGCCGAGCATCGCGTGCATGAGTCGTACGAATTGTTGCGTGAGCTCACTTCGAAGCGGGAAACAGCAGTGGAGGAGGAGCGCAAGCGCATCGCGCGTGAAATGCACGATGAGCTGGGCCAGCATTTGACGGCGCTTCGGATGGGCGCATCGACGCTTCGGTTGCGCTTCGGCACCGATAACCCCGAGCTTAACGAACACGTCCGAAAGCTGGTGACGCTCGCGGATCAGACGATGCGCGTGGTCCGCGATGTCGTTTCATCGTTGCGGCCGGCGGTGCTCGATGCGGGTATCGCGGCGGCGCTCGAATGGCTCGTTGCGGAGTTTGGGCAGAGCGAGTCACCGTCATGCAGGCTCGAGATGCCGGATGAGGTGCCGCCTCTGGCCGAGGATCATGCTGTTGCGCTCTTTCGCATCGCGCAGGAAGCGTTGACGAATGTGCGCCGGCACGCACGTGCGCAGCACGTCGTTGTTGCGCTGGAGCACAATGGGAATTCGTGCACGCTGCGGGTATGCGATGACGGTCGCGGTTTCGATCCGGTTGCAATCCGCAAACGGTCTTTTGGACTGGCGGGGATGAAGGAGCGCGTATCGATGCTCGGTGGCACGCTCGATATCGTCAGTTCGCCGGGAGAAGGAACGTCGATCGTGGCGAGGGTACCGCTGCAGCCGCGGGCCGGAGGGCGGGTCGTAGTGTCGCGGGGGGCGAATACGGTGCGGTGAGGGCGCGGAATTCAAAGCTTACGGCACGGTCGACGTTCGATGAAGAAAGCTCTGTATGTTTTCGCCAACGTGGTCGCCGCCGTTGTGGGCGGCTGGTGGGTCGCGCAACGGTTTTCGACGCTACCGTATGAAATGCCTTCGTGGCTCGAAGACGGAATTCGTTGGGGCATTCGCTTGACTGGAAGGGGCTCGCTCGACAACACGGACGACATCGAGACCATTGCCATTCTTGTTGCGATTGTGGCCTGCCCGGTGCTCGTCGGCATCGTTTTGGCGTTGGTGAATTGGCTTGGCTGCTGGGTGATTGCTCGGCGACGTCGGGTCTCGTAGCGGTTTCTTCGGGGCCAAAGACAAAGGGCCTAGCATCGCTGCTAAGCCCTTTGATAATGCTGGTGGCGAATCAGGGATTCGCGGAAGGTGCTCTGAGAGCCCCACTTCGCCTACTTTCGCAGCGCTGCTACACGGCTTGAGGTTAGCAGGCCCGGGTAGCAGGCATTTAACAACGTCGGGCCTACCGTCGCCGTCTCACGACTGCACCCGCGAGGCGGTGTCTGTTCGGCCAGTCCCATAGGGGCAAGGATGCGTTCTCGCCTGAGCTGCGGCTCGTGGGGCCGACAACGCGGGCGACGAGACGCCAGTGATTGCGAAAGTTGCCTGCTCGGGGGCCCCAATGAAGCCGAGCACGCCGAAATATGTTAGCGGAGCACTTCCCGATGGTTAATCTGTCAACTACAGTGTAAAGTGTCAACCCGCCTGTCAAGCTAACATTCGAGGATGCTATGGGGAAGAAGCTGAGCAACGCGCCTGTTTATTACACGGTGGCCCAAGTCCAGTTCAACCCCATCTTGAATCTGGACGCGTACATTCCCGCCATTCAACCCAAGATGCGAGAGCGGCGCTTTCCGGATTTCAAGCAGGACGTCGTTCAGCGTCTGGTGCTGCCGTTTGGCGCCGTCGAGCCCGGCCAACTCGCCGCGCCGACCGTCGCGCCTCAGTCGCGTTATCAGTTCGGCGACGTCTCGGGGAGCGCCCGGTTCGTATTAGAGACGAACGCGTTGTCGTTTCAGACGACGGACTACGAAACGTTCGAGGCTTTCTCTGAAACGCTGCTGGCGGGTCTGGGCGTCATGCACGATGCTCTTCACCTGGACTTTATTGAGCGAATAGGACTGCGCTACCTTGATGCCGTTCAGCCGTCAGAAAAGGGGGCGCTTCGAGATTTCCTTGTCCAGGAAGTTCTTGGTCTGTCGCTGCGAGCCGACGTCCAGCTCCAGCACTCAGTCAGTGAAACCGTCGTGGCGACGCCAGCGGGCCAGCTTGTCTCGCGCGTGCTTATCCGTCATGGACAAGTCGGTCTGCCGCTGGAATTAACGGCGCTTGCCCCCAAAATTGCCCCGCGGTTTACGCAGCGTGACGGCTTGCACGCGATAATCGACACGGATGCCTCTACGACTCAACGGGAAGCGTTCGATTTGACGAGCGTGGAGGCGCAATTGACGGCCCTTCACAATGAAATTGACAAGTGCTTTAAGGCCATTGTCACAGAACATGCGTTGGCCGCGTGGGCCTGAGGGAGGGGTTATGAGCAGCGCAACGTCCTACGGCGGGTGGGTGACAGAACGTCCGGCAGCAACTGGCGATACCTCAAACACTGTTCGCATGGTGGGATGGTTCGTAGCTGCCGGGGCGGCGCTATCGGTCATTGGGACCGGCGGCCATTTGTCACTTGAACGCATTCAGCGAGGCGGTCAGCAGGCTCTCTATGTGACTCCGGCGGTCGAAGTGGAACTGGTCGACGATGTCCGGACGCCGGCAGAAGACCTTGCACGTATTCGCGAAGTTCTGCATCCGGCAGTGTCGGACCTTGCCGCGGCACTCGGTGTGTCTCGGCAGTCGGTCTACAACTGGCTCAATGGCGAGCAAGTTGCAGAGGAAAATGCTGCCAGGTTGCAGGACCTCGCTCAGGCGGCCGATGTGCTGGCCCACGAGGGAGTCACCGTAAGTGCGGCATTGCTCAAGCGGAAGTTCGCCAACGGGCGGACGCTCATGCAAGTCGCACAGGCAGGGGACTCGGCACGAGACGCGGCGCTAATGCTGGTGCAAATTCACCGGCGCGAGGTCGCTCAACGTGAGCGCATGAACGCTCGATTTGCCAACCGCGCGAAGACGCCAGCCACTGCAGACTTCGACCTCCCTTCGTCTAACGACCAGGTGTAAAGGTGCGACGTGGTGGAATGGAATCGTGATACACCGTGGCGCCAGGGTTTTCTTCTCGGCGACGACGCCATTGATGCGTTGGGGCTTCGCTATGCGAAAAAACCCGAGCATACGATAGTCGTTGTTGCCACTCACGATTGCGACCTCGCGCAGGACCCGCAATTCGAGCCGGTCGTTGAGGTCGTCGTGGGTTGTCTTGCCGTGAAGGACGGCAACTGCACCCACGCCAAAAACGCTCGCAAGCTTCACATTGAATTTACGGGCGATGTTCCGTTCTGGGCGGAGTTTGAAGCGACGGCCAAAGTTGGTATCGAGAAGCTCAGGCTCAATGAATACTCGCCTCGGTTCGACGTCCGACTCCGTCCCGAGGACCACGCCGTCTTGCAGATGTGGCTGGCCAGTCGGTACCGGCGCTCCGCCTTTGCGGATGAGTTCGAGCGCCGATTGACCAAGGAAACCAAGCTGGCAGAGAAAATCGCTAAGTCGGTCAAGCCGCACGGAGAATTGATTATCGGCATCTTTTTTGATGTGGATGAAGGTGCGGAAGTCGCTCGGAACGGCCCAGACGACACTTACAAGCTAGACA
>CBJLAJ010000206.1:0-6762 GCA_966421005.1 uncultured Paraburkholderia sp.
CGGTGTACGTATCCACCGGTGTGCCGATGGCTTCACGCTGGTATCGCGTTGCGGCATCGTTCGATGCCGCGGCGGGTGTCGTGACGTTGTGGCAAGAGCCGTTGAGCCGTCATGATTTTCATGATGAAGCGCCTGTATCGGTGAGGGCCGACGTGCCGTTCGGCCCCGCTGCGTTCGCTGGGCCGTTCACGATGGCGGCGTGGAGCGCGGAGCGCACGGACGAACCGTCCGCGTGGGAAGGCTGGCGGTTCGTCTGTCATTTCAACGGTTGTATTGCGCGACCGCGCGTTGCGCGTGGGCCGCTTGCGCGTGACGAAATCACGCTGCTGGATGCCTGGCCGGAACGCGCCGATCTGGCGGAGCGTGTGGTGGCGGCGTGGGACTTCGCAGAGGGAATATCGGGCGACGCGGTTACCGATCTCGGGCCGCGGCAGCACCACGGAATATTGATCAATCAACCGACCCGTGCCGTACCTGGCCACGATTGGGACGGCGAAGTGTTCGCGTGGCCGCTTGCCCCCGCTCGCTACGGCGCGATTCATTTTCACGACGATGATCTGGTCGACGCTTGCTGGGCGCCGGATTTCGAATGGGTCGTGCCGAGCTCGTTGCGATCGGGTGTCTATGCGGCGCATCTGACCAGTGATGTGAGCGAATTCTGGATACCGTTTGTCGTACGGCCACCGCGCGGCAAAGCGAACGAGACGGCTGCGCGTATTCTGCTGTTGCTTCCGACCGCCACCTATATCGCCTACCAGAATCATCGCGCTCGTTTTTCCTCGCTTGCGAGCGAGCGTTTGCATGGGTGTCTGCCGTTGCTCGACGCCGTCGACGTCGCATTCCTCGACACGCCGGAAATGGGGCTGTCGACTTACGATCGCCATAGCGATGGAAGCGGTGTCGCTTACGCGAGCCGGCACCGACCGGCGCAGAACATCCGGCCGGACGGACGTTTGTGGAATTTCAATGTCGACCTTTTCATCGTCGATTGGCTTGAAAAGCTTGGCGTGGCCTATGACGTCGTCACCGATGAAGACTTGCATGCGGAGCAGGCAGCTTTGCTCGCGCCTTACGCGACCGTCATTACCGGATCGCATCCCGAATACGCGTCACGTGAGATGCTCGATGCGCTCGAGTGCTATCTCCGAGCGGGCGGCCGGCTGATGTACATGGGGGGCAACGGCTTTTACTGGCGCATCGCGTTTCATCCCGAGCGCAGCGGTGTGATCGAGGTTCGCCGAGCAGATGGCGTGCGCGCCTGGGATGCGGAGCCGGGCGCACTGCATTTGAGCTTTAACGGTGAGCGCGGCGGGTTGTGGCGGCACGCGGGCCGGGCGCCACAAAGATTGGTCGGTGTGGGCTTTGTCGCGCAGGGCTTCGATCGTTGCAGCTACTATCGGCGCACGTGCGCGTCGTACGATCCGTGCTTGGCGTGGATGTTCGAAGGCATACGCGGCGAAGTTTTCGGCGATTACGGAATGTTGAAGGGGGGCGCGGCGGGGATCGAGATCGATGCCTGTAGCGATGAACTGGGTACGCCACCCCAAGCGATCGTGATCGCCCGCAGCGAAAATCATTCGAATACCTATGAACAGGCGGGCGAGGAAGTCCTGGTTCCGCACGGTGCGACGGATGCATTGCTCAATGCATCTGTCCGCGCAGAGATGGTTTTCTTCGCCATTCCCGGTGGCGGCGCCGTTTTTTCGACCGGCTCGATCGCTTACGCCGGCGCACTGGGCTGTAGCGGTCGCGATCATGATGTGTTCAGGTTGACCACGAACGTGCTGTGCCGCTTTGTCGACCTTGCGCCTTTCGATTTCGATCAACGCCAGGGCAGGCTGACCGGTGGCAGCGGCGGCGATGGCCGCCGGTAAGAAGAACGTGATGCCGCGGGATCGGCCCGGCGGCGTCGGGAGAGACCGATGGCAATAGCGAAATGCGGCGAACTGTCCGAACAGGCGTTTCTCTCGCGCTATCTGGCGACCAATCAGCCTGTCATCGTCGCTGGCGAGATGGAAACATGGGGCATTTACCTGAAGCCGGCGCTTCAGTATTTTGCGACCATATGCGGCGACGAGCAGGTCCAGGTTTATGACAGCCTGTTCGGCCTGATCGACGTTTGTAGTTTGCGCGCTTACTTGCGCGCAAACAAGGAAAGCCAGGACGACGGTTCGCTTCCTGGTTACGTGAGATGGTATGCCCAGTTCAGGGATGTCGATTTCGTCTGGTCGGACGCGGTGTTTCGCATGATCGAGCGCGAATGGGCGCATCCGTCATTTGTGCCGAAGTCGTCGTATTGTCTGCCGCCTTCCAGGAAAGGTCAGGGGATCGACGTCACGCGAGACGCATTCCCGTACAAGGGCATTTTCATCAGTGCCGCCGGCTGCCGCACACGGCTGCATCGTGACCCGATAGGAACGCAGGCGATCATTTGCCAACTGCAGGGCACCAAGCGAGTCACGCTTTATTCGCCCGATGCGGCATCGAAGCTCGAGTGCGATGGTGCCTTCTTCGATCCAATGCACCCGGACAAGCAGATGTTTCCGATGGGCGATCATGCACGACCCGAAGGCGAGATCGTGCTCCAGCCCGGAGAGATTCTCTTCATACCGGATGGCTGGTATCACGACGTCCTGACGCTCACGGCGAGCGTGTCGATCACATGGAATTTTGTCCATTCAGTCCGGGCCCAGGGGTTTATCAATGGGCTACAAGGCCGGCTTACCGCCCACGAGGCAAGCATGCTTCGATATTTCTTCAAAGGCGTTGACGCCGGACATCTCGACGAGATGGAGGCCGGACTACGCCGAGCGTTGCACCGTGCGAACGTGCTTTCCGGCACCCTTCAGAAGGGTTCAACCGAAGGAACGACATGACACCTCCACCCTCGAGCGAAGCGATCGCGACGTTCTGGCGGCGCATTCTAGCCGTCGACACACTGACCGAGACCGACAACATACTCGCGAAAGGCGCGACGTCGCTGCATGTCTTGCAGTTCCTCAATTGGATCGAGAAGCATTGGCATCGGCGGCTTCCGATCAGAGCGGTCTACATGGGGCCGACGATCAGCGAGTGTGCCGCCGCTGTAGCGGTGCTGGCACCGATATCACCGGACGATTCGATCCGAACCGCCGACCACGCGCGGAACGCCGTCGACTTTCTGCCGGGGCTGACCGGCGCGCAGCGCCACTTTTATGCGGAAGCGCGTCGCGATCCGGCGAACCCATCGCTCTACGTCGAGGCGTCTTTCCATGTCACGGGCGACGTGAATCTCCCGGCGCTGAGGCAAAGCTTCGACATTGTGGGCCGCCGTCACGAGGCACTGCACTGCAATTTCGTGCACGAGGGCGCCGCTGTCGAGCGCCGGCTGGATCCCGATGCGCAAGCTGGCATACGCTGCCTCAACATAGACGACAAGGAATTGCCCTGGGATATTGCCACGCTGTCAGCCCGCCTTTCGTCGGACCTGATCGAGCAAACGATCGACCTTTCCCGTGCGCCCCTCTACAGGGTGGTGCTGGCCGAGTTGGGACGTCGCGACTGGCTGGTGGTCATCTGTGCTCATCACATCATTTTGGACGGGCCAGGTCTGCATCTATGGCTAAGAGAAGTATCGGCCGTTTATGCGGAGATCCTTGCGACAGGAAGCGCGACGCCCGCGCTACCCGCCCCACAGCAGTCGACGTATCTTGCATGGCTCGACGCGCAACTGTCCGGCGAGATCGTCGGGGAGGCGGTCAACGCGTTTCGGCAGACGATGGCAGGTGCCGACACAACGATTTCTTTCGCTCCCGCCGAACGAACGAGCGGTGGGCCAGGCCTCATGCGCGGCTCTTACAGAATTCCGTTTTCGGAAAAGGCGTGCGCCGCAGTAGCGGGATTTGCCGCGGATCATGGATGCAGCCACTACGCGGCACTGATTACGGCCTGGAACATCGTAATTTATCGTCGTCTTGGCATGCAGGACATGACCATTCGCGCGGCGGGCAGCGCCAGAGACCACGCCGAGTTTGCTCAGATGATCGGCATGTTATGGGCGCCACTCTACGTTCGATGCCAGTTTTCTTCCGACACGACTGTTGGTCAGCTCGCAGGGCTCGCGCAAGCGTCCGTCGCCCGGTCCCAGGCGTTTCTGCACATGCCATTTGATACGTTGGTCGACGCGCTGCGTCCGGAAATCGACATGGAAAAGACGCCCCCGAATTTTCACTTTACGCTTCATGGCAATCGACTGGACCGTTCGCTGAGGCTGGAAGGGGCCGAGGTCAGCCCCTTGTCTTTCGAGCGAATCGATCATGGCGCGGACATCAAGATCCACATGAACGACGGGGGCGACCGTTTGACCGGCCGGCTTGTCTATCGGGCGGACAGGTTGTCGGAATCATTCGTTGACGAACTGGGGCGCGAATTTTGCGGCGTGGCGGCGCGGTTGCGTGATTGGGCGCAGCAGCCGATCAGCGCATGCAGGCGCATTTCCGCTTTGGATTGAACCAGCTGTCGCGCTCGAGGGGAAATTATCTCGGTGGCGCGAGCTGTTGCAGTTCGTTAATTCCGCTAGCCATGTTCTGACCCTGCCTCGTTTTCACGTACAGCATCTCATGCGTAAGCGGTCTTTGAAGGACGCCATTGCACGGCGAGGCTGATTCATTGAGGCTACGTGTCCATGTTCAATGAGCGTGGACAGGTGTGCATGAACGAGCAACACGGTGGTTTGCAAAGCCGGTTGGTGGTCGATCGCAAGCGAGACGGACGGCGCAAGTACGACGAGGATGCGAAGCGCGAGTTGATACAGGCGTGTCTGAAGCCAGGGGTGTCGATCGCGCGGACGGCCATGGAGCACGATATCAATCCGAACCTCGTTCGGACGTGGATTTCCAAGTATCAGCGCGAACAAGCCGCGGGCGAGATAGTCAGCTCCGCGACGGAGTCGCCACGAGAGGCTCGCGTCGAGTTGTCGACGGCTTCCGTGCCTGAGGAATCAGCCTTTATGCAGGTCGTCACCTCTGCGGCTGCCCCCACTCCGGCTAAATCGGCTGCGGTGTTCTCACTGAATGTGTACCTGCCAAACGGTGTTTCCTTGGTAAGCCCCCGGTAAAGGCACCGAGGCTCGTGAGGTACCGCTGATCAAGCCGCGGCGAGCGACCAGCGATGCGGAAGCAGCGACGCGATGTCGTCGGCACGATGCGTGGGCAGTCGGGTGAGCACGTCTTTCAGGTAGGCGTACGGATCATGGCCGTTAAGCTGCGCCGACCGGATCAGGCTCATGATCGCGGCTGCACGTTGCCCCGCGCGCAGTGAGCCGGCGAACAGCCAGTTCGAGCGGCCAGTCGCAAGCTCGCGCTCATTCTGCCCATATCGGGCAGGAAGTTGAAGTCCATTATCGCTGGCATCCGTTGTATGGTCACCGCCTCAAGGTTCGAGACGTCGAGCAACGTAGCGGCGGCCGCGTCGTGCATATCGAAGCCGGCCCTGGCGTAGTCAAGGTGGTGGCGGCATGGATGCTCGATCGGGCCGTGTGTTCAGCCATGGAGCTCGGCGAGCCGAGGGTTACCGTGGCGGTGCTATGCGCCCTGCATCGGCTGCTTGTTGATCGGCGCTTGCGAGCAAACTCGCCGGACGGTTCCACCATCGTCCGGGAGAAACGCAATGGGCCAGCTGCCAAGGGGTGTTCCAGCACGACCGCAATCGCCGGCGGTGACGCCGCGCCAGATGAGCATGGTGTTCGACAACGCCGAGCTTCAGGGAATGAACGCGGCGCAGCGCGCAAAGGTAATCCTGCATCTTGCAAGCCTGCTGATCCAAGCCGCCGGCGTAACCACCGGGAAGGAGCGTGACGATGACGAACGCTGATCGTTTGCCGGCGCCCCTTCTCCAGCGCAAGGCGGTAGTTTATGTTCGTCAGTCGACGCAGGCCCAGGTCCAGATGAACCTCGAGAGCCAGCGTCGCCAGTACGAGCTTGTGGGAGAAGCAAAGCGCCGCGGGTTTCGCGATATCGAGGTCATCGACGATGATCTGGGTCGATCGGCGAGCGGAACGGTGGCCCGGCCCGGCTTTGAGCGCCTGGTGGCATTGCTCTGTGCCGGTGAAGTCGGCGCTGTCCTTTGCCTGGATGCATCACGTCTTGCCCGTAACGGGCGCGACTGGCACCATCTGCTCGAACTGTGTGGTCTCGTCGAGGCGCGGGTCATCGACCTTGATGGCGTGTACGATCCCTGCCGGCCGAATGACCGGTTGCTGCTCGGCATGAAGGGCAGCATTAGCGAATTTGAGCTCAACGTGCTTCGAACGCGCATGCTGGATGCCGCGCGTGCCAAGGCTCAGCGCGGTGAATTGCGCATAAGCGTGCCGATTGGCTACCTGTGGCATCGTGAGGTCGGCCTGGGTCTTGATCCCAACCAACGGCTGCAGGTAGTGATACGCCTGATCTTTACTCGCTTTCGCGAACTGGGTAGCGCACGGCAGGCCTTCCTGTCGTTACGGGCCGAACAAGTCCACTTTCCACGTCCGACCGATGGTAGGACCCTGACCCACTTCGACTGGACGCTGATACGTTACCGTAACGTGATCTCAGTGCTAAGAAATCCGTTCTATGCCGGAGCCTACGCATATGGCAAGAGTGGGAAGCAGACGACCATCGTCGATGGCCGTGCACATAAGACCTACAAGCACCGCAAGCCGTTCGAGGAGTGGGAGGTTCTGCTCAAAGGTATCCGCCCGAGAATCCCCGCAGTAGCGAATGCCGCCGATTTTGCGGAGACTTC
>CBJLAJ010000207.1:0-6761 GCA_966421005.1 uncultured Paraburkholderia sp.
GGCCCAAAAACGCGAACCGTCTTTGCGCAGACTCCAGCTCTCGTCCTCTGTGCTGCCGTGCTCGGCCGCTGCCGCGAGTTCGGCCTGCGGCTTGCCGGCCACGATATCTTCCATCGGGTAAAAGCGCGAAAAATGCTGACCGATGATCTCCGATGCGCCAAAGCCCTTGAGCCGCGTCGCACCCGCGTTCCAGCTCGTGACGTGCCCGTGAGGATCGAGCATGAAGATCCCGTCTTCTACGGAATCCATGAGCCTTCTCAGCCGCTCTTCGCTTTGCCGAACCTGCTCTTCGTGGCGGCGGCGCTCCGTCATGTCGCGCGTGATCTTGGCATAGCCCGTGAGCACGCCCTGCTTGTCGCGCAATGCCGTAATGACGACATTGGCCCAGAAACGGCTCCCGTCCTTGCGCAAACGCCAGCCTTCGTCTTCCCAGCGGCCGTGGGCGGCGGCGCGGGCGAGTTCCTCGTCAGGGTAGCCCCGTGTCACGTCTTCGGCGGGATAGAACACGGAAAAGTGGCGCCCGATGATCTCATCGGGACTGTAGCCCTTGATCCGCTCGGCGCCGCCATTCCAGGTCGCGATGAACCCATCGGCATCGAGCAGAAAAATCGCGTAATCGTTGATCGCCTCCACGAGCGTGCGATATCGCTCGTCGCCCGATACACGGTCAATCGACGAAGCCGCGCGCCGGCCATGCATGAATTGCGGGCGTGAATCCACGAATACCCCAGGGTGAGAGATGTCACGAGTTTAGCCAGTCTAATCTCCAGCACAATGCTTGCCAACTTGGCTGGCGGACGCTGTCAGCGATATCCGACAAGGCGGCACGAATGCGCACAGCAATTGCGTCCTGCACCGATTTGCAACTTCGACGCATTCGGCGACACTGAATTCATGAATTCGAACCAGCCGCTACCTGCCGTCCGGGTGTTTCTCGTCGAGGATCATCCGATCATCCGCGATCACATCGCCGAGCTCGTGCGCTCCGTCGCCGGGACGCAAGTCGTCGGAACGGCCGATGAGCCCGAGAGCGCTTGCGCCGGCATCGGCCTCACGCAGCCGGACATCGTTGTCGTGGATTTACAGCTCAAATCGGGGACGAGCGGTCTGGCCGTGCTCAGGTGGCTGCGCGAACATGCGCCCGGCATCGCCGCCGTGGTATTGACGAACGCAATCTACCCGCAAATGAAAGAGGCGTGCCTCAAGCTCGGTGCGCGCCTCGTTCTCGACAAGTCGTCCGAAGCGCTGCGGGTGCGAGACGCGGTGCGCGAACTCGCCCGCCTTTGATGCGCTGCGCAATTCGCTTGTGATCGAGGCTATTCGCTATCCTCGCCGCGTACGAGCATGACGGGGCACGTGGAAAACCGCAGGAACCGCTCCGCTACGCTGCCCAGTACGAGCCGCTGGACACCGCGACGGCCATGCGTTCCCATCACGACGAGATCGGCGCCGCAGCGCAGCGCGTAGCGCTGCAAAGCATTCTCGACATGGTCGGCCAGGTTTTCCGTCTCGACGATCTCTTCTTCGCTGCGTACCGCGCCCGAGCTCAATGCCCGATGCGCTTCATCGAGCGCTTGCTTGCCCTCCGAGCGCATCGCATCGAGCAGCGCCTCGGGATCGTAGTAGCCGCCGTAGTTGAAAAGCGCCGATTTGTCGACGACATAAACCGCGTGCACGGTCGCTTTTGCGAGCGAGGCCATGCGCACGGCCTCCTCGGTGGCCCGCCGCGAAGACGCACTGTTGTCCACGGCCAGCATGATGTTTGTGTACACGATCGATCTCCTCGATGCGCAAATGCGCACACCCGTTGAACCGACGTCCCGTCGGTTCAACCGTCGATTCCACTTTACGGGCATGTCTCGGCCCCCACATTGATTCGCGTCAAAGCGCAGCGCTGTAGGCAAATCCCGACAACCGGCGCGCGCGCCGCTTACGCCAGATTCAGCCCGCCCTGATTTTCAAGGCGTCGGGCGACACCGATACTGGAACCACCACAAACGGAACCGCGATACCGGTGCGCCACGGAGACACGCCATGTCGGACTACATAACGAAAGACGCACGCGCGAGCGAGATCGAGGAAATCGTCCAGCTCGCACGCGACAACGGTCTGCTGGTGACGCTCGACGGGCGCATCGGGCGCGAGACCTATCAGAGCGTTGCAGGCTCGCTTGCCTCGTTTCTCCGTTTCGTCGACGCGCTGCGCGCTGCGCTGGCCGAGAAAGAAGCGGTCTGAGGCTCTTGCGGAATCGATTGATTTGCGTCAACGCGGCACCGCTTGCCGCATCCTAGACTGCGGTTCAACGGGATTCGCGACCCGTTTCCTCGTGCCGGGTGGTTGCTCGTAGTATCGAGCCCCTCTCCGTCCATGCGGCTCCGCTCTTTCGCATGGTTATCCGCTCGTTTCAGCATGAGCGGATTTTTTTATCGTCGCGGTTCGCCCTGGAAAGTGGGCGAGCGCGTTCCGGCGACGGTCTCGACTGCCCTTCCCCATTTTCCGCCATAACGGCCACGGCGTTCCGCCATTGGCAGGCGACCGTAATTCGCGCACAATTTCGCCCAAAGTCGCCGCTGACCGCGTGGGCCGGAAAACACGCGAGCATCTGATCGATCCCGGGCCCTACTCGGCCGTTCGAAGTCAGACCGCCAAAAGACCATCGCATGCCAGACGCCGCTTCATCGCCGCCCCCTGCCGCGCCGCCCGGCCGCCTCCAGAGCCTGTCGGGCCGTTCCCGCGAGCCGCTTTTCGCGGCGGCCGTCGCGGCTTGCCTCGTCTTTCTGATCACGTTGGTGGCAACGAGTCTCGTGCGGCAACGCCTGATCGATACGGCGCAAGAGCGCTTCGAGATGACCGCGAGCCGCTTGACGGTGGACTTGCATCGCGAGCTCCAGATGTGCACCCACATCGTGCGCGGGGCAAGCGGCTTTATCGGGGCACAGGACACGCTCCCGAACATCGACACATGGGAACGCTATATCGCCCACCTGGCGCTTGACGATGCCCCACCGTGCGTGCGCACGCTCGGCTATGCGAACGTTTCGAGTCGCGAACTCGCAACCGGCACCGCGGCGAACGTCGTGCTCATGTGGCCGCGCCGCCCGGATGGGACAGGCCAGCTGCAAATCGACACCCGGCCGGATACGCTCGCCGCATTGCAACGGGCGGCGGATTCGGGACAAGTCGCGCTGAGCATACATGCGTCCCAGCGGGACGACGATATCGACAGTGCCGATCGCGCGCAGCGCGCACGCGTCGATATGTACCTGCCTGTCTACCGGAACACACCGGCCCCGATCTCGGCCTCGGCGCGGCGCGCCGAGCTGGCGGGCTTCGTCTTTGCCCAAGTCGACACCGAATATCTCTTTGCCAGCGTCGCAGCCCGGTCTCCCCGCGTCGATATGCGTGTTGCGACGGGCACGCCTGCCGTCTCCCTTTATCCGCCCGCCGCATCGCTGACGGACCCGCCTGCGCTGTCCGACCCGTCCGCGCGTTTTCGGCATACGGACAAGCTACGCTTCGGCGGGCAAGTCATCACTGTCGGCTATGCGACCGACGACCCGCTTTTGAGCGCGCCGCTCGGCTTCGCCACGGGGGCGTTCATCGCATCGGGCTTGCTCGCGGCGCTGATCGCGGGCGTCACCGCCTTGGCATTTGCGTATCGCCGTGGCGAAACCCTTGCCGCGGCGGGCGTGGCACGCTCCCTGTCCTCCCTCAACGAAGCCCGCATGATGGCCATCGTGCGGGCTTCCTCGGAAGCGATCATCACGCTCGACGAGGCGCAGCGCATCGTCATCTTCAACCCGATGGCCGAACGTATTTTCGGTTGCTCTGCCATGGATGCGATCGGCGGCACGCTCGATCGCTTCATTCCAGAGCGCTACCGCGAAATGCACCGAAAACACGTCGATCAGTTCGGCGCGACAGGCGTCACCGAACGCCAGATGGGGCGGCAACGCGTGCTCACCGGGTTGCGCGCCAACGGGGAGGAATTCCCGATGGAAGCGTCGATTTCGCAGATCGCCGACGGCGACGGACAACGCAAGTTCTACACCGTCATGCTGCGCGATGTCGCCGAGCGGGTCAAAGCCGAGAACGAACTGAAGGCATCTCGCCAGGAGCTGCGCGAACTCTCGGCCAATCTGCAGAACGTGCGCGAAGACGAGAAGACTCGCATCGCGCGGGAACTCCACGACGATCTCGGGCAGCAGCTGACGGCGCTGAAGATGGATATTTCATCGGTACAGCAGGTTCTTGGCGCCCAGGACGGCGTACCGCCCGCCGTCCTGACCCAGTTGCAAGGCATGCGCCGCATCATCGATACGACGGTCGGCTCGGTCCGCCGCATTGCCGCGGATCTACGGCCCGTCATGCTCGACGACTTGGGGCTGTTACCCGCCATCGAGTGGCTGCTCAACGATTTCACGACGCGCTACAGCATCGAGGTGGAGCGTCGTATCGAGCCGGGCGACGTCCTTTTCTCGCGCAACGGGGCGACCGCGCTCTTTCGTATCATGCAGGAGGCGCTGACGAACGTCGTCCGGCACGCGGAAGCGACGCGTGTGAGCGTCGAGCTTACGGTGGCGGACCACCGATGCCGGCTTCGGATTGCCGACGACGGACGCGGCGCCTCCCCTGAAGACACCGAAGGCCACGGGGAAAAGACTTTCGGACTACTGGGGATTCGGGAGCGCGCCCATATGCTGGGTGGCTCCGTCGAAATCGAAACCGCCGCCCGGCGCGGGTTCGCGATAACAGTCATACTGCCGCTTGCAGCAATACAACAGGAAGAGGCGCTGCCATGACCAAGGTTCTATTGGCCGACGACCATACGCTCGTGCGCGACGGTCTGAGGCATATCCTGCAAAACACGAGCGGTTTCGAAGTCGCCGGCGAAGCCTACGACGGCCCCACGACGGTCAACCTCGTCAGAGGCACGCCGGCCGATGTCCTGGTGCTCGATCTGTCGATGCCGGGCCCGCGTACGGGCGTCGAGCTCGTCAAACAGATCAAGGACGAGACGCCGACATTGCGCATCCTCGTGCTGACCATGCACGCCGAGCAGCAGTATGCCGTGCGAGCGTTCAAAGCGGGTGCTTCCGGCTATCTGACGAAGGAAAGCGCGAGCACGGAGCTCGTCGCGGCTGTCACGAAAGTCGCCGCGGGGGGCGTCTACGTCAGCCTGTCGATGGCCGAGCGTCTGGCGCAAAGTCTGAACGAGCCCACCGACATGGCACCCCACCAGCGACTGTCGGATCGCGAGTTCGACGTCTTCCGGCGCATCGCCGCGGGCCAGACCATCACGGAAATCGCGCACGAGCTCTGCGTCAGCGCAAAAACCGTGAGTACCTACAAAACGCGCATTCTCGAAAAGATGCAGATGCCGCATGAAGCGGCGCTCGTACGTTATGCCATCCAACATAAGTTGTTCGACGACAGCGACCAAATGTGAATAGAAACCGGTTCCTCGAACAGCCTCATTGGCGGATCGATGCGCGATCGATGCAAGGTAGGAAACGTCCTACAGGTCACTTCGTCAACGCCTACGCGATCTTCTTATTTGGCCGATTTGCAGCCGCCTGACGGCGAACGATACTTGTAGGCATGAGTTCACCCATGCCAATGCCCTTGAAGGTTTTCGTCGTCGAAGACTCCGTGCTCCTGCGCAAGCGGCTAGCCGAACGGATTCAGCCGCCCGTGGGGGCGGGGTTGATCGTCGGCGAGGCGGAGGACGTGGAAACGGCGCTTCGCGGCATCGCAGCAACCGAGCCCGATGCGGTGATCGTCGATCTGCGGTTGACGGATAGCCACGGCATCGATCTTTTACATGCTTTGCGTGACCGCACGGATTCCATCGTCACCATCGTGCTGACCAACTATGCGAGCGCCGTCTTCCGCGAAGCGAGCGCCGCCGCGGGCGCCGATTATTTCTTCGACAAAACCACCGAATTCGACCTCGCGATGGAGACCATTGCGCAGCTCGCCCGCGATAAGAACGACGGTGCCGCCGCAGGCTGACACGCAGCGCCGCCGAGGCGCGTGAAGCGCTCGCTGCAGGGCGCCGCGTGGCATTGCCGATGTACGCCCCGATAGGCTCACGCGCTTACGGCACCCGGCCACGGAGGACTGCCGTCGCGGCTCGCCAGCGCGCGCTCGGCATGGTCGAAGGCAGTGCGTACCGCAGCTTCAGGGTCCTCGTGCGAGCAGTGAGGCATCGGTAACAGCTGACCGCTGCGCGTGACGAGATCGAGCCTCGCGTCGAAAACCGTCTGCTGATTCGCCGAAGTCGCTTCGATCGCGAGGTGACAGCCTCCCAGCATGCTGGCGAACCGTTCGAGACGCAGCAGTTGTACAGCGGCCTCGGCTTCTATGCGTGCCGCCCCGGGGAACCCAAGGTACACGATCTGCATGCCGACTCCCATTTGCCGCCTCCCGCGTCATCGCGCCGATTGCATTGTTCGTGGCACGTTGCATCAGGATGCGATGGCCACGACGCAATCTTCGCGCAGCCCGGGAACAGCTCGTTGATATGGGTCAACCGTAACCCAATGCCCGTGCGAATCCATCCCGATGGGTTGAATTCGCGGCATCGGTCGGCGATACGAGCCCGCGGCGCAAGAGCCGCGGACCGTATTCGCCGCCCGCGTGGGGTCAAGACAGCAAGACCTTGTCGTCTGCCGGCGCGACGGGCCGTATGCAATACCCTGCATCCGTCGCCTTCGCCATCGGCCGAATGCAGTACGCCGCGGACGATTCCGGGGAGA